>CAYLTE010000112.1:0-12923 GCA_964386195.1 uncultured Burkholderiales bacterium | reverse complement strand
CGATGACGCGCTTGCCGATGCGCTCGATGTGGCCGAACGACACGCTGGAGAGCCAGTCGATGCCGATGTGGATGTGTGCGGCGGCTTCACGGCGCCCCGGGATGTCGAGGTCTCGCCCGCGCGGTGCGCCGGTGCCGACGAAGATGGCGTCGTACGTCTCCTGCAGGAGCGCGGCGAGGCTGTCGATGCGCTGGCCGGCGCGGAAATCCACGCCCAGATCGAGCACGTAGCCGACCTCCTCGTCGATGACCGACTCGGGCAGGCGGAAACGCGGAATCTGCGTGCGGATCATGCCGCCGGCGCGGCGGTCGCCGTCGAACAGCACGACCTCGTAGCCCAGCGGTGCAAGATCTCGTGCGACGGTGAGCGAAGCCGGGCCTGCGCCGATCAGCGCGACGCGTCTGCCGTTGCGCGTCGTCGGCGCAGTCGGCAGCAGGTCGCGCACGTCATCCTTGAAGTCGGCGGCGACCCGCTTGAGCCGGCAGATGGCGACGGGCTCGGGCTTCTCGCCGTTGCCTTCCTCGACGCGCCCGCGTCGACAGGCCGGCTCGCACGGCCGGTCGCAGGTGCGGCCGAGGATCCCGGGAAAGACGTTCGACTTCCAGTTGACGAGATAGGCGTCGCTGTAGCGACCCTGGGCGATAAGTCGGATGTACTCAGGAACCGGCGTGTGGGCAGGGCATGCCCACTGGCAGTCGACTACCTTGTGGAAGTAGTCGGAGTCTGCGATGTTCGTTGCTTTCAAGGCCCTCCTCCAGGATTACCGGCCGACGCCGCGCCTGTATCGTTCGCGAGACAGGTCGTGTTGCGTTGCAGTAGCCGCCGGTCTGGAAGAAATGCGGTCTCCGCTCAGCCGTGTATCTCGACATGGTACGCCGCACGATGCGGACTGAAAAGGGTGTGGCGCGGGTGCAACGGGACGACGTGCGGATGTCATGCATACACGGGGCAATCGCCGCTCCCGGTCATGTCATGCCGGTTGCGTGCGCGCGCGCTGCGTACTGCCACCCAGTCCCAGTGCAGTGAACAGCGCCAGCGCCTGAAACAGGCCGATGGCGATGAACACCCATCCCGGATGGCGATGGTCCATCATCGCGCCGAACATCAGCGGTGCGAGCGACATGCCGACGTCCAGACCGGAGTACACGACGCCATAGACGCGCCCGGTCGCCCCCCGCGGCGAAGCCGATCGCACGAGCAGATCGCGCGAGGGCCCTGCCAGACCGGCACCGAAACCGACCATCCCGAGCAGGACCAGGGTGAGCGTTCCCGGCACCTCGCCGCTGCCGATCAGCACGCACAACGTGCCGGCCAGCGCGAAGGCGATGGCGATGACCCTGTCGTGGTGTCCGGTGCGCGCAGCAAGAAAGCCGCCCGCGATCATGCCCGCGCCCTGCGCCACCATGTAGATCGAGATCGCGCTGAGCGCCAGTGCGACCGGGATGGCATACAACTCGGACAGCGCCGAGGGCGCAAAACTCTGGATGCCCCCGAGCGCGATCGCGGTGATGAAGAAGAAGGCGAAGCACATCCACACCCCGGGCAGCCGCAGGAACGCCAGCGCGTGGGAAGGCGCCGCCTTGGCCGGCTCTGCCTGCACGGACGGGCCGTCCAGCAGCGTACGCGCCGCATACACCAGCGCGAGCACGGCGAGCGCGCCGATGCCCGCTGCTGCCACGGCGATGCGCCACCCGGCGAAGCTCGCGATCCCGGCGAGGAACACCGGGGCGCAGGCCCAGCCGACGGTACCGAGCACGCCATGCGTGCTGAAGGCGTGCGCCATGCGGACGGGGCTCACGCGACGATTGAGGAGGGTGAAGTCGGCCGGATGGAAGACGCTGTTGCCCAGCCCGGCAATGGCGGCAGACAGTGCGAGCATCGGATAGCTGGCGCTGAGCGCGAAGCCGAAGGCGGACAGCGCCAGCAGGCCCAGCCCCGCGAGCAGCACGCGCCAGCCGCCGATGCGGTCGACGACGAAGCCGGCCAGTGCCTGGCCGGTTCCCGAGACCACGAAGAAGATGCTCATCAGCAGCCCGAGTTCGGCATAGCTCAAAGCGAACGCTTGCCGCAGCCAGGGAAACAGCGGGACGAGGATGAGGTGGAAGAAGTGCGACGTGGCGTGCGCGACGCCGACCACGCCGATGACGCGGACGTCGTGCCGCACCGGGTCGTGTGACGATGCTCGCGAATGATCCATGTGCGCACACTAGATCATGGCTGCAGCAGGGTCAATTCCGGATCGCCGCGGTCCGGAATAATCGCGCCCGGTCGCAGGATTTCACCCTCAGGTGTCGGCGGTCTTTACATCGGTCGACGAGTGAGCCCGGTTGGGCGGTCCACGGGGTAAAGAAATGGCTGCTGGAACAATAGTCTGGCGATGCAATCGCGGAGCTGGCATCGTCTTCGCTGAGTAAGGTCCCGTGACGCAGTACTCCTGAATCTGATCGGATCCAGAACAGAGCAGAGGGGACCTTGGAAAAGCCGGCCGCAAAGCCGGCTTTTTCTCTTTCCGGGCCCGCTTCCGCGTCTCTGCACCCATCGGGGTGCTCAGAACAGCTCGAGTTCGCTCTCGGGAGAGGTCTTGGGTTGCAGCGCGCCTGCCGCCACCAGCGCCTCGTACCCACGTACCTGGTTGCGGCCGTTCTGCTTCGCGTAGTAGAGCGCTTCGTCGGCACGCTCGAAGGTGACGGTCGGGTTGTCCGCGGCGCCGGCGCGGCTGTAGCCGATGCTCACAGTGACGTGCCCCACCTGCGGGAAATCGTAGGCTTCGATCTGTGCACGGAACCTCTCCAGCGCGACATTGACGCCGGCCTCGTCCGTGGGCGAGAGCAGCACCACGAACTCCTCGCCCCCGAAGCGGAACAGAGTGTCGGTGGAGCGGAAGCAGTTGCCCATCAGGCGCGCGGTGAGCAGCAGCACTTCGTCGCCGAACAGGTGTCCGAAGCGGTCGTTGATGCGCTTGAAGAAGTCGATATCCACAACCGCCAGCCAGGGCGACTCGTGCGGCAGCGCGTTGCGCCGCCGGCCGATCAGCTGGATCGTGCGGTTCGAGCGCTCTCCCACGGTTCGCTGGGCGATGCGATGCGCGAAGACTGCGTCGAAGGTCTTGCGGTTGAGCAGCCCGGTGAGCGTGTCCTGCTCGCTGTAGTCGAGCAGTGCGACGTGGTTGCGGTAGATGCGCAGCATGCCGTCGAGCAGTTCGCGCTGCGCCTCGTCGAGCGCGTGGTCGTGCTCGACCTCCAGCACGCCGACCACGGCGGTCGCGCCGTGCAGCGGGAAGTAGTGCAGCGTGCCTTCCTCGCCCAGGGCGGGCATGACCACCGGCGCTGCCTGCTGCCAGCACTCGTACACCCCTTCCATGTCCGACAGCAGGGGGCACTCGACGGCCTCCATCATCGGGTCGTACATGGCGATAGGCTGGTTGTTCCGCACGCCGGCCATCAGGCGGGCGTGCGGAACGCGCTGGTGTTCCACCACGTGCCAGAGGTTGAGCACGCGGGCGCGCAGCAGCTTGAACAGCACCTCCGCCATGGAAACCCCCAGCAGATCGCGGTCGCGCTCGCTGGTCAGGTCTGCAACACGGGAAATCGGCTGGTGCATGGACGGACAGTCGGATCGGGTGACCCCGCAGGACACCGGCGCGAGGGAGTGCGGGCGACCGTAGGGCTAACGGTCGCACCCGAGGATACTTAAGGGCCGCTGCCGGACACAGGTCAGGCGACGCGCACCAGCTGCTTGCCGAAGTTCTCGCCTTTGAGCATCCCGATGAAGGCGCGGGGCGCGCTGTCCAGCCCCTCCGAGACGCTTTCCCGATAGCGGATGCGCCCCTGGGCGACCCAGCCGGCCATCTGCTGGACGCCGCGCATGTAGAGGTCGAGGCGGTCGCTCACGATGAACCCCTGCACCTTGACGCGATTGACCAGGATGGAGCGGATATTGGTCAGGCCGTAGGGCTCGGTGCTGTTGTAGTCGGAGATGAGGCCGCACAAGGCCACACGCGAGAAGGGGTTGAGCAGGCGCAGGACGGTGTCCATGACCGGTCCCCCGACGTTTTCGAAGGAGCAGTCGATCCCCGCCGGGCAGGCCGCCTGCAGGTCCTCGAACAGCCGGCCGGCCTTGTAGTCGACGCAGGCGTCGAAGCCCAGTTCCTGCACCGCGTAGTCGCACTTCGCCTTGCCCCCGGCGATGCCGACTGCCCGGCAGCCCTGCATCTTGGCCAGCTGTCCGACCACGCCGCCCACCGCGCCGGTCGCCGCCGAGACCACCACGGTCTCGCCCGCACGCGGCTGGCAGTGCTCGAGCAGCCCGGTCCAGGCGGTCGCGCCCGGCATGCCGGCCACGCCGAGATACGCGGACAGGGGAACCAGCGACGGATCGACCTTCAGCAGCCCTTCGCCGTTGGTCAGCGCGTACTGCTGCCAGCCCAGTGAGCCGACCACGAAGTCGCCGGGCTGGAATTTACCGCCGGCCGATGCGACCACCTCGCCCACGGTGCCTCCGACCATCGGCTCGCCGATCTCGGCCGGCTTCGCGTACGACTTCCCGGTGCTCATGCGTCCGCGCATGTAGGGGTCGAGGGAGAGCCAGTGGATCTTCACCAGCATCTGCCCGGGGCCCGGTTCCGGCACAGGGGTCTCGACGATGCGGAAATCCGATTCCTGCACCCATCCGGTGGGCCGGTTGGCGAGCAGGACCTGCTTGTTGGTCGACATGAAGTGACTCCTCCGTATGCTGACGGGAGCCATGATAGCCGTCGCGGTGGTGCGAGGTGGGGAGCGTGCAGCGGCGTGCCGTGTCTACGGTCACGTGGCAGCCAGCGCACGATGAACGCGTCCGCCGCCGGCGATGGCCAATCCAACGCCGATCATGCGCAGGGCATCCTCGGCCGCGCGGGTGAGCAGCGGGCCTGCCTGGTGGATCGCCTCCTCCAGGGTACAAGGACGCTCCAGAATGCTGGTGAATGCGTCGATGCCATGTTCGAAGTTCACGTTGACGCCACTGCCGATGCTGCCCGCCAGCGCGATCACCGGCACACCCCGTTTCCTCGCCCGCCGCGCGACCTCGACCGGCACCTTTCCGAGCGGTGTCCGGTCGTCCAGCATGCCCTCGGCGGTGACGACCAGATCGGATTGCTCGATCAATCCATCGATATCGAGGTATTGCGTGACCACCTGGTATCGCGGCAGCAGTGTCCCGCCCAGGAGCGCTGCGAAACCGCTGCCCAACCCGCCAGACGCGCCGCTGCCCGGGCGATCGCCGATGTCGATGCCCGTGGCGTCGCGGATGCAGCGCGCATAGGTCCGTAGCGCCTCCTCGAGCAGCAGCACCTGTTCGGTGGTCGCGCCCTTCTGGCGACCGAACATCCGCGTCACACACCGTGGGCCTAGGAGCACGTTGTGCCAGTTCACGGCCGCCTCCAGTCGGACCTGCCGAAGCCGCCCGTCCAGCTCGTCGAGTTCGATCCGTTGCAGGCGAAGCAGCTCGGCGCCGCCGCGTCCGAGTTCGCGGCCCTGTGCGTCAAGCAGGCGTGCGCCGAGCGCCTGCACCATGCCCGCGCCGCCGTCATTGGTGCCGGAGTCGCCGCAGCCGAGCAGGATCCGGCGTGCGCCTGCATCGAGCGCCGCGCGAATCAGTTCCCCCACCCCGTAACTCGACGTGAGCATCGGATTGCGCTGCGAACGCGGCACCAGGCGCAGACCAGCGGCCGCGGCCATCTCGATGACGGCGGTGCCCGATGCAGCGCCGCCGAGAAAGCCGAGGAACGACTCGATCCGATGTCCCGTGGGACCTGTCACCGCGAGCCGATGCATGCTTCCTCCCGTGGCGTTGACCATCGCCCGGGTAAAGCCCTCGCCGCCGTCCGCAATCGGCGCCTTGAGCACGCGCGCATCCGGTTGCGCGCGCAGCACCCCCGCAGCGATGTGCTCCGCGGCTTCCTCGGGACCGATGCTTTCCTTGAATCCGGACGGTGCGACCAGCACCGTCATGGCAGGCCGTTCGCGCCCGAAATCGTGTGTTCGGCTCATGAGCATCTGCGCTCTCCTGGATGACAGTTCGGACAAGGATGTCGAGCGCCCTGGTTCAGCCCAATCCCAGGGGTGGCCATACGTACAGAGCAAACAGCACGAGCATTCCCCACAGTCCTGGCAACAGCGCCAGGCTCAGGCCGGCCAGATCGCTGCGGGTATAGTGCGGTGCGTCCTTTCCCGCGAACATTGCGACTGGTTTGGAGCTGATAGTCATGGTCTGACAGAATCCGCTGCCTATGGTCACCACGAACACCAAAAGCGCTGCATCGACAGTAGCGCCTGCGAATGGCAGTGCCATCGTCGGGATCAGCACGGTGGTACGCGCGGTGCGCGAAGCCAGCACCAGATGCGCCAGCAGCGCGAGCAGGGCCACCAGCGCGATTCGCGCGGCAGCCGGGAGCGGCTGGAGTGCCGACGTGTTGGCAAGGATCTGGGCGAGACCATGTGCCGCACCGGTGCCCACGAGCGCCTCGCTCATCACGACGATGGCAGCCATGAGCAGGACAAGCCTCCATTCCACCTTCATCAATGCCGCGCTCAGGGTCACACCGGTCAGCGGTTTGACGGTCGCGGCCAGCGCTGCGGCAATCGCGACGATTGCCGCGGGAATGCCGTGAAGCGTTTGTGTGCACCAACCGATCATGGCTGTCGTCACGACCGCCGCACTCCCCCATTGGCTGCGTGTGAGCGGTGTCCGCGGCGCGGCGGCAAGCACAAGAGTCGTGTCTCGTTCCGATTCAGTCAGGAACAGACGCAGGATCGATTCGCAGGCGAGCAGGCTGGACAGGACCCCGAAGGGAGCGGCAAGTACTGCCCAGTGCAGGTAATCGATGGAGGGTCCGCCCAGACGCTGCATGAAGTCGAGCGCGACCAGATGCGCTCCCGCGCCGGGTAACGACGCGCACGCAGACAGCAGTATGACGCTCGGGAACAGGAGCGCAAGCGCCCGGACATGGCGTTGCCCAGGCATCGTTTGGGCAAGCGAAAGGAACACCGGAAGCATCAGCGCTGCACGGCCGGAGGTGGACGGCACGACGAAGGCAGTCGCGACGATGAGCCACGTTACACGTAGCATCAGCGCACGGGGGGTACGGACGGAAGCAAGCGCCCAGCACGCACAGCGTCCGCCCAGCCCGCTGATCTGCAGTGCGGCGGCGAGGACGAACGCGCCGACGAGCAGCCACAGGAACCGGTGGCCCGGTCCGGCCAAGAGGGAGTCGACCGAGACTGCACCGACGGCGATCATTGCCAGTGCAGCGGCCATTGCCACCGGGGTTTCGTCGAGGTCGAGCACGGTCCAGGCTACGACCGCTGCGCCGAAGATGCCCAGGGCAAGTCGGGCAACCGGGTTCAGCTCGGGCAATCCCCACAACAGGCCCGCACACACGGCAGCCATGGCGGTGATGGCGAGCAGCAGGCGTACGCACAACGTGATCGCGGTCGCGATGAGCGATGGCGCTGCCGCCAGAAGGTTCCGATCGACGAAGAGGTTCATGGTCTTGTTCGCAAAGACGATCGCAGCCGAACGAACGGTGTTCGTAGGCTGATCGCAGCTTATGCGGACGAAGCTGAACGGCGCATGAACGCGCCGCGCGGGTCAGGAGCCGGCCGTGCCGCAGTCTTCCAGGCGGTACCCCATTCCGCGCTGGGTGTGGATCAGGGGCCGGTCGAATCCTTCGTCGATCTTGCTGCGCAGGCGACGGATGTAGACGTCGACCACGTTGGTCAGCGGATCCTCGTTGGTCCCCCAGACGTTGGCGAGGATGCGCTCGCGGCTGAACAGGCGGCCGGGAGCGGACATTAGCAGCTCCAGCAACGCGAGCTCGCGCGCGGTGAGGGTGAGCGGCTTGCCGGCGCGGCTCACGCGCATCGTCTCGCGGTCCAGCACGAGGTCGGCCACCTCCAGCCTGCTGCTGGCCGCCTGGACCTGCTCGCGGCCCCGCCGCGCCAGCGCCTCGATGCGCGCCAGCAGTTCCTCGAACTCGAAGGGCTTGACCAGATAGTCGTCGGCGCCCAGGCGCAGGCCGGTCACGCGGTCCTCGAGCGCACCCAGTGCGGTGAGCATGAGGATGGGCAGATGCACCTGCGCCGCGCGCAGCGTCTGGCAGACCTCCAGGCCGGTCATGCCGGGCAGCATCACGTCGAGCAGCACCACGGTGGTCACACCGCTGTCCCTGGCGAGTTCGGCTGCGGCGCGCGCCATGTCGAGGCCTTCGGGGCCGGTGCGCGCGAGCTGCACGCGGTGGCCCTCGGCGCGCAATCCGCGCTCGAGGAAATCGGAGATGCGTGGATCGTCTTCCACGATGAGGATGTTCATGCGGGAGTCTCGTGCGTGACGATGGGCTGCAGCAGCGGCAGGCGCAGGGTGACCGTGGTTCCCCGCCCCAGTTCGCTCTCGATCGCGATCTCGCCGCCGTGCGCACGGGCGAGCGCGCGTCCGATGGATAGTCCCAGGCCGGTGCCGTCGGCGCGATGCCTGCGCGCGCCCTCGCCCCGGAAGTTGCGGTCGAACACGCGCGGCAGGTCGTCGTCCGCGATGCCGATGCCCTGGTCGACGACGACGACCTCGGTGTACGCGACGTCGCCGTCGTCCTGGATGCGACGCACGTGCACGTGCACGGTGCCCCCGGCGCGCGAGTAGCGCACGGCGTTGTCGAGCAGGAGCATGAGCAGCTGGCGCAGGCGCGTGGCATCGCCCATCACGGGGAGCTCGACCGTCACCGGATCGGCCGCGACCACGACGTGGCGTTCGTGCGCGACGGCCTGTGCCTGCGCCAGCGCTTCGGCGAGCGGACCCGACAGGTCGATCGCGCGGCGATTGAGCGAAAGCGCGTCGATGTCGCTGCGCGCCATGGTCAGCAGATCGTCGATCACCAGCGTGAGCTGGCGCGATATGTCGACGATGCGCTGCAGGGCGGCCTTGTAGTCCTCGGTCGGCTTGTCGCGTCCGCGCAGGGTGATTTCCGCCTCGCCGCGGATGGCGGTGGTGGGGGTGCGCAGCTCGTGGCTGATGTCGGCGAACAGCTGACGGCGGCGTGAGTCGACCTGCTGCAGCACTTCGAGGGCGCTCTGCAGCTCGGCGGTGCGCGCGTGCACCAGCTCCTCCAGCCGGTGACGCGCCTGCGCCTCGGTCTCGCGGTGCACCGCCAGCTCGGCGGCCATCGCGTTGACGCTGCGGGCGACGACGGCGAACTCGTCGGAGCCGGCGTCGGGAATGCGGTGCCCGAGCTCGCCGCGCTGCAGGGCGTGCGCACCCTCGGTGAGCCGGTCGAGCGGCCGCCGCAGCGCGCGTGTGAAATAAGCGGCGAACAGCAGGGCCGCGAGCGCAAGCGTCGCCGCCGCCGCCATCCAGATCAAGCGCGTGAGCAGCAGCGTGCGGTCGGCCGCCTTGCGCTCGCGCACCACCGCGTTGGCCTCACGTTCGATGTTCCCGGCGATCAGGCTGCGCAGGTCGCGGCCCTGCGATTCGTCGAACACGCCGGACAACGCGTCCCATGCAGACTGGGCATCGGTCCCCGGGGGCAGGGGCCGGACGGTCGAGATGGCGCGCTGGAGCGTATCCAGGTTCTGCGCAAGGACGCCCAGCGCGTCTTGTCGTTCGAGGAACTCCTGCGGGGCGGCAGAACCGACCCCGAGCGCCCGGCCTTCCTCGGACAGCAGCCGCAGACGATCGAGGGTGCTGCGCATCTCCGCCAGCAGCTGATCGCGCACCGCCGGGTCCGCGCCGGCGTTGAGCTGGGCCTGCGAGACCCAGGTGCGCAGCCGCTGCTTGCTGGCATAGAGCTGGATGAATCCCACGTGGATGTCGCTCGCCACGCGGCCGCGCTTGACCTGCTGATCCGCCACGCCGACGGCCCACAGCGCTACCACGCACTCGAGCACGGCGGCGGCGGCGAGGACGGCGAGCGCGATCGTCAGGCGTTTGCGGAACATGATTGCATTGTGCTGCAGCCTGTCCGGTGAGCGAATGGAGCGAAGATGAACGCCAGGTGAACGCACCGCTGGAGGCGTTGCGCCGATGGCGGCCATGATAACCTCCGGCCCTGCTCGAACGATCCGCCCGGAGTGGCTGCTTGAATATGGAGTCGAAGCCTGTGCTGGTGCTGCTGCCCGGCCTGCTGTGCGACCGGGCGCTGTGGGCGCCGCAGATGGAGGCGCTCGCCGACGTGTGCCGCCCGTGGGTGGCGGATCTCACGCGCGACGACAGCATGGAGGCGATGGCGCGGCGTGTGCTGGACGAGGCGCCCGGACAGCGCTTCGCACTGGCCGGTCTGTCGATGGGCGGATACGTCGCGCTGGAGATCATGCGCCAGGCGCCCGAGCGGGTGGAGCGGCTGGCGCTGCTGGACACGCGCGCACGGCCCGACTCCGGTGACGAGACCGAACGACGGCGCACGCTCATGCGCATCGCCGAGATGGCCAAGGGCTTCGCCCCCGTGAACAAGCGCATGCTGCCACTGCTGGTGCATGTCTCGCGGCAGTCCGACGCACAGCTCGTGCGCACCATTCAGGAGATGGCGGAGCGGACCGGCATTCCCGCCTACCTGCGTCAGCAGAGCGCGATCATGTCGCGCGCCGACTTCCGACCGGTCCTGCGCGAGGTGTCCTGCCCCACGCTGCTGCTGTGCGGCCGCCAGGATGCGATCACCTTGGTGAGCTTCCACGAGGAGATGGCGAGTGCGGCACCGCACGCGCGCTTCGTCATCGTCGAGGAATGCGGCCACCTTTCCACGCTTGAGTGCCCCGCCCAGGTCAACGCGGCGATGCGGCTGTGGCTGAAAGCCTGACCTGCGCGCAGCTACCGCGTGGTCTGTGTTTCAGAGCTGCGGCGGCCGACTGACGAGCAGTCTCTGCATCGACCGTACAGGGTGATGTCGTGATCCTCCACGACGAAACCACGCGGCGCAAGCGTCCTTAGATTTCCCGGGCAATCCGGGATGTCGAAAACTCGATTGCAGCCCCGGCACTGGAAGTGATGGTGGTGCGCGGTCTCGGCGAGTTCGTAGCGAGGGTTCTCCCCAGGGAGCAAAACCGTGCGCAGTTCACCCTCGTCGACCATCGCCTTGAGGTTCCGATACACGGTCGCCTGGCCGAGGCCGACCACGGTGCTCTGCGCAAGCTCGAGCACTTCCTGAGGAAGAAGCGGGTTGCCGGCACGCTGAATTGCGGCACGGATTGCCGCGCGTTGCCGGGTGGAGCGTTCGCTCAAAGGCCTTGCTCCAACCGAGAGAGCAGATGATAATGCATTATCGTTATCGACAGGACGCATGCATGCGTGCGCCCTCGAGTTCTCTCATCGTTTCCAGAGGTTCATCACTGTAGCACGCGACTTGTTGTGAATCCCTCGGTTGGCAACATAGCCAGCGCGCGGGCAATTCCGTTCACAGCGAGGAGGTGCTTGTAAGAAAAATTCAGTAAACGTAATATCCAACCCGTCCAAGGCGGGAAAGAGCGACCGGACGGCCGATGCGACAAGAGGCAGAAGAAGAGGGAGACAATCGCATGGATGGCAATCGCAATGTCGCGCGGCAGCGCACGAAGCAAAACCTGATCACTGCGCTGTTCGCCGGCTTGTTTGCGGGTGCGCTGACACCGCACGGGTCAGCGGCGGATGCGGTCGAGAGCGACGAAGCGTCCGCACCTGCGGTGGAAGTCGTCGGACGGCGCCAGTCGGATGCGTACTACTTGGACGAGGTGCAGGGTGCGAAGACGGACTTGCCACTGCTCGAAGTGCCGCAGGCAGTGCGGGTGATGTCGCGGCAGATGCTCGACGACCTTGGGGCGGTGCGATTGGACGATGCGCTCGATTTCGCGGGAGGCGTGTCGCGTCAGAACAACTTCGGCGGAATGTGGGACAACATCGCGATCCGCGGCTTCGCGGGCGACGTCAACACCGGCATGCCGCTCCTGCTCAACGGACTGTCTGCAAACCGCGGGTTCAATGCTCCGCGGGACACCGCGAACATCGAGCGCATCGAGTTCCTCAAAGGTCCCGTGGCGTCGCTGTATGGCACAAGCGAGCCGGGCGGCACGATAAATCTGGTTACCAAACGACCGCTGTGGGAACGCGGCCATTCGATCGAGGGCTACATCGGAAGCTACGACTTCTACCGCACCACGCTCGATACCACCGGGCCGATCACCGATACGCTCGCCTACCGGCTGAACGTGGCAGTGGAGGATCGGGAGAGCTTCCGCGACTTCATCGAGACGCGCCGCTACCTGATCGCTCCCGCGTTCACCTGGCTCGTCACCGACTCGACACGCCTGGACTACACAGGGGAACTGCTTCGCCACCGGGCGCCCTTCGACCGGGGCATCGTCGCGATCGGAACGGATCTGGGACCGGTGCCGCGGGATCGGTTTCTGGGTGAGCCGGCAGATGGGGATGTGGTCGTCGAGAACCAGACCCATCAGCTCGTGCTCGAGCACGACTTCACCGCTCGCTGGCTGGGCCGCGTGGCGCTGTCCTACAAGCGAGGTGAACTCGAGGGTTTCTCGACCGAGGCGCAGTCGGCGCTGCAGCCGGACAATCAGACGCTGCGACGCCAGCGGCGCTTCCGTGACTACGAGTCCGACGACATCGCTCTGCAGACCGAGGTGGTCGGCAAGTTCGAAACCGGTGCGCTGCGCCACGAACTGCTGCTCGGTGCGGAGACTTATCGCTTCGAGATCGATCAGTTGTTGCTGCGCAAGAACCCGACAGCACTCGAGCCGTACGCCATAGACGTGTTCGATCCGGTGTACGGTCAGCCGCAGCCTGTCCCACTGCCCAACACCGACACCAACGAAGTGCAGCGCAATCTCGCGTTCTACGCACAGGACGCGGTGAGCATCGGTCGGTGGCGCGTGCTGGCCGGTGTGCGCTTCGACAACTACGACCAGGAGCTGACC
>CAYLTE010000111.1:4047-13012 GCA_964386195.1 uncultured Burkholderiales bacterium | reverse complement strand
CGGGCGGAGCGAGCATCACCAGCGCGTTCGCGCGGCAGTCTCCCTTCACAACCCAGGCATGCGCGGAGGTGCGCATCCTGCAGGGAGACAACGAGAACATGAAATCCAATCTTGCGTCGGCCGCCTGGCTGGCGTGCATGCCTCTGCTCGCGAACGCGAGCGAACAACCGACCGTAGCACCCGAGACCGTCGTCACTGCGACCCGCTTTCCCGAAGTCGAAGCGGATCGCCCGGCAAATGTCACCATCATCACGGCGGAGCAGATCGCTTCCAGCCCGGCGACCACGTTGCCGGACCTGCTGGCGCGCGAAGCGGGAATATATGCGCGGGACCTCTATGGCAACGGCGGTGCGAACGCCACGGTCGATCTGCGCGGTTTCGGCGCGACCGGCGGTCAGAACACCCTGGTGCTGCTCGACGGTCGCCGCATCAACGACATCGATCTCTCCGGCGTGGAGTGGGGCGTCATTCCGTTGGCCGCGATCGAACGCATCGAAATCGTCCGCGGCGGGGGCGCCGTGCTCTACGGAGGCGGGGCGGTCGGCGGGGTGGTGAACATCATCACCCGCAGCCCGGCGAGCGCCGAGCGCGCGGTCGACGCGCAGGTGCGCGCGGGCAGTCTGGATACGCGGCAGGCGCAACTTACCGGCTCGCTGTCGGGCGAGCGCGCAGGACTGGTGCTGGGCGGTTCGCACTTCCACTCCGACGGCTATCGGGAGAATAACGAACACACGACCTATGCCGCCTACCTCGATGCGCGCTGGTTCGGAGAACGCAGCACCCTGTCGCTGAAGGCGGGCCTGGACGACCAGGACCTCGAGCTGCCGGGTGCGCGCCTGGTCGATACCGCGGGCAGCGTGAACGAACTCGAGAGCGACCGACGCGGCACCTCGACGCCGCTCGACTATGCCAGTCGCGATGCCTGGCGCACGGCGCTCGAGTGGGAGAAGCGCGTGGGACGCGCCGACCTCAACGTCGGGCTCGGCTATCGCGACAAGCAGCAGGACTCCTACTTCGACTTCGGCGGCTTCCCCGACTATCGGGAGGTGACGCTCGGCGTCTGGTCGTTCACGCCGCGCGTGCGCGTTCCCGTGCTGGGGGAGCGCGCCTCGCTGGTGGCAGGCGTGGACTGGTACCGCTGGGACTACGCAGTGGACATCAGCAATGCGAAGGCCAATATCGGCCAACCCATCAACCAGGTGGAGGCGGAGCAGGACAACCGCGCGGTGTATCTACAGGTCAACGTGCGCGCCAGCGACCGGACGTCGATCACCGCCGGGTGGCGCTACGAACGGCAGCGCATCGAGGCGGACGATCGCTACGATCCGACTGCACCCGGCGCTTTCTTCGGCTCTGCCGCGCCTGCGGGCGAGCAGACCGAGCGCGAACAGGCGTGGGAGCTGGCGCTGCGGCAGTCGCTGAGCAACACATGGTCGGCAACGGTGCGGGCAGGGCGCGCCTTCCGCTTCGCGACGGTGGACGAGATCTACGAGTTCTCGCCGACGTTCTCGCGCGAGTTCCAGTTTCTCGCGCCGCAGACCTCGATCGGCTACGACGTCGGCGTCGAATACCGCAGCACCGGCCTGTTCGCGCGTGCCACGGTGTTCCAGCTCGACGTCGACGACGAGATCCACCTCGACGCTTACAGCAGCGGCATCGGCAACACCAACCTGCCGCCTTCGAGGCGCCGCGGACTGGAGCTGGAGGCGCGCTGGCAGGCCCTGCCCACGCTCGTGTTGTCGGGTGCCTACACCTACATGACCGCCCGCTTCCGCGAGGGGGAGTTGCCGGCCTTCGGAACCGACGTCGACATCGCCGGCAACGACGTGCCGCTGGTGCCGCGGCACGTGCTCAATGCCCAGGCGGCATGGCAGTTCGCCCAGGGCTGGACGCTGACCGCCTCCGCGCAGTACGTGTCGAGCCAGTACATGGACAACGACGAGCCGAACTCGGGCACGAAGATCCCGAGCTACACGCTGGCGGACTTGCGCGTGGACACGCGCGTTGGCCGGTGGACGCTGACCGGCGCGGTGAACAATCTGTTCGACGAGGAATACTTCAACTACGCGGTGCGCAGTCAGTTCACACCGGCGCGCTACAACGCGTACCCGTTGCCGGGTCGTACGTGGTGGCTGGGAGCGGGCTACGCGTTCCGCTAGCGCGACGACGGCATCGATCCTGCGCGCGGCGCCATGAGTCAGGCGCGTCTGCGCAGTGCGCGCATGACGACCAGTACCGGAACGGCGAGCAAGGCCCACGACACGATGTCGAACCAGTCCTCCCCGAGCAGCGCAGAGATCAGCCCGACCGTGCTGAGCACCGCCAGTACGGTCGGGATGCCGAAGATATCGCGATTCGACAGCACGCGGGAGCGCCTCACTTGGTTGGCTCCAGTTCGGGCCTGGGCATCGTTCTGGTACGAGGCGACGCGTCCGCGCGGGCAGTGGTGGGGCGGCGCTTCCACCACAGGTACAGGCCCGTCACGAGGATGACGATGGAGGCGATGTCCAGCAGTGCCCACAGCAGCTTGAGCGGCAGTCCCCCGTAGTCGCCGAAGTGCAGCGGCTGCGACAGACGCAGCGCGAGCATGTACCAGGGCATGGTGCGCATCGCGGTCAGCTCGCCCGTGGCAGCGTCGATCAGCGCAGGCGTGAGCAGCATCTCCGTGGCGGGCGTGCTGCCGCGCAGCCAGATGGCATAGTGGTGGTTGCTGCTGAAGCGCACGCCGGGAAAGGCGACGAACTGCGGGGTGGTGCCGGGCGCCGCCTCCAGCGCGACCTTCATCGCGGCGTCCAGCGAAACGCGTTCGCGCGGGATCGGCTGGCCCTCGTACGGCGCGGTCAGCGCGGCGAGCTGACCCGATCGCCAGATCGAGACCAGCGGCTCGGACAGCGTGTTGATCACGCCGGTGAGCCCGACCACCGCCACCCAGGCGAGCGTGGCGATGCCGAGCAGGTTGTGCAGGTCGAGCCATGCCGCGCGCCGGCTCCGCGTCACGCGCATGGTGCCGAACGGCAGGCGGCGCATGAATGGAGCGTAGAGCACCACGCCGGAGACGGTGGCGACCAGGAACAGCAGGCCCATGAAGCCGAGGAACAGCTTGCCGGGCAGGCCGGCGAAGAGGTCGACATGCAGGCGCAGCATCACATGCATGAAGCCACCTTCTTCGATCGCGCCCACGACGGTCGAGGTGCGCCGGTCGATGGCGGTGAGATGCATCTGCTCGCGGGTCGCGCCCACTTCCGGTCCGGTGGTGACGTTCACCACCGGACGGTCCGTATCGAAGCTCATGTACAGCGGCTGCTCTCCGGGATAGACGGCGAGCGCCGCGGCCACCGCGTCATCGAGCGTGCGCTCGACGGTGCCGGCGGGCACCGGCGGAAGCGCGCCGTCGCCTTCGAACAGAAGATCGATCTCGTCGTGGAAGACGAGCGGCAGGCCGGTGATGCACAACAGCAGCAGAAACGCCGTGCAGACCAGGCTGCTCCAGCGATGCACCCAGCTCCAGGTGCGCAGTGTGGACGGGGACACGGGCGCCGCCTCAGAGATCCAGCGACAGGCTCAGCATGAAGGTGCGCGGCAGGCCGAGGACAAGGTAGCCCTGTCCCGGGAACCCGCCGACCGAGGCCCAGTAGCCTTCGTCGGTGACGTTGTCCACGCGGGCACGCACGGTCAGCAGGCGGTCGTACACCTCGACCATGTAGCGCGCGCCCAGATCCAGCCGGGTCCAGCCCGACACCTCGAGGGTGTTGGTGGCATTCGCGTAACGGCTGCCCGTGTGCACCACGCGCGCATCCAGCGTGAGGCCGGTCAATCTCGGCACGTCCCACTCGGCGCCCAGCGTGCCCTGGAATCGCGGCACGCCGATCACGCGCTTGCCCTCGGTCGCGTCCTCACCGGTCTCCTTCTGTTCGGCGTCGAGCCACGTCACGCCGCCGAGCACCCGCACGCCTCGCATCGGCTCGCCGAACACGTTCAGCTCCACGCCCTGGTGGCGATCCTCGCCGCCGTCGGTGAACACGTTGTCGGCGGTGATCAGCGAGCGCGGCCGGTTGGTCGAGAACACCGCGAGACCGCCGCCGAAACTGCCGAGGTCGAACTTGAGACCGGCCTCCTTCTGCTTCGAGACGTAGGGTTCGAGGATCTCGCCGCTGTTGACCGTGGTGCCCGGTGCCGTATCGCCGCGAGTGAGCCCCTCGATGTAGTTGGCATACACGGACAGCTGCCGGTTGATGCGCACCACCAGGCCGACCGCCGGGCTGTTGCGCGTCTCGTCGTAGCTGCTGGACAGCACACCGGTGTCGTAGGCGAAGTTTTCGACCTCGAGGGTCTGGCGCCGAATGCCCAGCGTGAGCAGCACGCGCTCGTCGAAGACCGAGAAGGTGTTGCCGATCGCCACGCTGGAGAGCTTGGTGCGCGTGTTGAGCGCCGGGGAATC
This sequence comes from uncultured Burkholderiales bacterium, assembly GCA_964386195.1. Classification (GTDB taxonomy): domain Bacteria; phylum Pseudomonadota; class Gammaproteobacteria; order Burkholderiales; family SHXO01; genus SHXO01. Next base: position 8,574 of record CAYLTE010000111.1, on the reverse strand, counting down.
GAGTTCGTTGCCGCTGAAGGCGCTGCCACTGAAGGGTTGCTGGGCGTAGTAGCTGGGCGCGTAGAGGTTGGTCGCCAGCTGGTTGAAGAAATCCCAGGCGTAGGCGTTGTCGGTTTCGAGTTCGTAGCGTGCCGCGGACACCACCCACTGGTTGTCGATGGGGCCGGTGCGCAGCTTGCCGCGCAGGCCGATCTCGCCGGTGTCGACGCTGTCCTCGCGCGTGTTGTCGAATCGGGTGGTGAAGCCCGCTCCTGTCGTGCCGTCGGTCACGGTCAGGTTCGCCAGCGAGTTCTCCTCCTCGCTGCGGCGCCAGCCGTAGGCGCCCCACGCCGTGATGTTCTCGGTGATGTCGAACTCGCCGCGCAGCGTGCCGAACAGGTCCTTCTCGTTGGAATAACTCCAGCGCTGCGCCCAGTTCGAGGACGGCTCCGGCGCCGACGGCACGCCGGTCAACCCGGCACCCAGGGTGACGTTGGTGCGGGTCTCGTCCAGCTGGTTGTCCTGCCAGCCGATGTCGCCGGACAGGCGCACGCGGCTGCTGCGCCAGTCGAGCCCGACCGCCAGCAGGCTGAGACGGGCCTCCTCGTCCTCGACGGCGGTGCCGCCGTCGCGATAGGCGGCGTTCACGCGCAGGCCGACCGCGCCGTCCGGTCCGAAGCGTCGCGCGACGTCCGCAGCCACGTTGCCGTGCGGCCCGCTGCCCGTCCCGACGGTGAAGCGCGTGAGCGGCTCGTTCGGCGCGCGCTTGGGCACGAGGTTGATCGCCCCGCCGATCCCGCCGCCGCCCGGGTTCGCGCCGGTCAGGAAGGCCGACGCGCCACGCAGCACCTCGACGCGCTCGAACAACTCGGTGGCGATGTACTGTCGGGGGAGCAGGCTGAACAGACCGTTGTAGGCGACGTCATCCGAGTTGAGGATGAAGCCGCGGATGAAGTAGGACTCCTGGAAGTTGCCGAAGCCGCGGGCCACGCGCACGCCCGGATCGTTCTGCAGGACGTCGCCGACGCTGCGCGCCTGGCGGTCCTGGATGAACTCGTTCGTGTAGCTGGTCATCGAGAACGGAATCTCCAGGTGGTCCTGCGTCCCCAGGATGCCGGCGCGCGCGCCATAGGCCACCTGACCGCCCGGATAGGCCGGGGAGAGACCGGCTGCGGAGGCGTCTGCGCTTGCCTCGACCACCACCGGCGCCAGCGCGCTCGCCTCGGACACCGGCTGCGCCTGCGCGGCTTCGCCGTTGCCGTCCTCCGCCGCGCTCAGTGTGCCGGACGCCGTCAGTGCCGCCGTCACGACCAGGACTCCCAATGCCTCGCTCGCCGATTTCGCCATCTTTTCTCCCGTTCACGTGATCTGTCTCGGGCTGGCTGGCGACGCGTGCGAGCGCGACTTGGCTGGCTACCCAGTTGATTGCCGATGCCCGGGCTTACGCTGCGGCCCCGGCGAACGCGCGAGTATATATGAGAAGTATTCGCATTCAGTAGCGGGTTGTTCCTTACGAGGTGCCACCACTCAAACCTTTTCTCACATGTAATCAGAGCAGTGCGATCGTCTTTGTTTGCCGGACGGGTGCATGTACGCCCACTCCGGTAGCCTTGCCGCATGGACTCCCTGATTGCCGCAGCCGCCCGCGCGCTCGCCGCCGGCGACGCGCTGGGCGCGCTCGATCGCGTCGCGCTGCGCGACGACCCGTCCGCGCTGGCGTTGCGCGGCATCGCGATGGCTCAGCTTGGCGAGTACCCGCGTGCGCGCGAACTGCTCCGGCGCGCCAGGCGGGAATTCGGCGCGCACGAGGCGCTCGCGCGCGCCCGTTGCGTCGTGGCCGACGCCGAGGTCGCACTGGCGATGCGCGAACTGAAGGGTTTGCCGGGTGGCCTGGACGATGCGATCGAGACGCTCGAGGCGTATGCGGATTGGATCAACGCGAACCACGCTCGTCTGATCGTCATCCGGGGACTGGTGCTGCTGGGCCGGGTCGATCATGCGGCCGCCGCGCTGACGGTGCTCGACGCGCGTGCCCTGCCGCCACCGCTGCAGTCTGCAGCCGAATCGATCGGCGCCGAGGTGGCGCTGCGCACGCTGCGCATCGACGCCGCACGCGAGGCCTTTTCGCGCGCATGGGCCGCTGCTTTGCGCGCCGGCATTCCTGCGCTGCTGGCCGAAGTGGACGAGGCCCGGCGCACGCTCGCGCGTCCGGCTGCCCGCCTGCTCGAGCGCGGCACGGATCGGGCGGTACGTCTCGACGAGGTGGAGCGGCTGCTCGCCACAGACACGCTGGTGGTGGATGGCTGCCGGCGTGGCGTGCGCCGCGCCGGCCGGTGGACGCCACTTACGCGCAGACCGGTGCTGTTCGCGCTGCTGTGCGCACTGGCGGAAGGTTGGCCGGAAGACGTTGGGCGCGAGGAGCTGATCGCGCGCGCCTTCCGGACGCGCCGACCCGACGAAACGCACCGCGCGCGGCTGCGCGTGGAGTTGGGACGGCTGCGCACCGTTCTCGCGGATTGGGCGCAGGTTCACGCCACTCCCGACGGGTTCGTCCTCGCTCCGGCGACGCGAGACGTCGCCGTGCTGTTTCCTCTGGTCGAAGGCGAGCAGGCCGCACTGATCGCGCTTCTAGCCGACGGGGCGGCGTGGTCCACCTCGGCCCTCGCCGGCGCGCTCGGCACGAGCCAGCGCACCGTTCAGCGCGCGCTCGCGGCACTCGAGGCCGACGGACGCGTGCGTTCCATCGGTCAGGCGCGCACGCGCCGTTGGCTGTCGCCCTCGCTGAGCGGAATCGCGACGATGTTGTTACTCCCTGCTGCGCTGCCGCTTCCGTAGAGTGGTCGCTCGCGCCGGGTTCAGGCGCACACTGCCAGGAGCAAGACGATGACGAGTCAGGCACAGAAAACCCAGGTGCGCGCGGCGGAGATCGTGCGCGAGTACGGACCCTTCGCCGGCGCCGAGCGCATCCATGGTGTCACCCACGACGGCCGCCACGTGTGGGCGGCAACCGGCGAGAAGCTGATCGCGTTCGATCCCGCGAGCGGACAGCCCGCACGGGAGATGCCCTGCCCGAGCGATGCCGGCACCGCGTTCGACGGACGCTACTTCTATCAGATCGCCGAGGCGCGCATCGACAAGATCGATCCCGCCACCGGCAAGGTGGTCAAGTCGATTCCCGCACCGGGCGGGGGAGGCGACTCGGGGCTGACGTGGGCGGAGGGAAGCCTGTGGGTGGGGCAGTACCGCGAACGCCGCATCCACCGCATCGATCCTGAAACCGGCGCCGTACTGCGCACGATCGAGTCCGACCGCTTCGTCACCGGCGTCACCTGGGTCGACGGCGAACTGTGGCACGGGACCTGGGAAGGAGACGAGAGCGACATCCGTCGCATCGACCCGGCCGACGGCGAGGTGCTGGAGCGTCTGACCATGCCGGCGGGGACGGGCGTGAGCGGCCTGGAGTCGGACCAGCGCGACGTGTTCTATTGCGGGGGCGGCATCAGCGGAAAGGTGCGCGCGGTGCGGAGGCCGAAACGGTCCGCGACGTGATGTGCGTGTTGATGGACACCGGCGGCCCCGCGCCGCGTCATGCAGGCGACGGGGCCGTTCCGGGGTGTGGCAATAAGGTAAATGACCGCCCGCGTGCAGGGTGCCGGCGAGGCCTCGCTACGCCGGCTTGCCCCACGAATCGCGCAGCGTCACCGCCCGGTTGAACACCGGCGCGCCGGGCTTCGAATCCACGCGGTCCGCCACGAAGTAGCCGTGGCGCTCGAACTGGAAGTGCGCCTCGGGCTGCGCGTCCTTCAGGGCCGGTTCGAGATACGCGCGGATCACACGCTTGGCATCGGGATTCATGTCCTCGAGGAAGTCGCGTCCGCCGGCACCCGGGTGCGGCACCTTGAACAGGCGGTCGTAGAGGCGCACTTCGGCGGGGCAGGCGTGCTGCGCGCTCACCCAGTGGATGTTGCCCTTGACCTTGTAGTTGTCTGCCCCCGGCGTGCCGGACTTCGAGTCGGGGAAGACTTCGCAGTGCACGGCGGTGACGTTGCCCGCCGCGTCCTTGTCGGCGCCGGTGCACTTCACCACGAAGCCGAAGCGCAGCCGCACCTGGTTGCCCGGGAACAGCCGGAAGTAGCCCTTGGGCGGATGCTCGGCGAAGTCCTCACGCTCGATCCACAACTCCCGCGTGAACGGCATGGCGCGCTTGCCCCAGTCGGGCTTCTGCGGGTGGTTGGGCGCCTCGCAGATCTCGCTCGCGCCCTCGGGGAAATTGTCGACGATCAACTTGACCGGGTCGAGCACCGCCATGCGCCGCGGCGCGCGCTCGTTCAGGTCGTCGCGCATCGCATCCTCGAGCACGGAGTAGTCGATCCACGAGTCGGCCTTCGACACGCCGATGCGCTCGGCGAACAGGCGGAATCCCTCGGGCGTGTAGCCGCGGCGGCGCGCGCCCACCAGCGTAGGCATGCGTGGATCGTCCCAGCCCTCGACGTGGTTCTCTTCGACCAGCTGGATCAGCTTGCGCTTGGACAACACGACGTAGCTGAG
>CAYLTE010000111.1:0-4037 GCA_964386195.1 uncultured Burkholderiales bacterium | reverse complement strand
TTTTGGCGTTGGTCAGGTTGAGGCGAGCGAATTCATATTGATGCGTCAGCGGTTTGCTGTTGAAGCCGCGTTCGGCTTTTCGCTCCAGGATCCAGTTGTAGAGCGGGCGGTGATCCTCGAACTCGAGCGTGCAGATCGAGTGCGTGACGTTCTCCAGCGCATCGGAGATGCCGTGCGCGAAGTCGTACCCCGGGTAGATCGGCCAGGCGTCGCCGGTGCGGTGATGGTGCGCGTGGCGGATGCGGTAGGCCACCGGATCGCGCAGATTGATGTTGGGCGAAGCCATGTCGATCTTCAGCCGCAGCACGTGCGTGCCGTCGGGGAACTCGCCCGCGCGCATGCGCTGGAACAGGTCGAGGTTCTCGTCCACGCCGCGGTCGCGATACGGGCTGTTGCGCCCGGCCTCGGTGAGCGTGCCGCGGAAGGCGCGCATCTCCTCGGCGCTCAGGCTGTCGACATAGGCCAGGCCGGCGCGGATGAAGGCGCACGCGAAGTCGTACAGGTGTCCGAAATAGTCGGAGGCGTGATAGAGGTGCTTGCCCCAGTCGAAGCCGAGCCAGTGGACGGCGTCGAGGATGGCGTCGACGTACTCGGTCTCCTCCTTCACCGGGTTGGTGTCGTCGAAGCGCATGTGGCACACGCCTCCGTAGTCGCGCGCCAGCCCGAAGTTCAGGCAGATCGACTTGGCGTGACCGAAGTGCAGGTAGCCGTTGGGCTCCGGCGGAAAGCGCGTGCGGATGCGGGCCGGATCCGGCCCGCCCTGCGCCTGCTCCGCAGCAGGCCCCGGATGGCCGGCCCAGGTGCGCGAGGCATAGCGGCCGGCGGCCAGATCGGCCTCGACGATGTTGCGGATGAAGTTGGTCACGTGGCCCTCGCCGCTGGGCGGCGGGGCCTTCGGGGAGACGGACATGCGAGTGACGCAAGGCGGTGATGGAAGCCCGGAATTCTACTGCACTGCGGCAGGGGTGAAGCCCTCGCAATCCGAGGCAGAGCGCAGCGGAAGCGGGGTGCAGGCGATGTGGATCCGCCCCACTTGCGGCCATTCGGGCCGGAACGCGCGAACGGGCTCAGAAGAGGCTCGCACCGCCGCAGTTGGCTTCGCCGCCGTTCACGTTCCAACTGCTCGGCGTGTCGGCCGTCACGCAGTTCGCGTAGGTGGGCCCGGTTCCACCCCCGGGCGCGTACCCGGAGAATTGGAAGGTCCCCGAATCCGGGCGTCCATCGTCGATCTTGCGGTCGATCTCGGCAAGGATCTCCACGGGAATCTGACTTCCCGTCTTGAGGTTGTGCTTCAGTGTGCCTGGGGTTGCGGTCGTCCCGCTGCCGTAGATGCCGTCGTGCACGAACTCGAGGTGCGCCCCGTACGGGCTCTTTGGGGTGTTGTCGTCGGTCACCGTGTCGGTGTCGGCTGCGGCCACGTAGCTGCCGTTGAGAAATCCTGCGCCGCTCAGATGAGCCCAGACGAAGATCTCCTCGTGCGGTGTGCCGCCACCGCCTTTCTCGATCCTTCCATTACCGTTCCCGTCCGGACATCCTCCACTGCAGTCGATGTTGCTGCTTGCGGCGGTGTAGTCGCCCGGCAGCGCCCGGAACCGGTCCTGAAAGCCGAAGAAGGCGGCCTTGATCCCGTCCTGTTGCGCGATGAGGCTGCGCACCTTGGCGCCGGTAATCAGTTCCTGTCCCTTGAGTACGCCGCCGAGCAGCAAGCCGATCACCACCAGGACGATGGCGATCTCGATGAGTGTGAAGCCGCGACTGTTTCGCAACATGATTTGGTCTCCTCATTGGTGGCAAGTCGATGAAGCGCGATCGAATCGGGACGCGATTCGAGGGGCTCCTTGCCAGAACGATGCCATGCGCATGCAGTGCTTCCCGTTCTGTGAACCGTCCATGATTTCAAGGACTCGGCGCGCCGCAATCTCACGCTGAGTCAGTGCGAAGACGCATCGCCGACGCCGTCGACGACTTCCTGACGTGGCCCAATCGCGGCAAGCCTGCGTGCCAGGAAGTCCGCTTCGTTGGCATCGCGGACAGTCCCGCTGTGCAGCAGCCCACCGAGCAGTGCTCTTGCCGCGTCGTGCTCGCCGAGATCCTCGTGCAGGAAGGCAGCCATCTGCCGGGCCCATCCAGGCATGGCGATCGAGCCAGGGGCATGGGCCAGATCGGACGCCAAGGAAAGCGCGAGCCGTGGATCGTGAAGCCGATGACGGGCCATGATGCTCACGTGTGCGAGCCATTGCCATCGCCGGGAGAGATCCTTGTTGGCCTGCGCGCGGACCAGAGCGATCATTCTTCGCTGGCGGGCCGGGTCCTGCACCTGTGAGTAGACGTGGGAGGCAAGCAGCAGCGGATAGTGCCCGACGGGATCGAGATCCAGCGCAAGCGACAGCCAGTCGGACAGGTGACCGTAGTGCAAGGTCGCGAAGCTCGAGACGCGGGCGAATCCGTCGTCGACGCTTTGCAGTCGCAGTGAGATCAGGTACGACACTGCAGCTGGATCCCCGAACGCGAACGCGTCGAGGATTCCCAGGGTCGGCGCCGGGGGTATTGCGGCAGGCAAGGATTCGAGGTGGCGCGCTCGAGCCGACCAGGCACACTGCACGGCGAGCGCCAAGACGATCGCGATCCACACGCCCACGCCGACGTCCCTCGGTGGACGCGTCGAGGATCGCCACTGCACGGGTCGTGGCCGTCGCATTCAGAAGATCCGGCGCTTCAGGTCGTGAATGCCTGCGGATGCAGTGAGCGCGAGGTAGATCGCCGTCTGTGCCGCGGCGGCAGTCAGGTCGGCGAGTCCGGGGCTGGCATCGGCCAGCCACTCTGCCCGTGCAAAGCGGGACAGGTCCGGTAGCACGGCTGCCAGGATCTGGATCGCGATGCTGCCCAAACGCGTGAAAGCGTCGAGATCGCTTTCGAGATGCGTCGCCATCAACCGCTCGAATCCGGCGATTCCTCGGCCCACGAGATAGAAGCTTCCACACAACAGCATGGCTGAGAGCGACTGGCGGGTTCCCAGCGCGCAGAATAACGCCACGCCTGCCATGAGGGACAATTCCGCGCACAGGAGCGCACCCCAGACCGCCGCCCTCTGCGCATCTGCGGCACCCATGGCCGCGATGCCCGTCACGAGCGCAATGAGCAGCGCCATCGTGCAGAACGCCGCGAGCTTCCCGATGTAGAGCGCCGAACGCGGAGTCGGCAGCGTCAGGACGAACTGAATGCCTGCGTCGTTCAGTTCGCGTACGACGCTCGCGATGATGTACTGACACAACAGCGCGACCGTGGCGAACCGACAGCTCGACGCAAACAGAACGGTACGGACGCGGGTGCTTTCGGCGATCGCGACCTGCTCGACGAGAAGGCTGGCGAGCACCAGTGCGGCGACGGTCAGGGCGACCGTACCCAGAAGCCGCATGCGCGCACATTCGAGAAGCGTGAAACGGGCGATCGTGACGGCGTGCTGCCACCAGGAGGTTGTGCGCAGGGGCTCGACGCCGGGCGGTCGTAGTGCGCGGTTCGCCATGCGCACCGACTCGAATGGGTCAGGGAAGGTGACCGGCGGCGATGAGCCGGCTGGCGAGGATCGACTGCGGGATCCAGACGACGAGATCGTCGAACTCTCCGCCCGCCGTGCCCGATGGCGCTGCAATCGTCCGTGCATAGAAGGGTTCCGAGGACTGTCCGTCGTTCGTTGCATTGGCGTCTTCATCTACGTTGGTCGTGGATCCGTCGGCGAACGTACCTCCTTCGATGCCGGTCCCCCAGTTGAGCGCGCCGTGCGACATCACGACTGCGGCGACCTGGTCGGCAAGGATGATTTCCGATCCGCCCGCTCGGGTCATGACCCGCTTCACGCCCGAGGTGGAAAGGGAGAGCGGCGCACCGCCGCTGTTGGCGAACGCCCTGGTCACGCTGTAGCGGAACAGCTTTCCCCAGGCATCGGCGCGCGGGCTGACGAGCTCCGCCCAGGGAAGGTGGCCGGAGCAGTCTGAGTAGGTGATTCAGTCCTTTGCGCTCTCGCTGCCATACTTGGCCGA
>CAYLTE010000110.1:3547-13013 GCA_964386195.1 uncultured Burkholderiales bacterium | reverse complement strand
CGGATGCCCGGCGCTCGCATCGGCCCAGGACGCGAGGCCCGCCTCGACCAGACGATGCGTCAGCCCCCAGCCCCCCGCCCCCAGCCCCCAGTCCCCAGCCCCTACTCCCTCAACACCCCCCCGCACACCTCCCCGCCCCCGGTGCCGCCGCTGAGCACGACGCCCACCTTCTTCCCGCGCAAGCGCTCCCGCTCCTGCCATGCCGCCGCCAGTCCGGCCGCGCCGGCGCCTTCGGCCACGTTGTGCGTCGTCCTGAACATCAGTCGCATCGCCGCTCTCAGCTCGTCGTCGCTCACCTGCACGATGCGATCGACATGCCGCCATATCCACTCCAGCGCAGGTTGCTCGGGGGTGCTGCATGCCATGCCGTCGCCGATCTTCGTCGCAACCGGGTGCGACACGGCGGCATGCCGAGCGAACGACAGCGCATACGCGGGCGCGTGGGACGACACCACGCCGACGATCGTCGTGCGCGTCCCCAATGCCTCGCGTGCGGAGATCATGCCGCAGATGCCCGATCCCAGCCCGATCGGCACGTACACCGTGTCCAGGTCGCCTGCTGCGCGCAGGAACTCCAGCGAATAGGTCGCGACGCCGCACACGAGCAGCGGATGAAAGGACGGCACCATGTGCCAGCCGTTCTCCTGCGCCAGCCGTGCGCCGTGCTCACGGGCAGCCTGAAAGTCCTCGCCGTGTTCGATCAGCGTTGCACCCAGCGCACGCATGGCAGCGTTCTTCTCCACGCTGTTGCCGTGAGGTACGACGATGGTCGAGGCGATGCCGTGACGCGAGGCGGCGAGCGCGATGGACTGGCCGTGGTTGCCGCGCGTGGCGCTCACCACGCCGCTGGGCCGGTCCGCTCGCGCAGCGAGGTCGGCGAAGTAGACCAGCCCGCCGCGCACCTTGAACGCGCCGATGGGCGTGTGGTTCTCGTGCTTGACCCATACCTCGGTGCCGAGGGCTTCGCACAGCAGCGGCCATCGGTACTGCGGTGTGGGCGCCATCAACTCGTAGACGGTTTGTGCGGCGGCTTCGAGTTGCGCGAGAGTCGGCAGGTCGCTCATGCGGCACTCCTTTCAGCGGATCGAACTAGAGTTCGAAGTCTATTCTGCGTGCGCCGCCCCGACGTGGTGATAGCCGGCGAAGCGCGGTACCTTCGGAACGTAGTAGGACTCCATCGCGTCGATGCGAAATCCGGCGCGCTCGAGCAGTGACGGCGTGTCGCGTGTCAGGTGACAGCCGCCGGCAAGGGGTTTCCACACCGGCTCGAGCCACTGCTGCTGCCGCCGGATGCCGGCATCCGGAGCGCGGGCGTGCTCGCAGAAGAGCAACTGTCCACCGGGGGCGAGCACGCGGCGCATGTGCGCCAGGGCCGCCTCGACATCGGGTATCGAGCACAGCGTGTAGGTGACCAGCACGGTGTCGAACACCGCATCCGGAAGGGGGTTCGCCTCGGCACGGCCGACCAGCAGTTCCACCGGGAAGGCGAGTCCGCGCGAGCGCTCGCGCGCATACGCGAACAGGGCCTCGCTCGGATCGAGTCCCGTCACGGATGTCACCTGCGCCGGGTCGTAGAGTGAGAAATTGAGCCCGCTTCCCAGCCCGACCTCCAGCACGCGCCCGCGTGCCCGCGGAACGACCTTGCGTCGTTGAGCGGTGACCAGCGGCAGTGCGCACACGCAGTTCAGCGCAGGGGCGAGCACGAAGCGTTCGTACAGGTCCATCGCGGCTCCCGCTAGCGCCTGTTCAGCGCCTGATCGGACACGAACGGGTTGCTGCGCCGTTCCTCGCCGAAGGTGGACATGGGTCCGTGACCGGGGACGAACCGAACGTCGTCACCCAGCGGCCAGAGTTGTTCGCGGATGGAACGCAGCAGCGTGGCGTGGTCGCCCCGGGGAAAGTCGGTGCGGCCGATGGAGCCCTGGAACAGCACGTCGCCCACCACTGCGAGGCGGGCCTCGCGCGCGAAGAAGATCACGTGGCCGGGCGTGTGGCCGGGGCAGTGGCGCACCTCCAGTTCGATGCCGCCGACACGCACCGTATCGCCGCCCTCGAGCCAGCGCTCGGGCGTGAATGCGCGCAGCGGCGGGAAGCCGAACATCCTGCCCTGCATCGGCAGCTGATCGATCCAGAACGCATCCTCGCGTTGCGGGCCTTCCACCGGAATGCCGAGCTGCTCGGCGAGCTCCGCGCTGCCGCCGCAGTGGTCGATGTGTCCGTGTGTGAGCAGGATCTTCTCCAGCTTAACGCCGTGCTTGTCTGCTGTGCTCAGGATGCGATCGAGGTCGCCTCCCGGATCGACCACTGCGCCGACACCGGTGTCGGCATCGAACAGCAGCGAGCAGTTCTGCGCGAAGGGCGTGACGGGCACGATGGCGAGCTTCAGTGGCATGGCGTCAGATCAGCAGGCGGCTCTTGAGTTCGTCCTTCAGGTAGGCGTAGAAGATCGGCGCGGCGATCACGCCGGCGACGCCGAATGCCGCCTCCCCGATCAGCATCGCGAGCAGCAGCTCCCATGCGCGCGCGCGAATCTGCGTGCCGATGATGCGCGCGTTCACGAAGTACTCGAGCTTGTGGATCACCACCAGGAAGGCGAGCGAACCGATGGCTGCACCGAGCGAGTGGCTCAGGCTGACGATGACGATCACCGTGTTGGAGATCAGGTTGCCGAGCACCGGCAGGAGCCCCACCAGGAAGGTCACCAGGATCATGGTCTTCACGAACGGCAGGTTCACGCCCATGAGCGGCAGCAGCACGGCCAGGTACAGGCCGGTGAGCAGCGTGTTCAGCGCGGAGATGCGCACCTGCGCAAAGACGATGCGGCGGAAGGCCTCGGCCAGGCGACGCACACGCTCGGTCAGGGCCTTCTCCAGCGGGCGCGGCACCTCCTTGGACACCGCTTCGTTGAGCGAGATCATCGCGCCGATGATGAGCCCGATCAGGATGTGGACCAGCGCCACGCCGAAGCGAGCGCCGAAGGCCTGCACGTCCCCGGCGTGCTGGCGCAGCCACGCTTCCATCGCCATACGCAGCTCGTCTGCGGTGCGCGGCAGCTTGTCGGTGAGCCAGGCGGGCAGCATGCTGCGCGAGTCGGCGATGATGTCCGCCATCTGCACCAGCAGGGCGGGGAGATTGCCGACGTCGCTGCGGAAGAAGGCGATCGCGCCGAAGATGGCGGCGGTGATCAACGTCACGATCACGGTGGCGAGCAGCGCCACCGCCACCAGCTTGCGGCGCTTCTCGCCGACGTTCACGGCACGCAGCCTCGGCGCGACCATGTGCACCAGCGCGTACACCAGCAGGCCGGCGAGCAGTGCGGGCAGCAGGCGCAGCTTCAGCGTCATGATCAGCGCAGCCGCCGCGATGATCCACGCGGCGATGTCGTAACGCGTCACGTGCGGTACGACCGCGATCGCAGGCGGCGTCTCGGGCCGGTTCATGGGCGCGCTCAGGCGTGGCGAGGAAAAGTCGCCAGCCCCCTGCGCAGTCGATCGATGCCCTCGGCCAGCCGCTCCTCGCTCGCCGCGAAGCACCAGCGCACGAAGCCCTCGCCCTCCGGACCGAACGCGATGCCGGGTGCCAAACCCAGGCCGGTATCCCCGACCAGGTGCTTGCACAACGCCAGGCTGTCGTGCACGCCGTCGACCTTGAAGAATGCGTACATCGCGCCCTGCGGGATGGCGACCTCGATCCCCGGGATGCCGCGCAGGCGCTCCACCAGGTAGTCGCGCGCCGCGCGAAAGCGCGCGCGGGTGCGTTCGATCACGGCCTCGCCGCCTTCGATGGCGGCGATGCCCGCGCGCTGCACGAACACCGGCGCGCACGAGGTGTTGTACTCGATCAGTTTCGGCATCTCGGCGATGAGCGGCTGCGGCGCGCGCAGCCAGCCCAGCCGCCAGCCGGTCATCAGCCACGATTTCGAGAACGTATTGGTGCTGACGATGCGGTCTTCGTCGTGGGCGAAGTCGAGGAACGAAGGGGCGACCGGGGCGGCCTCGTCGTAGTGCAGGCGCTCGTAGGCATCGTCGGCAATGAGCCAGATGCCGTGGCGCCGGCAGTGGCCGAGGATTGCCTGCTGCTCGGCGCGCGAGATGGTCCAGCCGGTCGGATTGTTCGGCGAGTTGACGAACAACGCGCGCGTTTGCGGAGTGAGCGCGCTCAGCAGGTGGTCGATGTCGAGCTGCCACTGGCCTTTTCGCCACTGCAGTGGCACGCACTCGACGTTGGCGCCCAGGATCTTGGGAATCTCCACCAGGTTTGGCCACAGCGGCGTCACCTCGACCACGCGGTCGCCCGGACCGACCAGCGCCTGGGTGGCGAGTTGCAGCGCCGACAGTCCGGAGCTGGTCACCGCGATCTGCTCCGGCGCCGTCGCGCGGTGCAGCCGCGACAGGTAGGCGGCGATGGCGGCACGCAGTTCGGGCAGACCGAGATTCTGGCTGTAGAACGTTTCACCCGCGTTGATCGATTCGATCGCCACCTGCCGGATGAAGTCGGGCGTGACCTCGTCCGGTTCGCCGAACCAGAACGCCAGCACGTCTTCACGGCCCATGGCGGCGTTGGCCACCTCGCGGATGCGCGACGGACGCAGATCGAGGACGGCAGAACGGGCGGTGAGGGAGGCGGCGGACATCGAGATGTGGGGGGTCGAAACGGAGACGATGACACGATTCTCTCATGGCGGCAGCGCAGCGGGGCACGGCGAAGGACCTGCCCGGCTGCCACGGACCGCCGGTTCGGATGTGTCGCGTGGAACGGCAGGTCATCCACCGGCCGGGTTTTCCTCCCTCCTCGTTCACCGCCTCTATAATCGACCGAACTTCACAGCAGAACATTGCATGAACCCGCCGCTCTTCACCCCCTTCGCCCTGCGCGAACTGACCCTGCCCAACCGCATCGTCGTGTCGCCCATGTGCCAGTACGCGGCCGACGACGGCTGCGCGAACGACTGGCACCTGATGCACGTCGGCCAGTTCGCGATGGGTGCCGCAGGACTCGTCATCATCGAAGCCACGCACGTCTCGCCCGAGGGGCGCATCTCGCCGCGCTGCCTGGGTCTGTACGACGATGCCAGCGAGCAGGCGCTGAAACGTGTCGTCGACTTCTGCCGCCGGTACGGTGTGGCGAAGCTCGGCATCCAGCTCGCCCACGCCGGTCGCAAGGCCTCGACGCATCCGCCCGGCGCGGGCGGCAAGCCGCTCACGCGCGAGGAGGGCGCATGGACGGCGCTGGCGCCGTCGGCGGTTCCATTCGCCGAGGGCTGGCACACGCCACAGGCCCTGGATACCGAAGGGCTCGCAAGGGTGAAGCAGCAGTTCGTCGATTCGGCCAGGCGCGCGGCACGACTTGGCTTCGATATGGCGGAGCTGCACGTCGGCCACGGCTACCTACTGCACGAGTTCCTGTCCCCGATCTCGAACCGACGCGACGACGCCTACGGCGGTTCCAGCGAGAACCGCATGCGCTTCCCGCTCGAGGTCTTCGAGGCCGTGCGCGCGGTGTGGCCGAAGGAACGTCCGTGCGGGGTGCGGGTGTCGGCCACCGACTGGGTGGAGGGCGGGTGGACGCCGGAGGAGACGCTCGCGTTCGCGCAGGCGCTGGAGGCGCGCGGTTGCGACTTCCTCGATGTCACCACCGGACAGCTCGATCCGCGGCAGAAGATTCCGTTCGCGCCGGGCTACAACGTGCCCTTTGCCGAGCAGGTGAAGAAGGCCACGCGCATGCCGGTGATGGCGGTGGGCATGATCAACTCGCCGCAGCTCGCCAATGACATCGTCGCGTCGGGGAAGGCCGATCTCATCGCCATCGCGCGCGGGATGATGGACGATCCGCGCTGGGCCTGGCACGCCGCGCGCGAACTGGGCGCGGAGCCGCCTCCCTATGCGCCCCAGTACAACCGTTGTCACCCATCTGTGTGGAAGCCGGCATGAATCGAAGCGTTCGAGTCGCGGCGGCAGCCGCGTTACTGTGCCTGGGTGCGTCCGGCGCGCACGCCATCGTGTCCGAGCGGCACCTGCGCGGGGTCGAGGCGCTGGACTGCGATCTGGAGGCAGGGCCGAACTCACCGGCGGTGACCTTCACGCTGCGCGTGCTGGCGAAGGAGCGACGCCTACAGCTGTCCGGAGGCAACCAGCCCTTCGGCTACGAGGAGGTGGGCGAGTCGATGCTGCGCTTCCCGCTCGCACTGGCGCATGGGCCGGCACAGTCCTGCGAACTGGAGCTGCCGGCCGGCGCGCTGGCGTGTCGTAATCCGTCAGACCCCGACGCGCGGCCGCGCCTGGGGCTGTGCCTGCCGGCATCGGATTGACGATCGGTTGGCAATTGCTCGGTCATTTGGTAGCGATCCGCCCTGATTCCCCCTCTGGCGTAGAGCTTGCTGAGGCGCCTGCGCCATGCACGCCCTCAGCCCCGCAGATGCCGCGCCCGAGACCGAACCGGTCGACCTGCGCCTGCGCGACGTCGGTGTGCTGCCCATCGTCCTCCCTCAGCACGACGCCGTGCGCGCGGTGGAGGAGGCGGCCTTCTGGCTGCAGGCCTACCGCCAGGGCGTGCCCGAGGATCCGCGACGGGTGTACGAGGTGGTCGAGGGCGTCGATGCCATGGTGCAACCGTTCCGGTTGCGCCTCATGCGCGACTACCTGGCCGAGGGCGGCCGCATGCAGACCTACCGCCAGCGGCGCATGTGGCACGCGGCGGTCACCTACGCGAGCGAACTGGGCCTCGCCTACACCTACTGCCTGAAGCCGGTCGGCACCGCGACTGCCACGAAGGAATTGGTCGCCAGCATCTGCGCGCGCGCCGTGCGCGCCATCGCACTGGAGCTGCGCTGGACGCTGCTCGCGTATGCCGCGCCGGATCCCACCCTCTGGGGCCGCCTGGGGCAGCTGTACCGCGACTGCGAGCGCAGCGGCGTCGCAACGCTGCGCTTCAAGGTGTATCCCGCCGCCCAGAGCGTGTCCACGGTGCGCCGAGAGTACCTGCGCGCGCTGATCCTCGCGGTGTCCGGCATGAACAATCTACTGCCGGCCGCCCAGGCCGCGGCCGAGCGCATCATCGCCACCCTGGCCGAACTGTTCATCCTGCGGCAGTCCCCGGCGCCCGGTTGCCACTTCGTGGTCGACATCGATCAGGGCACGCCGCCGCAGCGCGGCTACGCGGTCCAGCGCGTACGCGACTCGCATCGCTACTTCGGTCCAGGCGACGCCGGCTCGATGCTCGCCGCCTATGCCCGGCAGGGCCGCGAGAAAGGCCACCTTCCCAGCGAGCTTGGACTTCCGCCCGAGACCGACGTCGAAACGGGCGTGACCGTGCTCGAGCATCTGAGCCGCTACTGGGGCGTACAGCCGCCGGAGCGGAGCGAAACACGCACACGCGTGCTGGCGACGATGCACGCCGCTGCCGGGGTCGACGCCGCCTTCGTCGCGCTCACCGGCGAGCGGCCCGAGGACACGACCGAATCGTGGATCGTTGCGGACGAGAGCGCGCATGGCGTCGGCGCGGTGGTGCGCATGCGCGACGACGACACGCTGTTCATCGGTCAATTGGTCGCGCTGCATCCCGAGCGCGCCGGGCCCTGGGCGGTGGGCGCGATTCGCAGGCTCGATGCCAAGGATTCGCTGTACCGCTCGGTGGGCGTGCACCTGTTCGGACGCGGCGCCGTGATCGTCGGCATCTCCGATGGCGACGGCGAGCCGCAACCGGCCATCCTGCTGCCCGTACCGACCGAGGGCGCGGGCACCTCGAGCGAAGTCGTGCTGGTGATGCGCACACCGGCGCTTCACGCGCAACCGACCCTGCACCTGCACGGCCACCGCTATCGCATGCAGTTCCGGGCGCGGCTCGAGAGCGGCGAGGGCTTCTTCGCCAACCGCTTCGCGCTGTCCGGCGCGGTTGGCTGACAGGTCGCCGTCCCGGCGCACGGCCGGTTCCAGGAAAGGAGTCCGGCTTTCACCGGCATGACGAGCCATGTGTCGTCCCTTCGGAAGCCGGGACCCAGGCGTAGAGCATTTCGGCTCCGGACCTCGGTGCTACACTCGGTGAGCTGATCCTTCGGTAGGACCTCACCCGTGCTCGACCCCCAGACACTCTCTCGCGCCATCGACGTGAAGTGGGACGGCGAGATCGTCCCGCGCTTGATCGACTACATTCGCCTGCCGTGCAAGTCGCCGCATTTCGATCCCGACTGGGCGAAGAACGGCCACATCGACGCGGCCGTCTCCATGGCCGAGGCGTGGTGCCGCGCGCAGGACGTGTCCGGCATGCACCTGGAGATCATGCGCCTTCCCGGCCGCACGCCCGTTCTGGTGTTCGAAGTTCCCGCACGCGGCGGCGCGCACGGAACGGTGCTGATGTACGGTCACCTCGACAAGCAGCCGGAGATGGTCGGCTGGCGCGACGGATTCGGTCCCTGGATTCCGGTGCTGGAGGAGGGCAGGCTGTACGGCCGCGGTGGCGCCGACGATGGATACGCGGTGTTCGCTTCGCTGGCCGCGGTCATGGCGCTGCACGCGCAGGGTGCGCCGCACGCGCGCATCGTCGGCCTAATCGAGTGCTGCGAGGAAAGCGGCAGCTACGACCTGCCGGCCTACCTGGAGGCCCTCGCGCCACGGATGGGCAAAGTCGACTTCGTCATCGGACTCGACTCCGGGTGCGGCAACTACGAGCAGTTGTGGGTGACGACGTCGCTGCGCGGCCTTGCGGCCGGCACGCTCAATGTCCACGTGCTGAACGAAGGCGTGCACTCGGGTGATGCGAGCGGCGTGGTGCCCTCGTCGTTCCGCATCGCGCGCATCCTGCTCGACCGCCTCGAGGATGCGACGAGCGGACAGATTCGTCCGCGCGACTTCCACTGCGAGATCCCGGCCGAGCGCATCGAACAGGCGAAGGCGGCCGGCGCGATCCTCGGCGACACCGTGTATCGCAAGTTCCCGTTCGTCGGCGGCACGCAGCCGATGGTGACCGGATTCGGCGAAGCGATCCTCAACCGCACGTGGCGGCCGTTCCTCTCGGTGGTCGGCGCCGACGGCATGCCCGCGATCAAGGACGCCGGCAACGTGCTGCGCCCGCACACGGCGTTCAAGCTGTCATTGCGTCTGCCGCCGCTGGTGGATGCCGAGCGCGCGATCGGCGCGATGAAGACGCTGCTGGAGAAGGACCCGCCCCTCGGTGCGCAGGTGAGTTTCGAAGCGGACCAGGCCGCAAGCGGATGGAGCGCGCCGCCGACGGCATCGTGGCTGAAGGATGCCCTCGATGCGGCGTCGCGCACGCACTATGGCAAGCCGGCGGCGATGATGGGCGAGGGCGGCACGATTCCGTTCATGGGCATGCTCGGCAAGCACTTCCCCGACGCGCAGTTCCTCATCACCGGTGTGCTCGGGCCGAAATCGAACGCGCACGGCCCCAACGAATTCCTGCACGTGCCGTATGCCAAGAAGCTGACCGCGTGCGTGGCGCAGGTGCTGGTGGC
>CAYLTE010000110.1:0-3537 GCA_964386195.1 uncultured Burkholderiales bacterium | reverse complement strand
TCCGGGTTGGGGGGGGCTGGGGTGGGTGGCGCTTGCCACCTTACGGGGGCGGGGTCGGGGGGGCTGGGGGCTGGGGGGCATCGTGCGAACGCAGACTCGCTCCTGCTTTGCATGCGTTTGTCGTGCTCGTTGCAATTCGACCGATTCCCCAGCCCCGGCCCCTAACCCCTCCTATTCACCAGATAAATTCCCGCTCCCACCAGCGCGACTGCGCCGAGGAACGCCGGGCGCAGGGGTTCGGACAGCACCAGCACGCCGAACACCACGCCGAACAGCGGCGTGAGGAATGAAAACACCGACAGGCGCGCCGCCAGGTAGTGCCGCAGCAGCCAGAACCACGCGAGATAGCTGGCAAAACTGACGATGGCGCCCTGATACAGCAGCGACGCGATCGCCACGGCGCTCCACGCGCTCACCCCGGGTTCTCCCAGGAGCAGCGATGCGATCGGAAGCAGCGCCGCGGAGACGGCGAGTTGGTAGAACAGCGTCTTGGTGGCACTCGCGGTGGCCAGTGTGGTGGTGCGGATCACCACGGTGGTGGCGGCCCACAGCAGCGCGGCGATCACGCCGAACGCATCGCCGAGCAGCGAGTTGCGCCCGGCGCTGAAGCCGTCGAGGAAGGCGAGCGCGACGCCCGCGAACGCCAGCCAGACGCCCAGCCACTGCGCGCGATCCAAGCGCTCGCTCGGCACCAGCCGGTGCAGTCCGAGCGCGGTGAGGCAGGGCGCGAGATAGACGAACACCACCATGCGCGAAGCGCCGGTGTGCGCCAGTCCCGAAAAGATGAACAGGAACTCGCCGGCGAACAGCAGCCCGGCGACCAGTCCGGCCGCCAGCGTGCCGTCGCGCTCGAACAACGGAATGCCGCGCGACAGCGCCCACGTCCACAGCAGCGCCAGCGCGATGACCGAGCGCAGTCCGCCCTGCAGTACGAGCGAGATGTCGGGCGCGGCGAGCTTCGAGGCGACGTGGGTGAAGCCCCACAGGAAGCACAGCAGCACCATGAGGCTGGCGGCCGAGGCATCGACGGGGCGGCGGAGAGCGGTGGTTGACATGTTTGGACCCCGGCTTGCGCCGGGGTGACGCGGTTGTGCGGAGTCTACGTGGTCTGATGCCGGACGGAATGGTATGCACCGTCGTCCCGGCGCAAGCCGCGACGCAATCCGGGACCCACGGGGTGACAGTGGATTCGACGTTCGCCGCGATGACGCGCGTCAGCGCAGCAGGGCGTGATTGTCGAAGTGCAGCACTGCGCCCGTGCGCTGGACGCTGCCCGGCGATGGCAATGCAAGCCAGCTCGAATCGCCCAACGCCCATGCACCGCTGCCGTCGGCGGAGGTGACCAGTGCGCAGCCCTGTGCGATCGCGTGACGCGTCACATTGGCAGCGTCATCCACGGTGAAGATGCAATCGTCCTTGGGGCAGGACAGAACCCAGCCCGCCTCGGTTGCGGTGATGTCGCCCGAATAGCCGTTGCGCGTGCGCACCGCTGAACTCGCGACGAACGTTCCGGAAGCGGGGTCGAACGTCGCGAACAGCGGCGCTTCCGACCGGCGCGCCGCATCGCCGTGCTCGGCCTGCAGGGCCACGCCGACGCGTCCCGACGCATGGCGTGCGAGATGACGGATGCTCAGACGCGGATCGGGCAGGCGCCATAGGCCGATGTGCTTGCCCGTTTTCGTGTCGACGAGCACGAGCGAGGCGTCCATTGCTTCCAGATTGCGTTTGATGCGTCCGGTCTCGGGCAGGGTCTCGATGCCGCCGTTGGCGACCAAGACGTGCCGCGCATCGAGCCACTCGAGATCGTGCGGATCGTGTCCTCCGGTCGGCCACGCCGCGGTCTCTTCGAGCGTGATCGCGTCGCGTTGCACGAGCACACCGTCGCCGCTGTCCTGATCGATCTCGGTGGTGAACACGTTCTTGCCGTCAGGCGCGCACTGCAGGTGCCCGCTGAAGCGGCGCTCGTCGCCGGCCCAGGTCCAGTGCGCTTCACTGCCGGGCTGCCAGCGCACGATCCAGTCGCCGGGACGGCGCGACACGGCGATGACCTGCCCATCGGGCGTGCAGGCGAGGCCGTGCGCGCGCGTCGGCGCTTCGATGCATTCCAGAACCTCTGCGCCGGTTTCAACGAGCCGGATCACGCCGATCTCGAAGCGGCCGGCTGCGTTCGCCCACGACGCCACCAGGATCGGAGAAGGGGCGGGCGCTGCCCGAGCGACTCGCATTGCCAGCAACGGCGTCGCAGCGATCGCAGCGAGCCATTTCCTGCGACGGCCATCGAAGCGTTCAGTCCCCATCGGCATCGCTGAAGCCCATTCTCACTTTCAGCGCCGGGGCAAGCTCGTCCTGCGCGAATTGCGCCAACTCACCCAGCGCCGATGCGGCTGCCAACACCTTCTCAGGGTCGGACGGTTCGACTGCCTCGAATGCCGCGTCCACGCGCTGCGCCACAGCGACCAGGCGATCGGCGAGATCGTTCTGGCCGCGCCCGCGCAGCAGCGGTTCGAACGGCACGAAGTCCTTTCCCGGCTGCGGAACGGGCCGCTTGCCCAGCACGGCGGCCTCGCGCAGCGTCTCCCAGCGCGATTTCCAGGTCGCGGTGCTGTGTCCGCTGAGCATGCGCGGATACTCGGGTGCATCGCCGCGCGTCTGCGCGACCTCCAGTGGCTTGCGCAAATAGGTCCAGCGCAGCTGCTCGATGCCGGCCAGCCATTGATTCAGGCTCTCTGCCAGCCGCGCGGCGGCCGCCTCGTCCTCCTCGGGAGGCGATTCGTTGCGCGCCCGTGCGCTCGTTTCGAGTGCGCGTGCTTCGCCTTCGATCTGTTTCGCCAGGAGCACCGCATAGCTGCACGAGGGGGACTTCGGCTGTGCGGCCTCCCCCCACAACAGCCATTCCAGCGCGCCAAAGCCGCGTGCCGGGGCGCCGATCGATTCCAGGTCCTCGAGCGTGGTGGGAGCCGTGGCGATCGCACGCTGAAGATTGCGCTCACGCAACGGGAAGTCGATGTGCCGTGCGCTGCGGCGTTCGATCACCGGCCCCGTAGGGTGGGCCGCGAGCGCATCCCACGCCTCGACACTGTGCTGCCATTGCGTCCGCGCCTGCGGCAGCGCGACTGTCTGCTCGCCCGCGCAGTAACGCGTCATCGTGTCGGCGAGACGCTGGGCCTCGGTGGCGAAGCGTTGCGCACGCTGCGCGAAGAACCGCGCTTCGCCCTGCGCATATGCCTGCGCGCTGTAGATCGGCACCGCCACCCGGCGCCAGTCAGTCTGCGCGGAGGCAACCGCGGTCATCAGACCGAAGCAGAGCAGGCTGGCGAGGGCGAACAGCCGACGGCGCGACGCGCTGTCGACGCTCAAAGCGACTCCACGAACTTCACCAGCGCCTCGCGCTGCACCTTGTCCAGTCCGAGCACGAAGCGCCGCGATTCCTTCGCCTCGCCGCCGTGCCACAGGATCGCTTCGAGCACGCCGTCGGCGCGTCCGTCGTGCAGCAGACGACGGTGGCCGTTGACGTCGTGGATCAGGCCGATACCCCAC
>CAYLTE010000109.1:0-13042 GCA_964386195.1 uncultured Burkholderiales bacterium | reverse complement strand
CCTCCTCGCCCCAGAACGAGAAGTTCACGAAGCTCAGGTACAGGCCGCGGTTGCGTGCGCGGCGCAGGACGTAGTCGTTGAGCAGGCGCGCGCGCCTGTACTCCGCGAGCCCTGCTGAAAAGGGGTGAAACAGCTGGTTGCAGGAGGCGCGCGTGGTGCGTGCGTGCGCCAGCCGGTAGCGCTGCTTGACGAGGTACCATAGCGCATTGGTATAGAGCACGAACCCGGACCGGGGCATGATGTCGGCCCAGTCGCTTGCCTCCGGCTGTATCAGCAACCGGAAGCGCTGATGTTCCTGGCAGTGCAGCCAGTCGAGCGCACGCGTGACCTGCGACACCAGCTGGGTGCGCAAACTGGGCTGCGTGGACCGGTCGAGGAAGTCGACGGCGATCAGCCACCACAGCGTCGAGTCGATGCACCCCAGGTACCAGAAGTCCGCTTCGGCGCGCGCAGGCGCGACGAACTTGGGCAACTGCCCGTTGCGGGCCTGGTGTGCGGCGAGGGTGATCAGCCCGCGCGCCGCGCGCCGCTGCAGCAGCGCATCGCCGGAGAGCGCCATGCCCAGCGCGCAGATCGCCGCGTCGCGGCCGAAGATCGCCGTATAGTCGCGCTGGCGTGCGCGTTCGCCGGGTGAGGCCGCCAGCATGCCGGCGGGCGAGTCGTTGCGAGCGAGCAGTCGCAGTGCGCGAATGCGGCAGGTTTCGATCAGGGCGGATTCGTCGCTGGACAGGTTCGAATGGCGCATGCACGAAGTCTACGCAGGGAATGGCGCTTGCTCCACCGGCTGCTGGCCTGCGGGCGGATCCGGGAACGCAATCAGTACAATCGTTGAATGGAGGATGTGATGACCGACGAGAGCGTGCAGCGGCTGGCAGCGGTGCTGCGCCAGGTCGCGTTCCGGGCCGACGAGCTGATCCAGGCGGTACGCAAGGAAGGCGGCGACCGTCACCTCGCATCGATCCGGCGGCTGGAAGTGCAGCTGCGCCGCACCCAGCAGGACCTCGAATCGCTGGAGCACCGGCTTCTGCATCGCGCCCGCTCGGCCCTGCACACCGCCGATCGGGTCGCCCACGATCACCCGTACGTCACGGCCTCGGCGGGGCTGGCCGTCGGCGCGGTCCTGGGCCTGTTGATGGGCCTGGCGCTGTCACGCCGCTAGAGGGAAGTCAGGGGCGAGGCGTCAGCGCCTGCTGCAGGCGTTCCTCGAGTTCCCCGAAGTACGCCGACAAGCTGTTGGTCGACTGCTCCAACTCGTCGCGCAGCGTACGTTCGCTCAGCGCGACGCGCGCAGAAACGTCCTCCGCCTTCGCCTCGGTGGCCACGCGCAGGGCCGCCAGTTCCTTCTCCAGGTAGGTGCGCAGTTCCGTGAAGCGCGAGGCCTCGGCGCGATCGGCAAGCTCCCGCTGCGCCTGGAGTTCGCGCGCGTTGCGGCGCGATTCGAGCAGCAGCGAGGTCTGCATGGTCACGACGAACAGCATGAACAGCAGCGTGAGCACCGCCGTCGCCGCCAGCATGATCAGCCCCAGGGGCGCCTGCACCGTGGTGAACAGCAGGGTCAGCTCCATCGGGGTGGTGAACGCCGTCCAGTTCAACGCGGCGAAGATCGCCAGCAGGGCCAGTACCAGCACGATTGCAAGGCTGCGCATGTTCATCGAGGGATCTCCTCCGGTTCGGACATGCCGTCATGATACCGGCAGGCAGCGCGATCCACCTCAGGCGACGATGTCGGCCACCACCGGCAGGTGGTCGGACGCGAAAGCGGCGTCGCCCGCGACCGCCGCAATTCGCACCAGCCGGGAGCGTGGGTGGACCCAGATGCGGTCGAGAGCGAACAGCGGGAGCCGGGCTGGGAACGTTCTCGGCGACGGGGTGTAGCCGAACCACTCGTGCAGCCAGCGCAGCGGTCGGCCCCACAGGAACCACTCGTTGAGATCGCCCATCAGCACGGTGAGCCGATCGGTGTCGTCGTCCAGGATCCGCAGCAGCCGGCGCATCTGTCGGCGCCGCTCGCGCGGGCGCAGCCCCAGGTGCGTGCTGAGCACGCGCAGCGGCGTGCTCTGGGTGCGAAGCAGGGTGTCGATGGCACCGCGCGGCTCGCGCCGGTCGATGGTCAGGTCGATGCGCTGCACGTCGAGCAGCGGCAGGCGGTGCAGCAGCGCGTTGCCGTAGTGCCCGTTCCTGCGCAGCATCGTCGGGCCCGCGATGGGCGCGTAGCCGAGGGCATGCGCGAAGCGGTCGAGCAGGTGCAGCGCCTCGCGCGAGTCCCAGAGCAGTTCCTGCAGCGCGATCACGTCCGCGTCGAGGCGGCGCAGCACGTCGAGCACGCGGTCGGGGTGGAACTTGCCGTCCCGTCCCACGCAGCCGTGGACGTTCCACGTGGCCAGCCGCAGGGGCATGTCACGGATTTCCGGCGCGTGCGGAGCGCCGGCGTGCGAGCCAGGTGCGCACGCGCCACGTGCCCACCACGATGAGGGCGACCACCGCGCCGAGCGTGGCCAGCGTCAGCAGCGAAGGCTGGCGGACCGCCGCGAGCACCCGGTCGGAGAACAGCGTGATGGCGACGATGCCGGGAAGCATTCCGATGAAGGTGCCGAGCAGGAAGTGGTGCATGCGGATCTGCGAGGCGCCGGCGGCGAGGTTCACCACGGTGAAGGGCGCGATGGGTAGCAGTCGCACCGTGACGATGGCGAGCAGTCCTCGCTGTTCGAGGCGGTGGTTCAGGCGCGAGAGCCGCGGGCCGGCGATACGTCTGATCACATCGCGGCCGAGCGCCTGGCCGATGCGGAAGGTCACCGCGGCGGCCAGCACCGATCCGGCGAGCGCGTAGAACAGGGCATCCAGGGCGCCGAACACCATGGCCGTCGTGACGATCAGGATGGTGATGGGCACTGCCAGGCAGGAGGCTGCGACGTACAGGCTCAGCACCCACAGCGGCGCGAGCGGGGCATCGCGCAGGATCTCGATCAGCGCGGCCAGCCGCGTCACGTCCACCCAATGCGACAGCGGCGTCCAGCGCCAGGCGGCCGCGAGCGCGGCGAATCCGAGCAGGAGTGCGGCCCCGGTGACCAGGCGCCGCACGGTGCGGCGACGGGTGCCGGCCGGCACCAGTTGCGCGGCGAGCGCTTCGGCTTCGACCGGCCGCTCGGGATCGACCAGGGCCGGATCGAACAGCAGCGGCTCCGGGGTTGCAGGTACGTCGAGCGCGAGCAGGTCCCGCCGGTTGCCGTGCAGCGAGTCGATGGCTGCGATCAGCGAACCGGTTCGAGCGCAGGCCTTCGCGACCTCGTCGGCGCTCACGCCCAGGTGCTCGGCGACCAGGCGGTGCCGCAGTGCCAGCAGCTGTGCACCGATGCGCGGCTCGGTGGCCTCCACCGCGAGATCGCACTCCGTGTCGTAGCCCATCGAGCGGTTGTTCAGGTTCGCCGAGCCGATGCGCGCAAGGCGGTCGTCGACGATCATCAGCTTGCTGTGCAGATCGATGCATTCATCGCCCAGGCCATCCGCATGCGGATAGAGCACGCGCAGCCTTCCCTGCACGTCGGCCTCGTGCAGCACGCGGATCGCGCGCACGCGCTGCGCGGTCATGGTGCTCTCCTCGAGCCAGCCGCCCCCGTGCAGGCGCGAGAGGATGACGATCTCCGGTCCTTCCGCGTCGGCCAGGCGCGCGGCCAGCGCCTGCACGATCGCAGGCGCAGTCAGGTACTGGTTCTCGATGTAGATGGTCGAGCGCGCCGCCGCGATCGCGTCGATATAGAGCTGCCGGACCTCCTGCACCTGCACGTTGCCGCCGTATTCGGGCTGCGTGCGTGCGATGCCGACCAGGGCATTGGCGAGATCGGGCGCTACTGCCAGGGGCCAGGGGTCGGCCTGGACCCGTGCCGGCGCCACGCGCCGCCCGGTGGCGTGCTGCCAACGCGCGCGAGCCAGTTCACCGATCGCGGCCGCGGTCTCTCCGTCCACCATCATCTGCACGTCGTGGAAAGGGGGATACTCGCCTCCGCTCGTGCGCTGCCGGCGGGGATCGCCGGCAGCGTGCGCGTTGGTGTCCCAGCGCGCACTGGTCAGGTCGAGCCCGCCCACGAACGCCACCTTGTCGTCCACCACCACGATCTTCTGGTGCTGCGACCCGCCCACCGGATGATCGCCGTCGAAGGCGATCTGCAGGCGGCGATGGCGCTTCCACCCGGTGGCGTACGGGGGCGGCAGTTCGCGGAACGCAACGTACAGCATCGCGTAATCCCAGTCGAGGACGCGCACCTGCAACGCCGGATTGCGCACCACCGCGTGGTGCAGCAGTTCACCCAGCGCGATCGGCCATCCGTCGTGCGGATCCTCCGGCACCAGCAGGGTGCGGCTGTCGATGTCCCAGGCGAGGATCAGGATCGAGCGCTGCGCGCGCTTGACCGTTTCGCGGAAGGTGCGGAAGTACGCCTCGCCGTCGATCAGCCACGCGATGCGATCGGCCTGCGTCAGGCGCCAGCAGTTACTGCCCGGTGCCAGGATGCGCGCGGCGCGTGGGCGCGCGCGCAGCAGTCGCGCCTGCTCGCGCAGGCGGTCGAGGCTCTGGTTCTGCGTCTGGGTCTGGCACTCTGTCATGCGCGGCGTCGAGGGCAGGGCGGTCGGGCGGCCGTGCGCGAGCGGGCCGGCGCGAACGCGCCCCGGTGCCTCGCGGTTGCATGCCCCGTGCCGGGACAGGCCCGCTCAACGCGAGGACGCGATCTCCAGCGGCGCCGCGGCCCGCATCGGGAAGGCCGGGGCCTGCCCCTTCTTGTCCACGCCGGCGTACACGGTCAGATGCGGGTACGGAATCTCGATGCCCGCCTCGTCGAAGGCCCGCTTGGCACGGCGCAGGTATTCGCGGCGCACGCTCCACTGCTCGATCGGCACCACCTTGAAGCGGCAGCGCAGGATCACGGCGGAATCGTCCCAGCGCTCCACGCCCACCATCTCGACCGGCGAAAGGAACTTCGGGGCGAATGCCGGATCGGCCTGCAGCTCGTCGGCGACGGCGCGCATCACCTTCAGCGCCTCGTCCACGTCCTCCCGGTACGCCACGCCCAGGTCGATCACCGACTGCGCGAAGTCGAGCGTGTAGTTGGAGACGATGGAGATCTCCCCGTTCGGCACGAAGTGCACGTTGCCGTCGTAGTCGCGCAATCGCACGAAGCGCAGCGTCACTTCCTCCACCAGGCCGGTCTTGCCGCCGACCTGGACAACGTCGCCGAGCCGCACCTGGTTCTCGAGCAGGATGAAGAAGCCGGAGAAGAAATCCTTCACCAGGCTCTGTGCCCCGAAACCCACGGCCAGGCCGACCACCCCGGCGGCGCCCAGGATGGGCGCGATGGAGATGCCCAATTCGCTGAGGATCAGCATGCCGGCGATCAGACCTATCGCGACGGCCGCCACGTAGCGGAACACGCGACCGAGCGTGTCCACGCGCTTGGCGTGCTCGAGGGTGTCGGCGCGCGCCTTCAGTATCGTACGAACCCGGCCGATCAGGCGGCCGGTGATGCTCATCGCCACCAGTGCGAGCAGCAGGATCATCGCCACGTGCACGACGGTGAGCATCAGCGGCGTCCACTCGCGCCACGACAGAGGGATGTTTTCCATTTTCTGGACTCCTTCGTACGGATGAAAAGCAGTGTAGAAACGGCGCCTCAGCCGGCATCCGGTACCAGCACGCTGACCGGAAAGTCCGCCAACAGGTCGCCGGCGCGCAGGTGCGCCGCGCCGGACGGGATGTCCACGCGTCGTCGCGTGAACGCGTCGCGCATCGGCATCGTGGGCAGTCCCTCGAGAACGACGTGGGTGTCGCCCCACGCCTCGCGCGAGGGCCACGGCTGCCCGTCCTCTAGCAGCGAGGACGCCAGACGCGGCACGGCGACCATCATCCATTCGCCGTTGCGCCGACGTGCGTACGCGCACAGCCGCTGCGCATGGTCGCCGGCGGTCGGCAGCGGCAGATAGTCGCCGTCGCGCAGCAGCGCCTCGCGCGCGCTGCGCAGTGCGAGCAGGCGCAGGGTCACGAACAGCTTGGGGCAGACGCCTTCGGGCGGCCCGGCTGCGTCGTCGTCGATGCGCGCCAGCATCGCCTCGAGTGCCGCATAGTCTACCGGCCGGCGATTGTCGGGATCCACCAGGGACAGGTCGAAGCTCTCGGTGCCCCGATAGATGTCGGGAACGCCGGGCACGGTGAACTTGATCACCGTCTGCGCCAGGCTGTTCAGCGCGCCGGCGAGCGCGATGCGACGTTGCAGCGGCAGGAAGTCGTCGAGGAAGCGGTTGCCTTCGCGCCGGACGAGCAGCGCGTCGACGAAATCGGCGAGCGCATCCTCGTAGGGCTGGTTGACGTTGATCCAGCTCGACTCGGTCTTGGCCTCGCGCACGGCCTTGGTCATGTACTCCCGGATGCGCGCGCGGTACGTCTCGAGCGCGGCGTCGTCCGGATCCTGCACGGGAAAGCTTCCGATCAGCGTCTGGTACAGCAGATACTCGTCCTTGCGCGACGGGGCCTCGCGCCCGTCCACCTCGCGCTTGCGGCTGCGGTTCAGGCGTGCCCAGCGGCGTAGCGCCAGGCGCCACACCCCGGGCAGCTCCGAGAGCACGTCGATGCGCACGCGTACGTCCTCGGAGCGCTTGGTGTCGTGGGTCGACGTGGCGAGCATGGTGCAGGGCCAGTCGCGGCGGCGCGTGAAGTTCGCACGGTGGAATGCGTCGAGCGAGAGGCCGAAGCTGCCCGGGCCCCCGCCCACCTCGTTGAGCGACACCAGCGGCACGTAGCGGTAGAACGCGGTGTCCTCGATGCCCTTGGCGGTGACCGGGGCGGTGAACTGCTGGAACTTGCCGGTGAACGCCAGCATCCGCCGCGCGATGCCCTCCGGCGCCCCTGGCGCGGGCTGGGCGACGAGCACCGAGTGCAGGAAGTCGAACACGCTCGTGTCGGCTGCCTGCGCGCGACGGCGCGCGCGACCCAGCGCCCAAAGGATGTGCCGCTTGTCCGCAGTGGAGGCGCGTTCGCTCACGTAGGTGCGGTATACGGGGAAGCAGGCGACCACCTCGATCAGGGCATGCCGCAGCGCGCTCAGGGTGAAGTCGCGCGTGTGGCGATCGGCATGCGCGATGCGCAACAGCCGCGTTGCCAGCACGTTCAGCTCGCTCGACAACGCAGTGCGCATGATCAGGCGTTTGGCCTGGTAGGCGGTCTCCTCCCAGGTCCCGGTCTCTCCGGTGAAGCTGCGATAGACGCGCTCGATGCGTGAGCGCGCGCGCGTGTCCACGAACAGTCCGTTGACCACGTTGGCGAAGCGGTAGCCTGTGGTGCCGTGCACTGCCCAGTTGCGCGGCAGGTGCTCGTGAGAGGCGGTGATCTTCTCGGCCAGCAGGTAGATGGCACGGCGCCTGTCGTCCGCAGTGCCGCCGCGCTGCGCGGCGACGCGGTCCTGGAGGCGGCGGAAGTAGCCGGCCGGATCGTACAAGCCGTCCGGGTGGTCGATGCGCAGACCGTCCACCTTGCCCTGTGCGACGAGGTCGAGCACGCGCCGGTGGGTCGCGTCGAACACCGCTTCGTTCTCCACGCGCAGGCCGGCGAGGTCGTTGATGTCGAAGAAGCGCCGGTAGTTGATCTCGTCGGAGGCGACGCGCCAGTACGCCAGCCGCCACGCCTGGCGCTCGAGCAGGCCATGCAGCGCGTCGAAGCTCGACGCCTCGCCGGGCGTGCCATTGAGGGCGACCAGCGCGCTGCGGATGCCGTCTCCCAGCGCGGGATGCTCCGCGACCAGGTCCGCGAGACGGCGCTTGTGCACGCCCTTGTCGCGGTTGCGCTCAGTGCGCGCCGCAGGGTCGGTCGATTCGCGCGCGGGCAGATGCGACAGTGCCGCGATCAGGCTCTCGACTGCGGCGCGCGCGTCCGCTGATAAACCCTGCGGCGGAGCCAGGCGCAACGCGCGCTCCAGGATGTCGGGATAGCAGCGCGGATCGACGGGAAAGCGGTGCTGCCAGTACCAGACGCTGAAGCTGCCCTCGTCGCCGTCGAAGCGCAGCTGCAGCTCGCCGCGCTCGAGAACCAGGCCGTAGTGCTCCCCGAGCACCGGCAGCAGCACGCGCCCGGCGAGCGCGTCGTTGAGAGGATCCCAGTCGATGTCGAAGAAATCCGCGTGGATCGACGCCTGGCCGTTCTCCAGCACGTCGAGCCACCAGCCGTTGTCCGCGCCCATCACCCCCATGTGATTGGGCACCACGTCCACGATCTGTCCCATGCCGTGCGCACGCAGAGCACCGGTGAAACGCTCCAGGTCGGCGTCGTCCCCGATCTCCGGATTGAGCGCCTCGTGATCCACGATGTCGTAGCCGTGGGTGCTGCCGGGTCTCGCGCGCAGATAAGGCGAGCAGTAGACGTGGCTCACACCCAGGCGCGCGAGATAGGGCACGAGCGCGCTTGCCTGACGCAGGGTGAACCCGGCGTTGAGCTGCAGGCGGTAGGTGGCCCGCGGGATGGTGAGCGCCACCTGTTCGCGGGTGTCCCGGTGCGGAAGCGGCTTCGATTCGCGCAGCCCCTGCAGGCGTTCGCACAGCGCTACGAAGGGCTCGTGCTGCGGGAAGCGCTCGAGCGACAAGGCGAGGCGACGCCGCCAATTCGGATGCTGTGTCGTGGTGCCGGGCACATTCACCTGATCGCGCGCGCCTGCCACGTCCTCGAGCTGCACCAGCATGAGCTTGCACGGCGTGCGCGCGAGCAGCTCGTGCAGGGCAATCGAGAGCGCGGACGTCATCTCGGGCAGCGACTGCGGGTCCGCGGTGGCGCCCGCAGGCAGCAGACCCTCGCGTTCGAGCAGCAGAAGCAGTCGTACGCGCGTCTGCGCACGCGCCACCACCTCGTCGCGTCGAGCGTTGTCGGAGGCGAACAGATCGAGCGCTTCGCGCAGGACGATGTCGTGCCCTTCCCAGAATCCTGCGAGGGTCGGCAGGTCGTGGGTGGACGCCGCCACCAGCGCCTGGGCGGGATAGGCGGATGGTGGCTTGAAGTCGCCATCGGCATCGCGCTCGAACAGCAGCAGCCGGTAGGACAGCACCCCTAGCTCTTCGAGGGCGGTGCGCAGCGCATCGGGTACGGTTCCGAGATCCTCGCCCACCACCATGCAGCGGTGCCGCACGCTCTCCAGCGCCAGCAATCCGAGCAGATCGTCGAGCGGGTAGTGCACGTAGGTGCCCTCGCGCGCGTCGGTGCCCGGCGCAATCCAGTACAGGCGCATGAGCGCCATGACGTGATCCACGCGCAGCGCGCCCATGTGCCGCATGCACCGGCGCAGGGTGGCGACGAAGGGCGCGTAGGCATGCGCGCGCAGCCGTGCGGGAATCGGCGGCGGCAGGCCCCAGTTCTGCCCGAGCATGTTGAACGCGTCCGGTGGGGCGCCGATGCTCGCCCCGAGTGCGTACAGGTCTTGATGCGCCCATGCCTCGCTGCCGCCGCGGTCGATGGACACCGCCAGATCGCCATACAGGCCCACACCCAGCCCGAGGGACCGCGCGCGTGCGGCGACCTCGCCCAGCTGCAGGTCCGCCTGCCACTGCAGATACTCGAAGAACTCGATGCGCGCGGCGTGCTCGTCACGGAAGCGCCGCACCTCGGCCGAGCCGGGGTCGCGCCACGCTTCTGGCCATGCCGGCCAGCCCCACGCGTCGGGATGCTCGCGGCGCATCCGTTCCTGGAGCGCCTCCCACAATGCGTGGCGCGCCAGTTCCTCGCCGCCGTCCTCGCGGAAGCGGGCGAAGGCACGCCGGCGCGCGTCGTTGGCCCGCGCGTGCCGCGTGCGGAAGCTCTCGTGCAGCATGCCGAGCACACGCAACTTGAGCTCCGTTACCGCCGGGTAGTCGACCAGTTCCGCCGATCGCAGTCGCTGCAACTGCGCCTGGAACTCGGCCGAGCGCACCAGATCACGTGCCGGTTCGCATTCGCGCATGTCGTCGATGCGTTCGACGTCGAGGTAGAGGGCGTTGAGGAACAGCCGGCTCGCGGGGCTGTACGGGCTCGCCTGCTGCGGCCTGTCCAGGAAGAGCGCGTGCAGCGGATTGAGCGCCACGACGCTGGCGCCGCGCGCGGCCCACTGCTCGACCAGAGTGCTCAGGTCGGAGAAGTCGCCGATGCCCCAGTTGCGTTCCGAGCGCAGCGAGTAGAGCTGGACCGACGGGCCCCAGGCGCGGCCATCGCCGGCCAGCACGTCGGGAAGATGGCAGCGGCGCGGCGCGCAGGCGAGCAGGCTCTCGCACAAGGTGTCCTGTCCGTGCACCAGTCGCACGCGGTGGTACCCCAGCGGCATCTCGGGCAGGGGCAGCTCGAGCCGGAGCATTTCCGAGCCGTCGTCGGCGTCGTCGATGCGCCGCAGGCGCGAGAGCGCGACCGTTTCGCGATGCCGCCGGCCGTCCTCGGCGTGCACGTGAAGCTCGAGCGTCGCGTCGGCGAGGCCGGGCGGCACGCGCAGCGCGACCGGTTCGTGTGTGCGCCGGCCGCCACGTACCACGATCGGCGGCAGCGCGGGCAGCAGGTCGTGCTGCGCGACATGCATGCATTCGAGCAGGGCGCGCAGCGTGTGCGGCGATGCCTCGTGCCAGGTTCCCCAGATGTCGTGGTATCCCGCGGCGATGCCCTGCCCGGCGGCATGCGCCGCGAGCGAATCCGCCTCACTCATGCGCGGCAGCCAGCGACCATACCGCGCACCACGGCGCGAGCGCACTGCCGGTCAGGGCGGCGCCGAACTCCGGATGCGTCGTGTAGAGCAGGCGGCCTTCCGCGAGCATCGGCTGCAGCGTGGATGTGTCGGAGAAGTTGGCGAGCAGCCGCAGCAGCGTCCCGTCGCCCATGCGCCAGCGCAC
Organism: uncultured Burkholderiales bacterium; assembly: GCA_964386195.1. Classification (GTDB taxonomy): domain Bacteria; phylum Pseudomonadota; class Gammaproteobacteria; order Burkholderiales; family SHXO01; genus SHXO01. The sequence goes on along the minus strand of CAYLTE010000109.1, from coordinate 2,176 downwards.
GCACAGTTCACCCAGCTCTCCCACGCTCGCGCCGAGCGCACGGCATCCGGGCAGGCGCGGCACGATCTCGCGGTGGCGCAATCCCAGAAGGTGGCGATACAGGGTCAGCCAGCCGCGGTGCGGATCCTCCCGAGAGAGGTCGTGATCGAGGCACGAGCGCTCGAAGGTGCGCGGATCGCATGGATCGGGAATGAGCAGCCGCGCGCGGGGATCGCGGAAGCGCTCGAAGGCGGCGAACTCGCCACGGCGGCCCTCGCGCACCTTCGCCGCCAGTTCCGGGTCGAACTCGCAGAAGAACAGGAAGGGTTCCGGTGCGTTCCACTCCTCGCCCATGAAGAGCATGGGAACGTGCGGCGCGAGCAGGAGCACCGAGATGGCGGCCCGCATGGCCGGTTCGGACGCAAGCCGGCCCAGGCGCTCGCCCAGCGCCCGGTTGCCGATCTGATCGTGGTTCTGCAGGAAGTCGACGAAGGCGGTCGGAGGAAGATGGCCGCTCGGCTCGCCGCGCGCTTCGCCGCGGCGGTGCACGGAGCGCTCGCCCTGCCACGCGAACCCCTCTGCGAGCGCGCGCGCGAGCAGGCGCTGCGTGTGCAGCGCCTCCTCATCGTCGCAATAGTCGCGATAGTAGCCGTCGCGCTCACCGGTCACCGCCACGTGCAGGCAGTGGTGAACGTCGTCGTTCCACTGCGCGTCGAAGCGGCCGGGTCGCTCCGCCGGGACGCCGAGCAGGTGCGCCGCATTGTCGTCGTTCTCGAGGATAAGGTGCACGTGGCGGGTGTCGCCGTAGCGCGTGCGCACCGTGTGCGCGATCTCCTGGAGGATGTCCGGCTGCGAGTCGTCGGCGATGGCGTGCACGGCATCGAAGCGCAGGCCGTCGAAGCGGTACTCCTCCAGCCAGTAGAGCACGTTGTGCAGGTAGAAGTCCCGTACCGTCCGGCTGCCAGGTCCGTCGAAATTGATGCCCGCTCCCCAGGGGGTGCGATGCCGCTCGGTGAAGAAATCCGCGGCGTAGGCGTGCAGATAGTTGCCCTCCGGACCGAAGTGGTTGTAGACGACATCGAGCAGCATCATCAGGCCGCGCCGATGCGCCGCATCCACCAGACGCTTCAAATCCTCGGGCGTTCCGTAGCGCGCGTCGGGCGCGAACAGCAGCACGCCGTCGTAGCCCCAGTTGCGCGAGCCGGGGAAATCGGCGACGGGCATGAGCTCGACCGCGGTCACCCCGAGGTCGACCAGCGCGTCGAGCCGCTGCTCGAGCGCGCGGAAGGTGCCTTCGCGGGTGTAGGTGCCGACGTGCACCTCGTACAGCACGGCCTCGTGCCACGGACGCCCGTTCCACTGTCCGTCCGACCAGTGGAAGCGCTTGGGATCGATCACCATGCTCGGCCCTTGCACGTCCTGGGGATTGAAGCGCGAGACCGGGTCGGGCACCTCCAGGTGACCGTCCACCAGGTAGCGGTACGGCTCGCCGTGGCCCACGCCCTCGACGGTGCGTTCGCACCATCCGTACTCGTCGCGCGGCATGTCCAGGCGGCGTGTGCGTGTGCCGTCGTGGAGCAACAGTTCGACGCGAGCGGCCGAGGGCGCCCACAGGCGGAAACGCGTGCCGCCGTCCTGCGTCTGTGCGCCGAACGGCATCGGATGAAAGCGGTTCATCAGCCGGGTATCAGTTCGATGAGCAGCGCAAGGGCGCGCCCGTTCAGACGGTAACGCACGTTGCTGTCGAATTTTCCGTCGATCGTCAGGCCCTGCGCGAACGACGTGTCGAACACGACCTGCCACACCGAGCCGGGATGGATCGCCGGCAGCATGAAGTCGATCGTATCGTGGTGCGCGTTGAGCAGCAGCAGGAAGTTGTCGTCGCGCAGGGCATGCCCGCGGCGATCGGTCTCGACCAGCGAGTCGCCGGCCAGGTAGACCGCCATGCTGCGCGCGAATTCCTGCGTCCATTCGTGGTCGGTCATCTCGTGGCCCTCTGGATTGAGCCACAGGATGTCCTTGACGCCACCGCGGATCGACCGGCCCTGGAAGTAGCGGCGGCGGCGGAAGACCGGATGTTCGCGGCGGATGCGGATCATGCGCTGAACGAAGCGCACCAGCTCCGGATGCGCCGCCGCGGCGTCCCAGTCCACCCAGGAGATCTCGTTGTCCTGGCAGTAGGCGTTGTTGTTGCCGC
>CAYLTE010000108.1:0-13096 GCA_964386195.1 uncultured Burkholderiales bacterium | reverse complement strand
GGATGTTCACATCCTCGATCGCTCGTTCCAGCATCGCGCGGGCGCGCTGTATGATATGTGCGCGAGCGTGGTCTTTCCCAGGCCAGGGGGGCCGAACAACAGCACGTGATCCAGCGCCTCCCGGCGGCGGCGCGCGGCCTCGACGAAGATGGACAATTGCGCGCGGAGCTTCTCCTGTCCCACGTAGTCGGACAACTGCTTGGGCCGCAGCGCCCGCTCCAGTGCTTCCTCCTGAGGGGAGGCGCGTTCGGGCGCGATCAGGCGATCCGTCTCGATCATCGCGATGCCCGCGGCGCGATCGCGCCTCAGCCGGCCCCGGCCTTGCGGAATCCCTCCAACGCCGCCTGGATCTCGGCGGCGGCGGGATCGATCCGCGCGGGCAGCTCGGCGGCGGTGCGCGACAGGCGCTGGTTCACCATGCCCGTCACCTTCAGCACCGCGTTGATGAAGTATTTCTTCCCGGTGGGCGAGAGCGCGAACTTGTTGCCCTCCGGGTTCTCGTCGGTGTCGAAGCGCATGTCGCGATCTTCGTCGTTGTACAGATCCTGCATCCGCTTGCGATCCCCTTCGATGCCCGGCAGGTTCTCCTGGATCCTGCCCATCATCGTCAGCGTGCTGATCACGTGGAACGCGATGCTGTGGTCGACGATCATCACCTGCTTGCGCCCGACGTCCGTGCCGAAGTGCGCAAGCAGCCTGTCGAGATCCTGCTCGCTGAACTCGGCCGCGTTCATCCGCGACCACTCTTCGGACAACCACTCCATGCTCGAGAAATCGCGGCTCACCTCGCGCATCAGGCGCACGACGATGGCGTCCTCGGCCTGCTTCCAGTACGGGTTGGACGGATTCCAGCCTGCCCCGAAGCCCTGAGCAGCGCCCAGCCGGCGCAGGAAGTCGCGCGCTGCGAGGATGCTCTCCTGCTTGAGGTAGTAATCGCCGATGGCGATCGTGGTCTTGAGATCGTGATGGTTGAACAGGCGCTCGCTCTTCTCCACGTCGGAGGCGCTCGCGCTGCTTAGCCAAAACGCTGCCAGCCCGGCAGCCAGCCATCGAGTCAGGTTCATGTTCTCAGTGTTCCCTGCGGTCGCTCTCAATCGATCCCGATCGCTGCATGTGTCGCCGCTCAACGCGGCTCCTGCGATTCACGATGACGCTTCACGGCTGCATCCACCCGCGCCGACTCGTTGCGAACCTGTGCTCGCACCTCTTCGGCCACCGCATCGAAATGGCGATTGAGCGCGTCGATGCCCTGTATCGCCAACATCTTGCTGTACTTGACGCCCGGATCCTGGGATGCGAAGCGGATAGCATTCGGGTAGCGGGTGAAGTCGTACACGCGCCGGTGGTCGTTCACCCACCAGGTGTGCTGCAACTGGCGCATCTCGCCCTCGGCGCCCGCGACATCGTACCGGATGCGCTCGGTGAAGGTATAGCGCGCAAGCAGCGTCTCGCCCACCAGGAGCAGCTCCAGCACTCCCCGCTGCTGTGCGCCGCCCTCAGTAGCGAAATGGGAGGCGATCTCGTCGGCCTCCTCGGCGCTGAGCACTGCGGCGGCGGCACTGCCCCAGGCGGCGCGGAACCAGGCGGGATCCTCGATGCGCCGAGCGATCCTGTCGTCGATCAGTGCCGTGAGCTGGGCCTGCGCATCCTTCCACGCTGGAGCGGCGGGCGACCAGTCCGCGCCCAGTCCCGCCGCACGCCCGCGTTCGGCAAGCAACTCGCGCGCTTCGAGCAACCCCGCCTGCTTCACGTAGACGCGTCCGACGGCAATGAAGATCTCCGGATCGTGGCTCGCGGCCAGCCTGGCGACCGCCTGCTCTTTCAACCCGGCTGGCTCGGCGCCTTCGGCTTGCGTCCGGGCAAGCATCGCGCACGAAGCGAGCACCAGGATCAGGGCCGGTATCCGTCGATTCAATGTTTCGACCCATGTTCCCTTATGCATCGTCTCATCCCACTTTCGAGAGCAGCCGCAGCGCCTGGCGGATCGCCTCCGACGCAGTGAGTTCCGGACCGAGCTTGGCCAGGGCGGCGCCTGCCTCCTTCTCGCTGTAGCCCAGCGCCAGCAGCCCGTTGAGCGCATCGTCGCGCGCGCTGCCGCCTGGCACTGCGCCGCCCGGCGCCACGCCGTGCAGCTTGTCGCGAAGTTCCAGGAGCAGGCGTTCGGCCGTCTTGCGCCCGATGCCCGGCACCTTGATCAGACGGGCGGTCTCCTGGGCCGCGACGGCGAGGTTGAGCTCGTCGACGGTCATCCCGGAGAGGACGGCCAGGGCGGTGCGCGCACCGATGCCGGAGATGCGCACCAGCTGGCGGAACGCCTGCCGCTCCGCGTCCGTGGAGAAGCCGAACAGCAGGTGCGCGTCCTCGCGTATCACGAGCTGCGTGTGCAGCACCACGCGCTGACCCGTCGCCGGAAGCTGGTAGAACGTGCTCATCGGCACGTCCACTTCGTAGGCCACGCCCTGCACGTCCACGAGGATCTGCGGGGGGCGCTTCTCCAGCAAGGTACCGGTGAGCCGGCCGATCATGACTGTCGACCCCTCACACCAGCCGTCCGTGGCGCACGCGGTAGCCGGCCGTGGACATTCGGCCCAGGCCCTGCCCGCCGTGCGCGTGGCAGATTGCGCAGGCAAGCGCATCGGCAGCGTCCGCGCTGGGATCGGACGGCAGGCTCAGCAGCCGGCGCACCATGTCCTGCACCTGCTCCTTGGCCGCATGGCCATTGCCCACGACCGCCTGCTTGACCTGCAGCGCCGTGTACTCGGCCACGGGCAGACCGTGCGAAACCGCTGCGCAGATGGCCGCGCCGCGTGCCTGGCCGAGCCTGAGCGTGGACTGCGGATTGACGTTGACGAAGACCTGTTCGACCGCGACCTGATGCGGCGCGTGGGTCGCGATGACCTGCGCCAGGCTGTCGAGAATGGTCTTCAGGCGCTCCGGCAGGGAGGCGTCCGGCGTGCGTACCACTCCGCTGCTGACGTAGCTCAACACTTGTCCCCGGCGATCGAGGACGCCGAAGCCGGTGACACGCAGACCCGGGTCGATACCCAGGATCCGAACCGCTCCGGCGGCTGACGCGTCCCCGGACATGCACCGGGCGCCGATCAGTCCACGACCACGGCAGTGGTGTACACGGCCTGCACGTCGTCCAATCCTTCCAGCGCGTCCAGAAGCTTCTGCATGCGCACGCCGTCTTCGCCGGCGAGCGGGTTCTCGGCGGTCGGTTTCATCGTCACCTCGGCCAGCTCGGGCGCGAGCCCCGCCGCGTCGAGCGCCGCCTTCACCGACGAGAAATCGCCTGGCGTGGTGATCACCTCGGCGCTGCCGTCGTCGTTCATGACGACGTCGTCGGCGCCGGCGTCGATCGCCGTTTCCATCAGCTTGTCCTCGTTCACTCCGGGCGCGAACACCAGCAGGCCGCAATGCTTGAACAGGAACGACACCGAACCATCGGTGCCGAGGTTGCCGCCGTACTTGGTGAACGCGTGACGCACGTCGGCCACCGTTCTCGTCCGGTTGTCGGTCAGGCAGTCGACCATCACGGCGGCGCCGCCGATGCCATATCCCTCGTAGCGCAGTTCCTCGTAGTCGACGCCCTCGAGCTCACCGCTTCCGCGCTTGATGGCACGTTCGATGTTGTCCTTCGGCATGTTGGCCTCGTAGGCCTTCTCGACGCCGAGCCGCAGCCGGGGATTCATGTTCGGGTCGGCACCGCCGAGTTTGGCGGCGACGGTGATCTCCTTGATCAGGCGCGTGAAGACCTTTCCACGCTTGGCGTCCTGCGCGGCCTTCTTGTGCTTGATGTTGGCCCACTTGCTATGACCTGCCATACGAACCTCTGGCCACCGCGGCCTTCGATGATGCCGGGCAGCGATGTACTACCGACGAGTGGAAACCGCGTAAGGAAAGTTTGGGAAGCACATCAATGCATTCGCGCATCCCACGGATATAATTCAAAGTTTATCACAGCAACCTCGCGGAGCTTGTGTCATGACCGAACCCCTGACGATCGCCAAGGCGAAGGACGAGATCCACCTGCTTCCAGCCCTGGCCAATCGCCACGGATTGGTCACGGGCGCCACGGGCACGGGCAAGACCGTCACCCTGCAGACGCTCGCGCAGGCCTTCAGCCGCATCGGTGTGCCGGTGTTTCTCGCCGACGTGAAGGGCGACCTCTCCGGCCTCAGCCAGCCGGGAAAGATGAACGGCAAGCTGCAGGAGCGCATCGACGCGCACGGGTTGCCCGAACCCCGGTTCGGCGCTTCTCCGGTGGTGTTCTGGGACGTGTTCGGCGAGCAGGGCCATCCGGTTCGCACGACCGTCTCCGAGCTCGGACCATTGCTGCTCGCCCGCATGCTCAACCTCAACGAGACGCAGACCGGCGTGCTCACGCTGGTATTCCGGATCGCCGACGACAACGGACTGTTGCTGCTCGATCTCAAGGATCTGCGTGCAATGTGCCAGTTCGTGGGCGACAACGCGCGACAGTTCAAGACGGACTACGGAAACGTCTCGGCCGCGAGCATCGGCGCGATCCAGCGCGGTCTGCTGCAACTGGACGAGCAGGGCGGGGACCGGTTCTTCGGCGAGCCGGCGCTGAACATCGACGACCTGATGCAGACCGATGGCGCCGGGGACGGCATGATCAACGTGCTGGCCGCGGACAGGCTGATGCAGCAGCCCAAGATCTACGCCACGCTTCTGCTGTGGCTGCTCTCGGAGTTGTTCGAGAACCTGCAGGAGGTGGGCGATCCGGACAAGCCGCGGCTGGTCTTCTTCTTCGACGAGGCCCACCTCCTGTTCGACGACGCGCCGAAGGTCCTGCTCGACAAGATCGAGCAGGTCGTGCGGCTGATCCGCTCGAAGGGCGTGGGCGTGTACTTCGTCACCCAGAACCCGCTCGATGTGCCCGAGGCGGTGCTCGGGCAACTGGGGAACCGCGTGCAGCACGCGCTGCGCGCCTTCACGCCGCGCGACCAGAAGGCGGTGAGGACCGCGGCCACCACCCTGCGGCAGAACCCGGAACTCGACACGGAAAAGGCGATCACCGAGCTCGCGGTGGGCGAGGCGCTGGTATCGATGCTGGACGAGAAGGGCCGGCCCGGCATCGTGCAGCGCGCGTGGATTCTCGCGCCCGGCAGCCGCATCGGTCCGGCAACCCCCGAGGAGCGCCAGCAGGTCATCCGCGCGTCGGTGTTGTTCGGGCAATACGAGAATGGCGTGGACCGCGAGTCGGCCTACGAGAAGCTCAGGCAGGCAGCCGCGGCCCGCGCGCCTGCACAGGACGATGCCCGCGGCAACGGCACCCCCGCGGCACCGCAGGAAGGCGGCAGCGTGATGGACGTGCTCGGCGGGATCCTCATGGGGAGCACCGGGCCGCGTGGCGGACGTCGCGAGGGGGTGCTGGAGGCGGCGGCCAAGAGTGCCGCGCGCTCTGCAGGCTCCTCGCTCGGACGCCAGATCATGCGCGGCGTCCTGGGTGGCCTCCTCGGCGGCTCTCGGGCGCGTCGCTGACGTGCTGCCCGCTCGGGTGAACGCATCGCGACGCATCGGCCGGCGCGATCCGATGACCGGTGTCCGCCAGCGATCGCCGTCTCCACAAGACGACAGTCAATGGCCTGGCCGCCGTTCACCCAAATCTAACAATCTGTCAGGAAAAGGATGGACGGAGGTGTGCCCTGATGGCAACATCGTTGCCGCGCGGAGACTGCCGGATACCGGCGCGCAACGATTCCTAAAACAACACCTGCTAGAACGTTGGCATGACTGGCCTCGCTACGCCCGCGCTCGGTGCCGTCGATGTGATGCGGCTACCGGTCATGCCCGTCGTCCTCCGCCATGCCCTGGAGCATGCCGGCGAGGGCCGGCCCGCCGATGCACTGGTCCGGGCCTTGGGATACGACGCGGGACTCGCGGTACGCTTCCTCGCCATCACTGCTGCGGCGCCCGGATCGCCGCCCGCCATCGGTTCCCTGGAGCAGCGTCTCGGCGGTATCGGGGGCGGCATCGCACAGGCGGTCCTCATGCGCGCGGCGCGCGACCGACTCGGTCAGCCTGCCTCCACGCCGGTCGCCCCCGACGCGCTGACGCACTGGGCGCACTCGCTGCATTGCGCGCTGCTCGCCCAGGCGATCGCCGAGGCCTGCGCCTATTCGCACCCGCGCGAGGCGTATCTGGCGGGACTTCTGCACGACATCGGCATGCTGGCCCTCGCCGTCGACATGCCCAACCTCTATTCGGGAGTCGTTGCGGCCGCCGCACACGAAGGCCAGCTCCTGGAACTGGAACTGGATCAGCTCAAGACCAGCCACGCCGAGGTGTCCTGCATGTTGGCCATGCGCCTCGGTCTGCCGGGGCACGTGGCCGACGCGCTGCTGCTTCAGCATGCGCCGTACGCCGACCTGCTCGGCACGCACAAGCTCGTGCGCATGCTGTGGGTGGCGGAGGCCTGCACCGAACGCTCCGGCACTGCGCCCGACGTGCAGACATACTCCCGGCTGATCGGCGTGCCGCCCGACGCGCTCGACGGCGCCCTGCGCCAGGCGGCATTGCGCTTCGAGGCAACGCTGCGCGAACTGTCGGTGGCGCCCCCCGCAGCGGCCCACTGGTGGCGCCTCCCCGCGCCCGCGACTGCGGAATCGTCCGCCACGCCCGATGGGGGATGGCAGACGCGTGCAGACGCGCAACTGCTCGACATCGTCATGCAGAGCGCGTCGCTGCAGCAGGCACCGGCGCTGTTGATGGGAGCCGAGGACACCGGCGGCGTGCTGGCACGGCTGCGCAGCATCACGGCCGCGCTGTTCGGCCTGCACACCTTCGTGGCGTTCCTGCACGATTCGGCGGCGCGCTCGCTCACCGGCTGGTTCGTCAGTGCGCAACGTCTCGCGCCGACCGAACTGGACATCCCCATGAATGCGACCTCCAGCGTGGTCGTTCGCGCCGCGGTCGAACGCACGCCTCAGCAGGCGCCAAGCCCCGCCATCGAGCGCCTGCGCGGTGTGGACATCGAGATCGCGCGGCTGCTGCAGGCACCGGCACTGGCCACCGTGCCACTCACGCTGGGCAGTGCGCTGCTGGGCGTGCTCGCCTTCGGCGTTCCCCTCGAGCAGTCCCAGCGCATGAGCGCCGACGGTGGAATGCTGCAGCGGCTGGCGGAAATGGCCAGCCTGGCGCTCACCAACCGCAAGGCGCATGCGGACCAGCAGCGGCTGAAGGAGACGGACCTGCGCGAGCGCTTGCGCAACTCTGCGCGCCGTCTGGTGCACGAGGCGCGCAACCCGCTCACCGTGATGAAAACGCATCTGGAGTTGCTGGGCGAGCGGGTGCGCAACGGAGAACCGATCGACAAGGATATCCGCGTCCTGCGCGGAGAGATCGACCGGGTGTCGGAGATCATCGGCCGCATCGGCACCGCGGATCTGAGCGTGGAGAAGAGCCAGGAGCCGACCGACATCAACGCACTGGTGCGCGAACTGATGGTCGTCTACCGGGAGGCACTGTTCGTCACGCGCGCGATCGAGGTCACGCTGGAGCTCGATCCGCGCCTGCCCTCTGTGGTGACGGACGCCAACGCGCTCAAGCAGGTGCTGCTCAACTTCTGGAAGAACGCATCCGAGGCGATGCCGGCGGGCGGGCAGGTACGTGTGCGCACGCTCGATCGCGTCAACTACGAGGGGCGACTCATGGTCGAGATCAGCGTGTCGGACAGCGGCACCGGCATGCCGCCCGAGATGCTCGAGACGCTCTTCTCGGAGCGCCTGACCATGAGTCGCGGCGGCGAGCGCGGGTACGGATTGAACAACGCCTACACGCTGGTGAAACAACTCGGCGGACACGTCCTGTGCCGCAGCGAGCCGGAGCGGGGCACCGCGTTCACGGTCCTGCTTCCGCGGCAGCCCAACGCCTCCTCGGCGCGCACGTGAACGCCTCCGGGAGGGGCACGTGGCAATGACGGAATTCGGGCCAGGGCTGTATCCAGCGCAGCCGCTCGTGGCTCTCGACCACGCACGCATCCTGCTCGTGGACGACGAGCAGCGCATCCGCGACGCCGTGATGGAACTGATCGCGAAACCGAGCCGCGAGATCCTCACCTGCGGCAACGGACACGACGCGCTGCAGGTCCTCGCCACGCAGCACATCGACCTCGCTCTGCTCGACATCCGGCTGCCCGACATGACCGGCCTGGACATCATGGAGCGCATGCGCCAGAACGGACTTTCGGTTCGCGTGATCGTGGTGAGCGCGGACGATCAGGTCGACTCGGCGATCTCCGCGTTGCGCTACGGTGCCTACGAGTATGTGCGCAAGCCGTTCGAACCGGCCGCGCTGCGCCGGACCGTGGACAACGCCCTGGAACAACTGCGCCTGCAGCGCGAGAACGTCGGCATTCGCAGCCGGCTCGAGCAGTCGGAGCGCCTGCACCGGTATCTGATCGATCAGTCGCCCGACCTCATCTACACGCTGGATCAGGCCGGGCGCTTCACCTTCGTCAACGAGCGGTTCAACCGGCTCCTCGGTTTCACCCGCGAGGAACTGATCGGCAGCCACTATGCCACGATCGTCCACCGCGACGACGTCAAGCGCGCGGAATACGCGTTCAACGAACGGCGCACCGGGCAGCGCGCCTCCAGCAACGTCGAATTGCGCGTACGGCGGCGCGGAGGAGACGGGACGCCTTGCACGATCGTGCTGAGCGCGGTCGGCCTGTACGCACCGGAGGTGCGGGACTCGATCGATGCGCCTGCCTCCGAGCGCGCTGCCGAGCAGCGCCCGGGCTTCATCGGCACGTACGGCGTGGGACGCGACATCTCCGATCGCAAGCGCGCCGAGGAACTGGTCAGTTACCACGCCTACTACGACGTCCTGACCGGCCTGCCCAACCGCACCCTGTTCCGCGACCGCCTGCGCCAGGCAATCGCCCAGGCGCGGCGTCATCGCACCCGGCTGGCGGTGATGTTCATCGACCTGGACCGCTTCAAGCTGATCAACGACACCTACGGCCACGTACGCGGCGACCTGTTCCTGCAGCAGGTGGCGGGACGGCTGCGGCGTCAGCTGCGCAGCAGCGACACGCTGTGTCGCCTTGGCGGGGACGAGTTCACGGTGCTGGTGCCCGACCTGCGCAGCCCCGACGATGCCGCCCAGAAGGCGCAACAGTTTCTCGAGGCGCTGCGCCGGCCCTTCGTCATCGAGAACGACGAGCTGAGCGCGACCGCCAGCATCGGACTGTCCGTCTTTCCGGACCACGGCGCCAACGAGGACGAACTCGTCCGCAATGCCGACCTCGCGATGTACCAGGTCAAGCGCCGCGGCAAGGACAGTGTGGGCGTGTTCGCCAAGGAAATGAGCAGCCTCTACAGCGAGAAGATCAATCTCGAAGGCGAACTGCGCCGGGCCCTGCAGCGCCAGGAGCTGCAGGTGCACTACCAGCCGATCCACGAGGTGAGCAAGGGCTCGGTCGAGTGCGTGGAGGCACTGGTGCGCTGGAGCCATCCCAAGCTCGGCCAGCTCGATCCCGCCCGCTTCGTCTATATCGCCGAGGAGACCGGCCTGATCTCCGCGCTGAGCGACCGTGTGCTCGACTGCGCCTGCGCACAGCTCGCGCAGTGGCGGCGGGACGGCTTCGCCGGGGTGCGCGTGGCGGTGAACGTGTCCCCGCGCGATTTCGAGCGGGGCGACTTCACCGAGAGGATCGCGCAGGCGCTCGATCGACACCGCGTCCCCGCCGATGGGCTCGAGCTGGAGATCACGGAGAACGTGCTCATCGAGGACGTCGATGCGGCGATCGACAAGATCCGGCAGCTGCGCAAGCAAGGCGTGCGCATCTCGATCGACGACTTCGGCACCCGCTACTCGTCGCTGGGCTATCTGCAGCGCCTGCCGGTGAACACGATCAAGATCGACCAGGTGTTCACGCGCGAGCTCGACGATGGCGACAGCCACAGCCCGATCGTGCACGCGATCATCGGGATCGCACGAGGTCTCGGACTGCATCTGGTCGCCGAGGGCGTGGAACGCACGGTGCACCGCGACGCGCTGCGCCGGCTGGGCTGCCAGAGCATGCAGGGCTTCCTGTTCAGCCCGGCGCTGGCGCCCGACGAAGCCACCGCCTACCTGCGGCGCATGCGCGATTTCCCGACGGTATGAGCGCGCTCAGACGTTGAAGCGGAAGTGCATGACGTCTCCGTCGCGCACCACGTATTCCTTGCCTTCCAGCCGCATCTTCCCGGCCTCCTTCGCGCCCTGCTCTCCTTTCAGCGCGACGTAGTCGGCGAAGGCGATGACCTCCGCGCGGATGAAGCCCTTCTCGAAGTCGGTGTGGATCACGCCGGCGGCCTTCGGCGCGGTATCGCCCTTGCGGATCGTCCAGGCGCGCACCTCCTTCACGCCCGCGGTGAAGTAGGTCTGCAGGCCGAGCAGATCGAACGCCGCGCGGATCAGGCGGTTCAGGCCCGGCTCCTCCAGCCCGAGGTCGGCGAGGAACACCTGCTTGTCCTCGTCCGAGAGGTCGGCGATCTGGGATTCGATCGAGGCGCAGATCGCCACCACCGGCGCCCCCTCCTTCGCCGCGTACTCGCGCACGCGATCGAGCAGGGGATTGTTCTCGAAACCGCCCTCGTCAACGTTGGCCACGTACATGGTCGGCTTCATCGTGAGCAGGAACAGCGGCCGGAGCACGGCCTTCTCCTCCTCGTACAGATCGACCGATCGTGCCGGACGCGCCTGGTCGAGCGCGGCTTGCACCTTCTCCAACGCAGCAACCAGCCGCTGGGCCTCCTTGTCGCCGCCGGCCTTGGCCACCTTGCTGTAGCGCGCGAGCTGCTTCTCCACGGTGGCCAGGTCGGCGAGCGCCAGTTCCGTGTTGATGGTCTCGATGTCGGAAACCGGATCGACCTTGCCCGCCACGTGCACGACGTTGGGATCGTCGAAGCAGCGCACCACGTGCGCGATCGCGTCGGTCTCGCGGATGTTGGCGAGGAACTGGTTGCCCAAGCCCTCGCCCTTCGAGGCACCGGCCACCAGCCCTGCGATGTCGACGAACTCCACGATCGCCGGCATCACCTTCTGTGGATTGACGATGGCAGCGAGCTGCGCGAGGCGCGAATCGGGCACCTCGACCACGCCCACGTTCGGCTCGATCGTGCAGAACGGGTAGTTCTCGGCGGCAATGCCGGCCTTCGTCAGCGCGTTGAACAGGGTCGACTTGCCGACGTTGGGCAGGCCGACGATGCCGCATTTGAGGCTCATGTGGATTCCGTTGAAAGACTGTGTGACGAAGCGGCGCTCACGCGGTGGTGTGCAGGCGGTGCATGGCCTTCTCCATCTGCCCCCCGGCGATGTCCGGCCACGCATCCAGCGACTTCTCGATTGCCTCCGATATCAGCGCGGCCTCCTCCTTGCGGGGCGGCCGCAGGACGAAGTTGGAGACCTCGGCGCGATCCCCCGGGTGACCGATACCGATGCGCAGGCGCCAGAAGTCCGGCCCGAGATGGCGGGCGATGTCCTTCAGACCGTTGTGGCCCGCCGTGCCCCCGCCCTTCTTCAGGCGCGCACTTCCCGGCGGCAGGTCGAGTTCGTCGTGCACCACAAGGATCTCCTCCGCTGCGATCTTGTAGAACCCTGCGAGCGCAGCCACCGCGCGGCCGCTCAGGTTCATGAAGGTCTGCGGCTCCAGCAGCCAGCATTCGCCTGCGCCGGTTCGAAGGCGCCCGACCTTTCCGTGGAAGCGGCCCTCGCTACGCAGGGCGACGCCATGCGCATCAGCGAGGTTCTCGACCCACCAGAATCCCGCGTTGTGCCGCGTTGTTTCGTACTCGGCGCCAGGATTGCCCAGGCCAACGACGAGGCGCATCGAGCGTGCTCCGGGTTCAGGAAGAAACGACGAGGCCCGCCGGCGGAACCATCGAGCGGGCGGGCCTCGCAGATCAGGGGAAGCTGAGCTTCCCCGGAGCGATTACTTCTTCTCGGGCGCTGCCGCGGGAGCCGCCGCTTCCGGCGTCTCCTCCGCAGCCGCTTCGCCTCGGGGCACCTGGATCGTGACCACCACCAGATCGTCGCCACCGCGCAGCGCAACCGATTCCACACCGCTCGGCAGCTTCAGATCCGACAGGTGCAGCGACTGACCCGACTGCATTTCTCCGATGTCCACTTCCACGTACTCCGGAAGGTCCGCCGGCAGGCAGCTGACGTCGATCTCGGACTGCACGTGGCTGACCGTGCCGCCGCCCAGCTTCACGCCCGGCGCGCTCTCCTGGTTCATGAAATGCAGCGGCACCTTCATGTGGATCTTGCGATCGGCCGCCACGCGCTGGAAGTCCACGTGCAGCACTTCCATGCGCCACGGGTGCATCTGGTAGTCGCGCAGCAGGACCTGCTGCTTCTGCCCGTCGAGGCTGAGCGAGAGGATGGAGGCGTGAAAGGCTTCCAGTTTCAGCTGCTGCCTGAGTTCCTTGTGATCGAGCTCGATCGACTGCGCGTCCTGCCCGCCCCCGTACACCACTCCCGGGACCTTCGCTGCGTGACGCAGGCGGCGGCTCGCACCCTTCCCTTGCGTCGAACGCAGCATTGCGTTCACTTCGATTGCCATGTGCTTCTCCTTGAGTTCCGCCTTCCGCGACCAGAGGGCGGGGTTGAACAGGGGACTAGGGGCTGGGCCAGGGGCTAAGAAGGATCGCGCGTTGTACGCAAGCGCGGCCTCCCCAGTCCCCATTCCCCAGTCCCCAGTCCCCGCCTTATTCCATGAACAACGAGCTCACCGACTCCTCGTTGCTGATCCGCAGCATCGTCTCCGCGAGCAGTTCACCAACCGAAAGCTGCCGGATCCGCTTGCACTCCTTTGCAGCTGCCGACAGGGGAATGGTGTCGGTCACGACCAGTTCGTCGAGCGCCGAGTTCGAAATACGATGGATGGCCTGCCCGGAAAGCACCGGGTGGGTACAGTAGGCGAGCACGCGCTCGGCGCCCTTCTCCTTGAGGGCGGCCGCCGCCTCGCACAGCGTATTGGCCGTGTCGACCATGTCGTCCATGATGATGCAGGTCCGCCCGGTCACCTCGCCGATGATGTTCATCACGGTCGCGACGTTGGGACGGGGACGGCGCT
>CAYLTE010000107.1:0-13116 GCA_964386195.1 uncultured Burkholderiales bacterium | reverse complement strand
CTGGTTCCGCAGGCCATCGAGATCGAGTCGCTCGCGCACCGACCCCTGGTGCAGGACCTGCCCACGCTGGCGCGCGCGCTGCTGCAGCGGGCCGATCGCGTCTCCTGGCTCGCGCTGCTGCGTGCGCCCTGGTGCGGCCTGACTCTGCCCGACCTGGAATTGCTCGCGGGGCGCGACCACCTCGCGTGCCCGTGGACATTGATCGACAGCGGCCCGGACCGCGCAGCGCTCTCGCCCGATGCGCGGGCACGGCTGACCAAGCTGCATGCCGTTCTCGCGCCGGCGCTCGCCCAGCGCGCACGGGGCAGCCTGAGGCGCCGGGTCGAGGGTGCGTGGCTCGCGCTCGGCGGTCCCGCCGGGGCGCGCGATGCCGCCGATCTCGAGGATGCGCAGGTATTCCTCGCGTTGCTGGAGGAACTCGAGCAGGGCGGGGACATCGCCGACTTCGCCGAGCTCGAGCGGCGCATGCAGGCGCTCTATGCACTGCCCGACGCACGTGCCGATGCGCATCTGCAGGTGATGACCATCCACAAGGCCAAGGGGCTCGAGTTCGACGTGGTGATCGTTCCCGGACTGGGTTATCGCACGCGCGGCGAGGACGCGCAGCTGCTGCTGTGGCTGGAGCGCGCGCGCGCGGGCGAGGAGTCCGACCTGCTGCTCGCGCCGATGCGCGGTCGGGGGGGCGAGCAGGATCCGATCTATGCGTGGCTGGCGGCGATCGAACGGGCCAAGGCGCAGCACGAAGATGCACGCCTGCTCTACGTCGCCGCCACGCGCGCGAAGTCGCGATTGCACTGGGTCGGGCACGCGCCGCTGGCGGCCGGCGCACCGCGGGCTGCCTCGGGCAGCCTGCTCGCGATCCTGTGGCCGGCGGTGGAGGCAGCGTATCGCGCGCACGCCGCGCAGGCAAGCGCTGACGATGACAAAGGCACTTCGCCGCAGCGTGAGACGCCGCCCACGGCGATCCGGCGCCTGGCGCTGGACGCGTGGCCGGCGATCGACGATGGGCAGGACGTCGCCGTCCCCGTGACGGCGGCTGAGGCGCTCTCGGCGCCCGTCGAGTTCTCCTGGGCATCCGAGACTGCCCGCCACGTCGGCACGGTCGTGCACGCGACGCTGCAGGCGATGGCGCAGGAGGGGCTCGACGCCTGGGGCGAGGCTGCCGTGCGCGCGCGCCGCGATCACTTCAAGCGCGACCTGCGCACGCTCGGCGCGCCCGAGGCGCACGTGGATGCCGCGCTCGGGCGGGTCGAGCGCGCGCTGCTCGGTGCGTTGCGCGATGCGCGCGCGCGCTGGATCCTGGGCGCGCACGTCGAGGCCGAGTGCGAGCTGCGACTGAGCGGGCGCCTCGACGGCCTCGTGGTGAGCGTCGCACTGGACCGCACCTTCGTCGACGAGCACGGCGTGCGCTGGATCGTCGACTACAAGACCAGTACGCACGAGGGAGGAGAACTCGATGCCTTCCTCGACCGCGAGCAGACACGCTACCGCGATCAGCTCGAACGCTATGCCCGCATCGTGCGTGCGCTCGACGAACGCCCGGTGCGGCTCGGCCTGTACTTCCCGCTGCTCGGCGCCTGGCGCGAGTGGCAGCCCGCGTGAGGGCCTATGGGGTCCGCCAGCCCTCGGGCGCACGTTCGAATCGGTGCACGCTGCGCAATGAGAAGCCTGCGCCCGGCACGTCGCTGTGCCAGTGCTCCAGTTCGATCGAATCGCCGTCGGTACGGATGAAGTTGAAGGCGTTGCCGTAGCCCGAGTGGCGGTCGGAGGTGGCGGTGCCGGCCTGCGTGAACACGGCGCGCCGGCGTGCCGACGTGCGCACCGGCCCGAGCAGCGCGCGCGAGCGGTGCAGGTGACCGGCCAGGAACAGGTCCGCGCGCGCTTCGTCTATCCAGCCGCCCAGATGCGCAAGCGCCAGCGACGGGACGGGATGCTCGTCCTCGTGCGGCAGATCGAGCGGGTGATGCGTCACCACCACGCGCAGGGCGGAGCGCGAGGCGCGGAAGTGGCGCGTCACCGCATCGCACTGGGCGTGCGTGAGCCGCCCGTGCATGCTGGTCCATCCGTGCGCGGTGTTCAGCGCTGCGATTGCCAGCGTCCCGTCGTCGAAGAAGGTGTCGACCTGCGAAGAGATCCAGCGGCGATAGCGCGCGACCGGCCGAAGCAGTCGCGTGAACACGTCGTAGAGCGGCACGTCATGGTTGCCCGGTACGCACAGCAGCGGCTGCGGAAGCCGTGCCAGCAGTTGCGCTGCCGGGCGGAACTGAGCGGCACGTGCGCGCTGGGTGAGATCGCCCGAGACCACGGTGATACCGGGTTGCAGACGCGCGATGGCCCGTTCCAGCGCCTCGCAGGTGCCCGGCTGGATGCGGCCGAAGTGCAGGTCGGACAGATGCAGGATGCGCCGCACGTCAACCTCCCGCGGGTGCGAGCACTCGCAGTGCGTCCCGGCGCAACCCGACCTCGAGCGGCAGCAGCATCTTGCGCACCTCGCCGTCCAGCGCGCAGCGCACCGTGTGGCCGCTGCGCTCGATCACCAGAGATTCCGCGCACAGCAACTCGACCTGCGCTGCGCCCTCCAGCGTGCCGGCGAGGGCGCGTGCCGCCAGCGCCAGCGTGTCCGCGCGCCGCAGCGGCCGCAGGGCGAGCACCGCGAGGCGTCCCTGCTGCGCGCATCCAGCCAGCGTGGAGGACAGACGCGACAACTGCAGCACGTTGCAGCCGAAGAACACCATCGGCGAATCCAGCGCACGATGCGTCTCGCCGCTGCGCAGTTCGACGTGGTACACGCGATGTCGGCCCAGCAGCGTGAGCGCACCGGAAAGCAGTGCCACCAGGCGCGAGCGCCCGAGCAGCGCCTTGTGGCGTTCGCGCTCCTCGATCAGCCTGCGGTACAGCCCGAAGCTCGCGTTGTTCAGGAAGATCTGCCCGTTCACCTCGCCCACGTGCACGCTGCGCACGACGCCGCCGCACATCGCTTCGAAGGCCTCCAGCGGCTCGGCGGGCAGGCCCAGGTTGCGCACGAAGTAGTTGAACGTGCCGCCTGGGAGCGCCCCGAGGGGTATGCCGGATCCTGCGAGCCGCGAAGCGATGGCGCGCAGGGTTCCGTCGCCGCCGAGCGCGAACACCGCATCGATGCGTGCGTCGAGGCAGCGGTCGAGCGCTGCCTGCATGCTCGACGGGCTGCGCGCCGGCAGGGCGGACACGTGCGCCCCGCGCGCACCCATGCGCGTGAGAAGTCGCGCGGGAAGATCTGCCTGCGCGCTGCCCGAGCGCGGGTTGTAGACCAATGCCAGGCGCTTGCCTTTGTCGAGGATGGACATTGGATGGAGCTGCGACGATGCCGATGCCGCTGCGTTGAGCGTGCACCGTGCCGGGAAGTTCCGCTGGATGACATCGCACGGCATGCCGGTTGCTGACGGCGCTTGCCGCGGATGGCAGGGACGGAGGAGACGCAATGCCGGGGGAGGATCGGATCGACGGGGCCGCTGCGCAGTCGGTGGCGGCACCGGGCTGCCGCGCCTGCTTCGGATTGTTGCTGCTCGCGCTGATCCCGGCGCTGTACTACGGGGCCGCGCTGCTTCTGCCGATCGTACTTGCCGTCCTGCTCAACCTGCTGCTCTCGCCCGCGGTGCGGATGCTGCGGCGGCTGGGCGTGCCGGGCGGACTGGGCGCGCTGCTGGTGCTCGGACTCGTGATCGGTGCGCTCGGCGTGGCGCTCTGGCAGCTGGCCGCACCGGCAGCGGAGTGGACGGAGCGCGCCCCGAGCGTGGCGCGCGAGCTGCGCCAGAAACTGCGTCCGCTGCAGGAATCGGTGCGCCAGGTACAGAAGGCGACCGAGGAGGTGGAGAAGGCCGCCGACGTGGACGGCGAGAAGCCGGTGCCGCGCGTGGAGGTCAGCGGCCCCACGCTGATGCAGCAGCTGATGGATCACGCGCAGGACGTCGCGGTGGGCGCCTTCGTCATGCTGATCCTGCTGTTCTTCCTGATGGCCTCCGACGATTTCTTCCTGCGCAAGGTGGTGCGCATCACGCCCACGCTGCGCAACAAGATCCGCGCCGTCGAGATCGGCCGTGCGATCGAAATGGAGATCGGCCGCTATTTCGCGGCCTTCACGCTGCTCAACATCGCGCTCGGGACGCTGGTCGGCGTGGTGATGTACTTCCTCGGCATTCCCAATCCGGCGCTGTGGGGGGTGGTGGTCGGTCTGCTGAACTATGTCCCTTACCTGGGTCCCGTGATCTCGCTCACGCTGATCACGCTGGTGTCGTTGCTCACCTTCGATTCGCTGCCGCGCGCGCTGCTGGCGCCGCTGGTGTACATGATCATCGACGCGATCGAGGGCAACGTCGTCGAGCCGCTGCTGTTCGGCCGCAGTCTCTCGCTCAACCCGATCGCCATCTTCGTGTCGCTGCTGTTCTGGGGAACGCTGTGGGGCGCAGCCGGCATCCTTCTGGCGGTGCCGATCCTGATCTGCGCGAAGGTCGCCTGCCAGCACATCGATTCGCTGCAGGGGGTTGCCGAGTTCCTCGATCGACGCTGATCGGACGTTGATGCGCAGTCCCGCTTCGCGCCAGTGCAGTTTCGCTACACTGCGCGCAATCGCATCCCTGGAACGCCATGAGAATCATCGGAACGCGGAACGGGCCGTTCGCGCGCGCCGCGCTCGCACTGCTGTTTCCCGGCATCGTTCTCGCCAAGTCGCCAAACCCTGTGGAACCCGCGGCGCCCGTGGAACCCGTGGCGCCTGTCGAACCTGCGACGCCGGTCCCCGCACCCGTTCCCCCTCCGGCGATTCCCGCCCAGGCGGCGCCGCCGCAGCTGCCCGTCCAGGAACTGCAGTCGTGGCGCCAGCGCGCGCGCGACGCGATCCAGCAGCACATGGTGCCGCCTCCCTCCATTCCGCTCGATGCGCTGGTGGAACTCGAGGTGTCGCTGCTGCCGAGCGGGCTGGCCGGCGACGTGACCACGCGTCGGGCGAGCGGGCACCCGGAGCTCGACGCCGCGCTGCGCAGCGCAGTCGTGCTCGCCACGCCGCTGCCGCTTCCCGCCGATCCGCAGCGCTACGAGCGGCTGCGCCGCTTCGCCGTGCTGTACGAGGCGCGCAGCGGCGTGCGGGTGGTGGACGCGCGTCCGCTGGCAGGCGACGCGCAACGCCAGTCCTTCGCCTGCCGTGCCTCCGAGGTGGCGGCGGCGCCCTCGTGCGCGGCCGGCGGATCGCGCAGCGATCTGCTCACCTGCTATGCGCAGGCGCTGCGCGCGCACACGGTGAGCACTGCCGCAGCCTGCGGCGCGTCGGTGTATCCGCTGGAGGCGCGCAGGAACCGGCGCGAGGGCACCGTGTACGTGGGCGTGAGCTTCGAGGGCGGCGGGCAGCTCGGCGGAGTCAGCGTGGCGCAGTCGAGCGGCCACGACGTACTCGATCTGCGCGCCGTGGAGCTGGTGCGGGAGTCGATCGTTCCGCCGCCGCCGGAACTGCTGGCCACCCCGTTCGTGGTACAGGTCCCGGTCGTGTTCCAGATGCAGGGCAGCGACGTGCAACGGGCCGCGCCACCGCAGACGGCGACCGACGATGCCGCGCCGGCCCCGAAAGCGGCACCTCAGAAGCCCGCCGCGAAGCCCAAGAGCGCGACGAAGAAGAAGCCGGCGAAGAAGAAGAAAAAGAAGTCGACCGCGAAGAAGCGGCGGGTGTGAGGCAGGCGGATTCCCGGGGCGGCTGTCCCGGCGCACGCCGGGACGCGGGCCTCAGGGCATCTGGATCTTGCCGCCGCCCAGGCCGCCCGGCAGTCCGCCGCCGGGCATGCCGCCGGCGCCGCCGCGCGGGATGACGATGGACGATGCCGCCTGCCGGCGCATGTCCTCGAGTTCGCGCACCGCGCGCTCGACAGCTTCCTTCGCCGCCTGCGCGTACCCGTCCACAGCCTCGGCCAGGGTCGTCGCCGCGATCTCGAAGCTCAGCGGCAGAGCGCCCATGTTCGTGTAGATCTGCGCCTCGCCCACGTAGACCGTCTTGCGCTGCGCATCGGCGGTGCCGTCCGACTTGATCGGACTGAGCACGCGCAACGTTCCAACGCGCCGGTCGGTCACGATCTCCTCGCGATACAGTTCGTTGGGATCCATCGTCGGATCTGGCATGCGGTCGTCGGGTCGTTCAGCCATCACGTACTCCGTTGTTCTCAAGGAAATCACGGAAAGGTTAGCAGAGAACCGCGTCGCCGAGACCGCCCCGAGACGAGACGGAATCCGCCCTCGCACCAGCCGGCGACTGCCCCGGGATCGGGCGGTGGCGGGTAGACTCGCACCATGTCCCGTCCGATCGGCCGGCATCGCGACTAGAGTGCCTATGCGACCCGGCCTGCGCCAGTTCCTGCCGCTGCTGCGCTACTTGCGTCCGCATCGCGCGCGCCTGCTTATGGCTGGCATCGCGCTGGTGGTGGCCGCCGGTTCCTTCCTGGTGGTGGGGCAAGGCCTGCGCCACGCCATCGACGCCGGTTTCGGCGCACGCGACGCACAGGCGCTCGATCGCGCGCTGGTGCTGCTTCTCGTCGTCGTGGGCGTGATGAGCGCAGCCACCTTCGCACGCTACTACCTGGTGTCTTGGATCGGCGAGCGCGTGGTCGCCAACCTGCGCCGCGACCTGTTCGAGCACCTGTTGCGGCTGTCGCCGGCATTCTTCGAGGAGTCGCGCACCGGTGATGTCATTTCCCGTCTGACCGCCGACACCGCCCTGCTCGAGCAGGTCGCAGGGACCAGCGTGTCGATGGCCCTGCGCAACCTGATCATGGGCATCGGTGCGTTGATCATGCTGATGCTCACCAGTGCCAAGCTCACGCTGCTGGTGCTGCTCGGCGTGCCGCTGGTAATCGTTCCGGTGGCGCTGTTCGGCCGCCGCGTGCGCCGGCTCTCGCGCGCCAGCCAGGACCGCATCGCGGACCTAGGCGCACACGTCGACGAGTCGCTGCACGAGATCCGCACGCTGCAGGCCTACGGCCACGAGGCGGCCGACCGGGACCGGTTCGCGTCCTACATCGAATCGTCGTTCCGCACCGCGTTGGGCCGGATCCGCCAGCGCGCCGCGCTGATCGCAGCGGTGATCCTGCTCGTCTTCGGCGGTGTGGCCGTCATCCTGTGGGTCGGAGGGCACGACGTGCTCGCCGGGCGCATGAGCGCGGGCGACCTGTCGGCGTTCGTGTTCTATTCCGCACTGGTGGCCGGCGCAGCTGGGGCGTTGAGCGAAGTGATCGGGGATCTGCAACGGGGTGCGGGCGCGGCGGAACGCGTGCTGGAGCTGCTCGCCACGCCGCCGCAGATCGTGTCGCCGCCCGATCCGCAGCCCCTGCCGCAACCGCCGCGCGGCGAGATCGAGTTCGACGCCGTGCGCTTCGCCTATCCGAGTCGCCCGCATCAGCCGGCGCTCGACGGGTTCTCGCTGCGCGCCGCCCCCGGGGAGCGCGTGGCGCTGGTGGGCCCCTCGGGCGCAGGCAAGTCGACGCTGTTCGCGCTGCTGCTGCGCTTCTACGACCTCGAAGGCGGCGCGATCCGGCTCGATGGCGTGGACATCCGCCGCGCGGACCTCGCGGCCGTGCGGGACAGGATCGCCTTGGTGCCGCAGGAGCCGGCCCTGTTCTCCGGCAGCGTGCGCGACAACGTGCGCTACGCCCGCCCCCAGGCGGGCGACGCGGAGGTCGAGCGCGCCTGCGAGGCCGCGCACGCCATGGAGTTCATCGCGCGCCTGCCACGCGGCCTCGATAGCGAGCTGGGCGAGCGCGGCGTACGGCTGTCGGGCGGGCAGCGCCAGCGCCTGGCGATCGCCCGGGCGATCCTCGCGCAGCGCCCCATCCTGCTGCTCGACGAGGCGACCAGCGCGCTCGACGCGCAGAGCGAGCGCATGGTCCAGGCCGCCCTGGACACCCTGATGCAGGGCCGTACGACGCTGATCATCGCGCACCGCCTGGCCACGGTGAAGGGCGCAGACCGCATCGTCGTCCTCGACCGAGGCCGCCTGGCGGCGGTCGGTACGCATGCTCAGCTGGTGGCGTCCGACCCGCTCTACGCGCGCCTCGCGGCCCTGCAGTTCATGAGCGGCCCGGCCACCCAGGACGAACCGGCCTGAGGGTCGTCGCACCGGCGTACGCCGGTGCCCAAGGCTGCACCGATGCTGCAGAAAGCTCCCGCCGGGCCGATACATGGCGAATCGCGTGAGCCCCGATGGGGCCCGCCCACCCCAACGAATCGTTCCGAGGCATGCCCGCCCGCCAGCAAGCCCGCCCCACCCCTCGCATCCTGGTGTTCGAAAGCGCGCCCGCCTTGCGGGACTACCTGCGCCTGCACCTGGAAACGGCGGGATACGCGGTCGCGGTCGGCGAGGACGCCACGGCGATCGAGCGCAGCCTGGCCGTGGGCATCCCGGATCTGGTCGTGGCCGGCGCTGGCGGCAAGGGCGACGAAGGCCTGCGGCTGCTGGACTACCTGCGCGGCAAGCTGTCGACCGCGGCGGTGCCGGTGCTCGTGGCGAGCGAACGCGGCGAGATCCTGGACCAGGCGCGCGCCAAGGGCGCCGTCGGACTGCCCCTGCCGGTCACCCGCGAGGCCCTGCTGCGCGCGGTGGCGGGCCAGCTCCCCAGCGACCGGCTCCCCTCGCGCAGCGCCGCGCGTGCCGCGGCGGGCATCGCGCCGACCGCCTCGCTGCCAGGAACCGTCAGCGGACCGGGTCCGGGTCCGGACCCGTCGTCCACGCAGTTCCTGCTGCGGCGGTCCCGCCAGCAGGGCGACGGCCGTAGCAGCGCGCTCGCTTCGCAGGAACTGCGAACCGGCACGGTGCTGTTCGCCGACATCCGCAATTTCTCCGGCATCGCCGAGATGCTCACCACGCAGGAACTGGCTGACATGCTCAACGCGTACTTCGTGCGCGCCTGCGAGCCGGTCCTTCAGCATGGTGGGTGGATCGTCAAGCTGCTGGGCGACGGCTTGCTCGCGATGTTCGAGGACGTGCCCGAAGCGCCGCCGCACGCCGAACGCGCATTGAAGGCCGCGCTGCTGCTGTGCGTGGTGGCCAAGCGCTTCGATGACTGGATGGCTCGGCGTTTCCCAGACAAGGGCCTTCCGGACTTTGCCGTCGGTGCGGGCGTGCACACCGGCAACGTCATGCTGTGCCGCCTCAATACCGGGGCCGGCATCGACACCACCATCGTCGGGGATACCGTGAACGTCGCCTCGCGTCTGGAGGAGCAGACCAAGAAACTGGGCGCCAGCGTGGTGACGTCGATGGACACGCTCAAGCTGGCCGGCAGCCGCTTCCGGACCGGCAAGCGCGGCTCGCTGCTGGTGCGTGGACGCGCCTTCCCGGTGGAGATGACGGAGGTCACGGGCCTCGAGCCACGCCAGGACAACGACGGGCGCAACTCCGAAACATACCGGTTGATCGAGGAGGCAGTCGCGCACAACACCGCCGTCATCGTGCGCGTGCGCGATCGCCTGTTCAACGAAACCCACCGCATCCGGCCGTCCCAGCAGCCCTCCCTGATGAGGCCGGCCGATTCCCCGGTGAAGGTGCCCGGCTTCCGCCTGATTCGTCGCCTGAGCCAGAGCGGCATGTCGCGCGCCTTCCTGGCGGAGAACGAGAAGAACCACGCGCTGCGCGTGCTCAAGGTGGTGGACATCGGCAACGGTGCGGTCGATCTGCTGCAGCGCTTCGACCAGGAGCTGGATCTGGTCTCGCAGATCGAGAATCCTCACGTGGCGACCGTCTTCGAGCACGGCAAGACCGACTCGCACGCGTTCATCGCCATGGAGTACTTCCCGGGCGGCGACCTGCGCGGCCGCCTGCACGGCGCGCTGCCGCCGGATAAGGCGATCGACTACGTGTGCCAGATCGGCGAGGCGCTGGTGGCCGTGCACGCGAAAGGCATCGTGCACCGAGACCTCAAGCCCGACAACATCATGCTGCGCGAGGACGGCGAGCTGGTGCTGACCGACTTCGGCATCGCCAAGGACCTGTCACGCAACATGAACCAGACCACGCGCGGCGAGGCGCTGGGCACGCCGTACTACTTGAGTCCCGAGCAGGCCATCACCGGGCAGGTGGACCCGCGCACCGACCTGTACAGCCTCGGGATCATGCTCTACGAGTTCCTCACCGGACATCCGCCGTATCGCGGCGAGGACCCGCTCACCGTGCTGCAGAAGCACGTGCACGCGCCGCTGCCCGTCCTGCCCGAGGATCTCGCGCGCTTCCAGACCGTGCTCGACAAGCTGCTCGCCAAAAAGCCGGAGGAACGCTACGCCTCGGCGGAAGTCGCGCTGATCGCGTTGCGCGAGGCCGCGGCGCGCTGATCGCCCCCAAGCATCTCCTTTAACAAAAAAAGACGCGCCCGACCAAGCGGGCGCGTTGCAAGCCTGGGCGTTGCGCCCAGGGGGAGGAGAGGGTGAAACGCGATCAGGCGGCGAGCAGTTCCTTTGTGTCGCTGACACGTTCCAGCTTGGACTGCGCATCGCGCAGCGCCGTACGCACACCTTCTTCCACCACCGGGTGGTAGAAGGGCATCTCGAGCATGCGCTCGACCGTGAGGCCCGATTGGTGCGCCCACGCCAGGAGGTGCCCGATGTGCTCCGCGTCCGGGCCGATCATCTCGGCACCCAGGAAATCGCCGGTACGGATGTCGGCGTATACGTGCAGCAGCCCGCGATTGCGCAGCATCACCCGGCTGCGGCCCTGGTCCTCGAACGACACCTCGCCAACCACGATGTGCTCACGCTTCAACTCGGCATACCGCGCGCCGACCACCATACATTGAGGATCGCTGAACACCGCTGCAAGTGGCGTGCGGCGCAGGCCTGAGCGTACATAGGGGTATGCCGCCGCGTTTTCGCCGGCGATCCGGCCCTCGTCCGCTGCCTCGTGCAGCAGGGGCAGATCGTTGTTGGCGTCGCCGGCGATGAAGATCCCACTGTCCCCGCACTGCATCGTGTAGCGGTCGAACAGCGGCACGCCGCGCGCGTCCAGTTCTAGAGGCGTGTTCTCCAGGCCCAGATTGCGCACGGTCGGCGTGCGGCCGGTGGCGGCAATGACGTAGTCGACCGCGATCGTGCGCGTTACGCCGTCCATTCCAAGGTGGTCGATCTCCACCGTATTGCCGATGTTCTCGATGCGCGAAATCTGCGCATCGGCGTCCAGCGGAAACTCGCTCGCGAAGGTTCGCTGCGCATAGCCGCGAACCGCCGGGTCGGTGAACGGCCCGACCAGGTTGTCCTTCCCGAACATGTGCACGCGTACGCCGAGCCGGTGCAGCGCTTGTCCCAGTTCCAGACCGATGACGCCCGGACCGAACACTGCGACCGAGGCGGGCAGGGTGTCCCAGTCGAAGACGTCGTCGTTGACGATCAGCCGTTCGCCCGCCGCGCGCAGGAACGGGGGAATCGACGGCGAGGACCCCGTGGCGATCACGGCGCGGGCGAAGCGCACCTGCACGCCCGAGTCGACCTCCAGAGTGTGCTCGTCGGCGAATCGGGCATACCCGCGCAACCGGTCCGAACCCGGGATGTTGTCGATGCCTTTGAGAACGAAACCGACGAAGCGATCGCGCTCGCGCTTGACGCGCGCCATCACCGCGCGGCCATCCACCTCGATCTCGCCGTGCAGGCGAAGGCCGAACTCGTCCCACTTGTGTGCCACGTGCGCAGCTTCCGCCGCGGCGATGAGCAGCTTGCTCGGCATGCACCCGACTCGGGCGCAGGTCGTCCCGTAGGGGCCGCCCTCGATGATGACGGCGCGCTTGCCGGCTGCCACGGCCGCGCGGTAGGCCGTGAGGCCGGCAGTTCCGGCGCCGATCACGGCCACGTCGACTTCGATGGTGCTCATCGCTGCAGATGCTCCTTGCTGTTGAATTGAACCTTGCGCCGGGTGTCGTTCTTTCCATCCGCGGGGTCATCCGACCGGGTGTCATCCGACCGGGTGTCATCCCGCCCCCGGAGTCATCCGGCCCCCGGAGTCATCCCGCGCCCGGTGTCAACCCGCCCCCGATGTCATCCCGAGCGGAGCGCGAGCGGCGCGAGGGATCCTCGTTGTGATGCCCCAAGGCGAGGATTCCTCGCCTACGGCTCGGAATGACACCGTTTTGTGCTCGGGACGACACCCGCACCGGATCAAGCCGCCTTGCGGGCCCAGCGCTCCAGTTCCTCCGCACCGCCGATGTACTCGCCGTTGATGTAGATCTGCGGAACCGTTTTCGCATTCGCCAGCGCGCCGACGACCTTCGTGCGGACCTGATGCGGCAGGGGCACTTCGGCGTAGTCGTAGCCCAGTTCGGTGAGCAGCGCCTTCGCCTTCGCGCAGAAGCTGCAGCCCTCCCGCGTGAAGATGGCCACCTGGTCGGGCTTCTTCGCCTTCGGGTTGATGTAGTTCAGCATCGTGTCGGCATCGGACACTTCGAACGGATCGCCGGGCTTGTTCGGTTCGACGAACATCTTCTCGACGACGCCGTCGCGCACGAGCATCGAGTAGCGCCACGAACGCTTGCCGAAGCCCAGGTCGGACTTGTCCACCAGCTGACCCATGCCGTCGGTGAACTCGCCGTTGCCGTCTGGAATGAGCCGGATGTGCTCGGATTCCTGATCCTTGGCCCACTCGTTCATCACGAACGTGTCGTTGACCGACACGCACAGGATCGAGTCCACGCCGTTGGCGAAGAAGGCCGGTGCCAGTTCGTTGTAGCGCGGCAGGTGCGTGGACGAGCAGGTCGGCGTGAATGCGCCGGGGAGCGAGAACACGATCACGGTCTTGCCCTTGAACAGTTCGTCGGTGGTCAGGCTCTTCCACTCGTTGTTCTCGCGGACGCGGAACGTGACGTTCGGGACGCGTTGACCTTCGCGGTTTGCGGACATATGTTCTCTCCTTGATTGAGGTTGGTGACTTCATGCAGCGCGTGCTGCGATGACCGTCACTTTGCCAGCCGGCGCTCATTCAATCCAACGAATAGATTCTCTGGCTCCAATCGGAAAAACCGATTAATCTTCTTGCAGCCCCCAGGCCCCCGGGCCCCCGCCCCCCCCGCCCCCCGGCCCACCCCCCCCCCCCCCCGCCCCCCCCCCCCCCCCGCCCCCCCGCCCCCCCCCCCCCCC
>CAYLTE010000106.1:0-13138 GCA_964386195.1 uncultured Burkholderiales bacterium | reverse complement strand
TTGTTGGCGCGCGCTGCGCCCACGGTGCCACGCTCGAAGGGCGTGCGGGTGAATTCCGCCGGAATGTTCTGCCCCGAACCGCCGGTACCATCGCCCTTGGGATCGCCGGTCTGCGCCATGAAGCCGTCGATCACCCGGTGGAAGGTCAGTCCGTCGTAGAAACCCTTGCGCGTCAGTTCCTTCACGCGAGCCACGTGTTTGGGCGCAAGGTCGGGCCGCAGTTCGATGACGACGCGGCCGTCCTTCAGATCGAGGAACAGGGTGTTCTCGGGGTCGGCGGCGGCGGAGGCCGTCTCGGCCACCATCGGCAACACGAATGCAGCAGCGAGCAGGAAGCGAAGCGGTTTCATGTGGATGCACTGTCTGTCGTTGCAGGATCGCCTAGTGTACAGGCTCTGCCGCGGGCGTCCGGCGGCACGGCTACTCGATGGGCGATGCAGCCGGTAACATGGGCGCATCTTCCTCGACGACCCCGACCGGCATGGCTTCCTCCCCCACCATCGCGGACCTGCGCAAGGAGTACGCGCGCGAGCGGCTCGACGAACGCGACGTCGCGCACGATCCAATCGTCCAGTTCTCGCGCTGGTTCCAGGAAGCGCTCAATGCCGCACTTCCCGAACCGAACGCGATGACCCTGGCAACGGCGGACGCGCGCGGCAATCCGTCGGCACGCGTAGTCCTGCTCAAGGGCTATGACGAACGCGGCTTCGTGTTCTACACCAACTACGAGAGCCGGAAGGGGCAGGATCTCGCGGTCAATCCCAACGCCGCGCTGCTGTTCTTCTGGGTCGAGCTGGAGCGGCAGATCCGGATCGAGGGACGGATCGAGAAGGTCTCCGCGGCGGAATCCGACGAGTACTACCAGGTGCGCCCGCTCGGCAGCCGGCACGGCGCGTGGGCTTCGCCGCAGAGCCGCCCGGTCGCGGACCGGGCCGATCTCGAGGCACGCTTCGCGCAGGCTGCCGCGCACCACGGTGCGTCCCCGGCGCGCCCGAAGCACTGGGGCGGCTACCGGCTCACGCCGCAGGCTCTCGAATTCTGGCAGGGCCGGCCGAGCCGGCTGCACGATCGGATCGCCTACCGCCGCGAGGCACCCGGCGACTGGCGCATCGAGCGCCTCGCCCCCTAGCCCTCGGGTGCGCCACCTCGCTGTGCATCGGGGGCGTGCTTCTCGAGATAGTGCTTGAGGCACATCTTCAAGGAAAGCACGCGCACGAAGTTGCCGGCGTCCCGGGCCTCATCGATGTCGTCCACGATCATCGCGCGGATGCGCTTCTCGCCCTCGGGCGTGTGAACCAGGTAGTTGCCCAGCTCGATCGCCGCCATCTCGGGGATGTGCTCGTGCTCGGCGATGGCCCGGATCTCTTCCTCGGTCAGCTCGGACAGTTCGATGCAGTCTTGAATGGTGAGCATGCCGACTCCTCCCCGCGTCTGCGACAAGGAGTCAGGAAACCGCATACCGCGTTCCTGCGCATTGATCCAGCGCAAGGCGGAACGGGGAGAAGGGAATGCGCGCGTGTGTAGGAATTGCGCGGTCCGCCGCGCTTGCAGCGGACCGCAGGACGGCGAACTACTGCGACTTGTTCTCGACGGTGGTTCCCGACAGGTCGCCGCTCCAGACATAGCCCTGCACGCGGTCGTCCTGGTCGAGCTTGACCTGCAGCATCTTGAACGTCGTGTTCGCCCCGCTCGGGATCTGGCCCGCGCCGTAGTAGTAGGTCCAGACGTTGAGCGTGGAACCATCCGGCATCACCTCGACGCCGCGACCGTAGGGCTGGCCGATCCATTCCGACACTTCCTTACCGGTGCTCTCGCCGGGCTTCACGCGTGCGGCGAAGCTGTTGTAGTCGAAATTGTTGCCGACCTTCATGTTGGACGCACACCCCGCCATCAGGGCGGCGGCGGCAATTGCCCCGACCAGCGAACGCATCTTGTGAGCCATTCTCTCCTCCGTGGTTTGTCGAACAGACCTCTCACGGGCGCGCACCGCCGATGCGGCGCCCCCCGCCGACTGCAAACTCGTGGCCCATGCTTGCGTGCCGTCGCGCGCAGGCGACTCCTTCCGTGGATGAAATCCTCGGGGGTGTCGAAGCTTGGGACAGCATCGATTCTACCGCTGCGCGGCGCTTCGACGCATGGCGTGGGTACGGGCGCGTGCGCGTATGATGCCGGGGGCTTTCGACACGTACACTCCAATATGAGCCAGCTCGACCGACCATCCTCCTCACCGCCTGCTCCGCGCGGCCTTCCCTACTTCGGCTGCATCGGCCCGCTGCGCAGCAATCCCATGGAGTTCTTCCGCCGCGTCGCCGTCCGCTTCGGCGGCATCGCGCGCGTGCCACTACAGGCCGGGCGGAGCCTGTTCCTGGTGTCCGAGCCGCGGCTGATCAAGGAGCTTCTCCTCGATCATCGCACGCGCTTCGTGAAGAACACGCGCTATCCGGCAATGCAGCGCCTGCTCGGTCAGGGGTTGCTGCTGAGCGAAGGCGAAGGCTGGCGGCGGCAGCGGCTGCTTACCCAGCCCGCGTTCAAGCCCGGCGAGCTGCGCCGGCAGGTCGGATGGATGAGCGGCTACGTCACGCGTTACCTCGACCGCTGGGAGCGCCACGCACAGGAGGGCACCGCGATCGATGCCGAGCTGGAGTTCCTGCGGCTCACGCAACTGCTCGCCGGCGTGCTCGTCGTGGGCCCGCGCTTCGAGGAGGAGGCCGAGCAGATGTTTCGCATCAGCGAAGCGATCAAGAACAGCTGGCCGCTCCCGCCGCGCGGTCTCCTGTCCGGGTTCCGCAAACCATCGCCCGAGCGCGCACAGCAGTTGGAAGCGGCGTGCGGCGAGCTCGACCGCCTGGTGCAGCACTTCATCGACCGTCAGCGCAAGGCCGCGCCCGAGGAGGGCGGTATCCTGGGCATGCTCATGGCCGCGTCGGAAAAGGAAGGCCAGCCATTCAGCGACAAGGAGCTGCGCGATCAGGTCGTGACCCTGTTCTTCGCCGGCTACGAGACGTCCGCCGCCTCCATGTGCTGGACGCACTATCTGCTGAGCGCACATCCGCAGGTGCGCGAGCGCCTGCTGCGCGAAGTGGACGAACACCTCGACGGGCGCACGCCCACCGGAGAGGATCTCGAGCGGCTCGAGTACGTCGAGCGCGTGCTGCAGGAGTCGTTGCGCATCTACTCGCCTATCCACTCGCTCTCGCGCGTGGCCAACGAGGATTGCCCGGTGGGCGGCCATACATTGAAAAAGGGCAGCACGGCGGTCGTTTCGCTGTACGCGACGCACCGCCTGCCCGCGTACTGGCCGGATCCGGAACGCTTCGACCCCGAGCGCTTCACGCCGGAAGCCTGCGCCGGGCGCTACAACCTCGCCTACATTCCGTTCGCGGTGGGCCATCGCAACTGCATCGGCGGAACGCTGGCCATGGTGGAGGGCAAGCTCATCCTCGCGCAGGTGGCGCAGCGCTACCTGCTCGATGTCGCGCCTGGGCAGCGGGTGGAGGCGATGGCGGCCACCACCATGCGGCCGCGCTTCGGCATGCGCATGCTGGTACGCGAGCGAACCCCTCAGAAGGGCAGATAGTCCGGCTCGGGCTGCGCGCTGTCCGGCGGCAGCGGCGGCACGCCGCGCAGTTCGTGCGCGAAGGCGGTGGCGAGGAAGGTGTCGAGCCACCAGTACACGTCGTGCTGGCGGATCGAGCGGCGCATCCTGCGCATGCGCGCCGCGCATTCCTCGCGCGGCATCTCGCACGCGCGGCGCAGCGCGTCGGCCACGCCTTCGATGTCGTAGGGGTTGACCAGCAGCGCGCCGCGGTGAAGCTGGGCCGCGGACCCGGCGAACTCGCTCAGGATCAGGACGCAGTCCTCCTCGATGCTGCACGCACAGTATTCCTTCGCCACGAGGTTCATCCCGTCCTTGAGCGGCGTCACCAGTGCGATGTGCGCGGCACGATAATACGCGAGCAGATCCACCGAGCTCAGGCTGCCGTAGACGTACCACACCGGGACCCAGCCGCCCGGCTTGCTGTACTCGCCGTTTATCTCGCTCACCAGCTGCTCGATCTCGAGCTTGAGCGACTGGTAGGTGTCGATATCTTCGCGGCTGGGAACCACCACCTGGATCAACGACAGGCGCCCGCACAGTTCCGGAAAGCGCGCGAGCGCATTGCGGAACGCCTTCAGCCGGTGCGGAATTCCCTTCGTGTAGTCGAGCCGGTCGACGCCGAGCACCAGCTTGCGATCGGGCAGCAGCTGGTGCAGCTCGCGCACCCGCTGCGCGACCTCGGCGCTCGCCGCGCGGCGCACGAACCAGTTGTAGTCGATGCTGATCGGAAAGCTCGCGACGCGCACGACCCGCTCACCCACCCGCGCGTCGGTCACCGGTCCGCGGCCGGTGAGGGCGACGTCCGGCAGCAGCGCGCGCAGGCACTCGTTGAAGTTGCGCCGGTCGCGCTGGGTCTGGAATCCGATCAGGTCGTACTGCAGCAGTGCGTGGAGCAGCGCCATCCGCCACGGCAGCTTGACGAACACGTCGAGCGGCGGAAACGGTATGTGCAGGAAGAAGGCGACACGCACGTCGGGGAGCAGCGGACGCAGTTCGCTTGCCACGTGCATCAGCTGGTAGTCGTGGACCCAGACGAAATCGCTCGAGTTCGCGTGTGCAGCCACGGTCTGCGCGTAGCGGCGGTTGACCTCTCGATAGGTGCGCCAGAACAGCGGGTCGAAATCGCACAGCGACTGCAGGTCGTGGAACAGCGGCCAGATCACCCGGTTGGCGAATCCGAGATAGAACTCGCGCACTTCCTGCGCGCTGAGCCCGACCGTGACCATCCGGTAGCCGGCCTCTTCTCCCGCCTGCGCGGCAGCGATCCCCACCTCGGGATCGTCCGAGTCGGTCCCTGGCCACCCGATCCAGACGCCGCCGCGATTGCGCAGCACGGGCAGCAGCGCCGTGACCAGGCCTCCGGATCCCGCGCGTGCGCGCCAGTTTCCACGATCGTCGCGACTCAGCACGATCGGCAGCCGGTTCGACACCACCAGCAGGTTGCGGCTGGTGTGTGTGTTCGTCGTGTGATCGTTCACCGTGTCCATTTCTTCCACACTGTTTGTCGGTAGTTGCATCGGCGGGCGGGGTGCGTTGTAGAATCGAGCGCATCGAGGTTGCCGGCCGGACCGTCTCGCTGTCGCACCACTTGCGACGAGCCGGTGGTCCGGTTCACAGTCGTGGCACGCCTCCTGCCAATTCCCTGACGCTGCACCATCGACCTCGAACGGACCTTACCCCGATGTGGTTCAACCTGCTGATCGCGGCGATCCTGCTGCTGGCCACCTTGGCGGGTTATCACTTCATCCGCAAACGTATCACCGGTAACAGTGTTTTCACACCTCGACCCGTTCGCAAGCCGGCACAGAAGGGGCCCAACGAACTCGAGAAGATGATCGCGGCCTATCGCCGCGAGCACGCCGACCCGCCACTTCCCGCTCCGGCGCGCAGTCCCGCAGTGCAGGCCTCGCCGGTGGAGAGCGCGCTGAGCACTTCGCTGGGGCTGGCTGCCGCAGCGGATGCACCGACCGCGAGTTCCGCCGCGCACGTTCAGCTGCGCAAGCCGTTCCTGGCCGGGCCCAACCGTCTGCTCTACCTGGTGCTCAAGATCGGGTTGCCCGACCACCTCGTGTTCGCCAACGTGCGGCTGGCCGATCTGGTGCGCGTGGTCAATCCTGCCGCCACACCGCAGGCGCGCGCGCAACTGGCGCAGACGCGCATCGACTTCATCGTGTGCAGCCCCGAACTCGAGGTGGTCGCGCTGCTCGACATCACCGACGGCAACCGCGCCGACGACGTGATCAAGCGGCAGCTCGAGGCGCAGTTGACCTCCGGCGGCTGCCGTTACCTGCGCGTGACCCCCAACGCGATTCCCAAGCCCGCCCAGATCCGCGCCCTGGTCTGCGGCAGCTGAGCGGTGCGCATGGCGCTTCCATGGCCGCGTCACGTGCCCGCCGGCACCTGTTCGAGCGCACGCACGCGTGCGATCAGCGCCGCGGCGTCGAACGGCGCGCGCACCTTCGCGTCGTTGTCGAAGTAGCAGTACACGTCCCGCGTCCGGCATCTGGCCGCAGCGCGGTCGACGCGCTGCGCGTCCGCCGGCTCCGCCCCGCTGCGCCAGATGTGCACCCGCTGCGCCCAGCGATCCAGGGCCGCGTCCGTGTAGCCGCTCGCGTACAACTCCTTCTCGCCGTGCAGGCGCAGATAGAGAAAGTCGGACGTGACGTCCTCCATGTAGGGCCACCTCCCCGGCGAGTCCGCGACCACGAGTGCAACGCGGTGCCGGCGCAACTGAGCGACGAACGTCGGAGTGCGAAAGCTGTCGTGCCGCACTTCCATGGCGTGTCGCAGCGGCTGCTTGCCCTCCACGGTCAGCCACGCGCGTTCGCGCATCCAGTCGTCGTGCTCTGAAGCCAGCGCCGACGCCGCACGCGTGTCGGCCGGCAGCATCGCCAGGAACGCTTCAATGCGCGCCTCGTCGTAGCGCAGCGTGGGCGGCAGCTGCCAGAGGATCGGACCGAGCTTCTCGTTCAGCCGCAGCACGCCCGATGCGAAGAAGTTGGCGAGCGCGCGCCGCGCCTCGCGCAGGCGCAGGACGTGCGTCACGTAGCGGCCGCCCTTGACGCTGAACACGAACGCCGGCGGCGTCTCGTCATACCACTGCGCGAACAGCTCCGGGCGCTGCAGCGAGTAGAACGAGCCGTTCAGCTCGATCGTCGGAAAGGCGCGCGAGGCGAACTCCAGCTCGCGGCGCTGAACCAGGCCCCCGGGGTAGAACACGCCGCGCCACGGCGCATAGCGCCAGCCCGAGATGCCGACCAGCACGCGGCCCGCTGCGCGGGCGCGCCTCACTGCAACGCCCGCTCGAGTTGAGGGTCGTTCTTCCAGGCGCCGCGAATGTTCAGTGCGGCGAGCGCGATCTGCAGCACGATCAGCGCGTGAGCACCGGCGTGCCAGCCCCACGCCACCCACAGCACGTTGCTGAGCAGGAAGCACCAGAAACCCACGCTGCGTCGCCGCCTCGACTGCGAGGCCACCAGCCAGGCGGCGAGTACGGTGACGAGCATCGCAGGCCACTGCAGCGCGTCGATCCAGGCCATGATGCGGCGATCACTCCGATGTCGAAAATCGGAGCGATGCGGCAAGCGCCGTGCCGGGCACCGCGCTCAGTCGAGCACGTGCGAGACCAGTCCGTCGGCCAGCTTCGGTTCGAACCAGGTGGACTTCGGCGGCATCACCCGTCCGGCATCCGCCACTGCCATCAAATCCTCCATGCGCGTCGGATACAGCGAGTACGCCACTGCCATCTCCCCGCTGTCCACGCGCCGCTCGAGTTCCGCAAGGCCGCGCCCCCCGCCGACGAAATCGATGCGCTTGTCGGTGCGCGGGTCGACGATGCCGAGCACGGGTTCCAGCAGGCGGTCGGCCAGCAGGCTGACGTCGAGGCGACTGACCGGATCGACGATCTGTGCAAGGTCCTCGCGCAGCTGCAGGCGGTGCCAGCCTCCGGCCAGGTACAGCCCGAACTCGCCGGGCATCGCCGGGCGCACCGGCGCACCGGCCTTGGTCACTGCGAAGGCGTTGCCGATCTTCTCCAGAAACTGTGCCGGCGTCATGCCGCGCAGATCGCGCACCAGCCGGTTGTAGTCCAGGATGCGCATCTGGCGGTGCGGGAAGGCAACGGCAAGGAAGCGCTGCGCGCTCGCCTGCCCGGGACGCGCCGCCGCCACGCGCGAGGCAGCGGCCGAGCGGTGATGCCCGTCCGCGATGTAGAGCGCAGGCATGGCATCGAAAGCGCGCGTCAGCGCATCGATGCTCGCAGGATCGTCCACCACCCAGATCGCGTGATGCACGCCGCCGTCGGCCTCCACGTCGCTGGCCGGCGGGCGGCGCGTGCACGCCGCGAGGATCGCGTCGACCTCCGGCGCGTCCGGATAGGCGAGCAGGACCGGCCCGGTCTGCGCGTCGAGCGCCTCGATCTGGCGCACACGGTCGTCTTCCTTGTCCGGGCGCGTGTACTCGTGCTTGCGGATGCGATTGCTGTCGTAGTCGGCGACCGAGGCAGCGAGCGCGAGGCCGACCTGGCTGTGCGTGCCCTCCACCATGCGATAGACGTAGTAGCACGGCTGCGCGTCACGCTGCAGCACGCCGTGCGCGAGCATGCCGCGCAGATTCTCAGCGGCCTTCGCGTAGACCTGGGGCGCGTAGGGATCGGTGCCGGCGGGCAGGTCGATCTCGGGCTTGGAGATGTGCAGAAAGCTCCAGCGCTTGCCGGCGGCGCGCTCGCGCGCCTCGGCGCTGTTCAGGACGTCGTAGGGCGGGGCGGCAACCTCGGCCGCGTGCTCGGGCGCGGGCCGCAGCGCCGCGAAGGGTTCAACCAGATGCAAGGCAGGACTTCCGCGCAAAAGCCGCGATTCTAACTCGCGCCCGCAGGCAGGGTCCTTGCAGAAGGAGCGCCGCAGCAGCCCGTTCTCCCAGGGAACAGGGCCGAAGAAGTAGTTTCGCAACGACAGGACTGACCCGAGGCGTCGCTCTCCATGCTCACCGCAGCCCAGCACGAACCGATCGCCGACCTGCCGCACCTCCTGGCGCGCAGCATGGCCAGTCTGGTCCCGCCGCTCGTGGTGCTCGCCCTGGCCCACTGGCTGGTCCCGCTGCTCGCGCAGTACCTGCCGCGGCCGCTCGAAGGGTTGCGCGTGTGGGGACCGGGAATGCTGTTGTTTCTCGGCGCCACCCTGTCGTTGACCTTCAACCG
This sequence comes from uncultured Burkholderiales bacterium, assembly GCA_964386195.1. Lineage (GTDB taxonomy): Bacteria > Pseudomonadota > Gammaproteobacteria > Burkholderiales > SHXO01 > SHXO01. The sequence goes on along the minus strand of CAYLTE010000106.1, from coordinate 4,346 downwards.
TGCACGCACGATGGTCGCAGCGCTGTCGCTCGGCAGCGTCTATCTCGCGCATCAGTTGAACTGGCTGGATTCGCTCGACGCGTTTCCCGGTCGCGGCGTCTACATCGCCGCGTGCCTGCTCGTGCCGATCAACCTCGTGTTGCTGAGCTTGCTGCAGGAGCGCGGCGTCTTCACCTTCTACGGCATGCGCCGCGTGCTGGCGCTGCTGCTGCAGATCGTGCTGGTGGCGTGGATCGTGGCCGCCGGCGAGCGGGACACGATCGAGCGCCTGTACGGGTTCGATACGGGGCTGCCGCTTCCAGCATCGCCGCTGCCAGACTTGGCGCTGCTGACCATGCTGGGCGGCGGCCTGCTAATCGCCTGCCGTGCCGTGATGCGACGATCCGCGCTCGACGCGGGACTGGCCGGCGCGCTCCTGGCGTTCACGCTCGCCTGTCACCACTTCCACCAGCCGACGCAGTTCGCGTTGTATATCGGCGCGGCCGGCGGCGCGCTCGCAGTCGCGGTCCTGCAGGACACCTTCCGCCTGGCATTCCGCGACGAACTCACCGGGCTGCCGAGCCGACGCGCGCTCAACGAGCGCATGCTCGCGCTGGGTAACCAGTACACCATCGCCATGGTGGACGTGGATCACTTCAAGCAGTTCAACGACGTGCACGGACACGAACTCGGCGATCACGTGTTGCGCATGGTCTCGTCCAAGCTCGAGCGCGTGGGCGGCGCCGGGCGGGCCTACCGCTTCGGTGGAGAGGAGTTCGCCATCGTCTTCCCCGGCCGGCGCGTGCATCAGGTGTGGCGACACGTCGATGCGCTTCGCCGCGAAATCGCCGAGCACGCGCTCGTGCTGCGATCGCTGGTGCGCGAGCCCGGGCAGCGCGGACAGCGCACCAACGGCTGTGTCAGCGTGCACGTCACGGTGAGCATCGGGCTGGCCGAGCGCGGCGAGCGTGCGACGACGCCCGACCACGTGCTGGCGGCGGCCGACCGCGCGCTCTACCGCGCCAAGCACAAGGGGCGCAACCGCCTCAGCCTGTGACGGACAGGCGGGGATGCCACGCCAGCCGCTTAGAATAGGCGACTGACTCCCGACTCTGCCTCTTCTCGATGCCGATGAATCTGACTGCCGCCATCCGGGCCGTGTGCCTGGGCGCGGCGCTCGTACACGCGCCGCTGTCGAGCGCGCAAGCCCCACCTACCCCGTGGACCACGGCGTGCAGCGCCTCGCACTGCACGGCCAGCGCCAAGGTGCCGGCGCGCGAGGCAAACCTGCCCTATGCCTATCAGCTGCGCATCTCGCGCTTCGCGGATGCGCGAACCGAGCTCGTGCTGCTCACCGCCAGGCGCACGCCCGCCCCCGACGCGGCGATCGACGTGCAGATCGATGGAAAGCCGGTTACGGCCCTGACCGCGGGAAGCGGCTACCGGCGTATCGGCCGCAGCAATACCTTCCTGGTGGCCGATGGCGAGACCACCGCGCTCTTGCGGGCGATGCGCGAGGGCAGGCAGATCTCGCTGGCTTTTCGCGCCACCGCCGGTAGCGAGGAACTCATCACGCTCTCGCTGCGCGGGTTGGACGCCGCGCTGAGCAAGATCGGCGTGGAAGCGCCGCCCGCGAAGCTCGCGCAGGCCCCCTCGCCGGGCAAGACTTCAACGGCCAGGACCTCACCGGCGAAGAAGCCGCCCGCGAAAGCCTCGCCGCCGAAGCAATCACCTGCGACGGCAGCAGCCCGGCCGGACGCTGGTGCACAGCCCGAAACAGCCGCACCGGTCCCGCGCGCAACGCCGCGCGCACCATCGACCACGCCAGCCGCATCGGCGCCGGCTGCCGCACCCGCTCCTGCCAGAGAATTGCCGGCTGCCGCGCTCGACGCACCGGCTGCCGCTGCGTCCACGCAGGCAGGTGCAGCGGGCGCGCCGCTGTCGCCCCGTCGGACGGTTGAGTCGGTCAGCGTGCCACGCCAGTTCGCCTGCCAGGGCAACGAACCGTTCTGGAACCTGACCATCGACGGGGACGACGCGCGCTTCGTCTCCCTCACCGGCAGCGGCGATGCGCAGCCGGTTCTCCTCGCCGGGCGGCTGCGGGCAACGGCCACGAGCACCGGCGCCACGTTCGGCTGGCGCGGCACCAGCGTAGATGGAAGCGCCTACGGCGCGCTCATCGAGCGGCGCAGCTGCCGCGACAGCATGTCCGATCGCGAAGGCGTGACCACGTTCGCCTATGCAGCCACCGTGGCGGCGCCCGGCGGGGTGACGCTGCATGGGTGCTGCAATGCCAGCGCCGCGCTCGACAGTCAGGCCGGCGCGCAGGGCGAACCGACGGTGCAGCTGGCCGATCTGCGAGGGCGTGCGCCGGACGACTGGACGCGTCACCTGCCCGACATGCTCGCCGCCGTCCAGGCCTGCCTCGACCGGACGCCCGGCGACGGCGCCTACGTCACCAAGGCCTGGCCGATGAACCGGGGCATGGTGGGGGTGCGCACGCGCAATGCGAGCGTGGGCTGGTTCGAGTGCGTGGTCCCGCAGGACGGACGCGCCGTCGAGCACTTCGCGCCGGTGGCTGCAACCGCCGAGCCCGTGCCCGACGAGGAGCGTGTGCTTTACCTGCCGGCCGGCGTCGCGCGGCTCACGGGCAACTGCTTCCGCCACGAAGAACTGCTGGACGAGGCCGGACGGCCGCTGGGCTGGCTCACGGCCAACGCCTGCTGGCGCGCGCCTGGGGCCGACGTCGTCGAGCGCCGCTAGCGCCGTCTACTTGCGCGCGCGCCACGCCTCGTACTCGGCGCGCGTCTGCTCGTTGGGAGGATAGGTACCGGGGACCGGGGCGCCCGCCTTGATCTTCTCGAGCACGAACGCCTCGAGTTCGTCGAGCTCGGCGCCGGTGCGCGCCACTTCGTCGGCGAGATGGCGCGGGATGCACACCACGCCATCGGCATCGCCCACCAGGATGTCGCCGGGCATGACCAGCACCTCGCCGCAGGCGACCGGCACGTTCCAGTCGACGGCCAGGTGACGCGCCGGATGGGGCGGCGACGCCGCGCCACGCGCATACACCGGCAGCCCGAGCGCCTGGATCGAGGCGTAGTCGCGCACGCAGGCATCGACCACGCAACCGGCGGCGCCACGCACCTTGAGCCGCGTCATGTAGATGTCCCCGCCGATCGCCGCGCTCTCGACGCCACGCCCCTCCACCACCAGCACCTGTCCGGGGCGGCAGGCCTCGATCGCCGCGCGCTGCGGATAGTCGGCGCGCGTGATGTTCTCGAATGTCGCCAGGTCCTCGCGGCCGGGCGCGAAACGCAGCGTCAGCGCCTCGCCCACCATCCGCAGCCCCGGATTCACGGCACGCAGGCCGGTCAGGAAAGTGTTGCGAAAGCCGAGCTTGAACAGCTGCGTGGTCAGCGTCGCCGATGCCACCGTCTCGAGTCTCTTCAGCGTTTCCGGCGCAAGGGTGGTGCTCATCCGCGTCTCCTCTTTTCTTCGCGATGGACCCCGCATTCTAGCGGCGGGCAGGCGCCTATAATCGGGGCGTGACACGCGCATTCCCATTCATCCTGGCCCTGCTCCTCGCGCCCGCGCACGCACGTGACGGCGAGAGCATGGCGCCCGGCAGCGTCCGTCTGCAGGCGCTGGAGCCCGACGGCGCCATGACCGTGGCCGTGCTCGAGCGCGTATTCAGCGGCAGCTGGCTGCCTGCGGCCGATGCCAGCGAGACACCGCTGCTCGCCCTGCACTGGGAGGGCAGCGCGGAGGCCCTGGCGCAGGGGCCGCTGGGTGTCTCCCTGCTGCACGCCGCCGACGGCACACGCATGCGCTGCGAATTCGTCGCCGATCCCGCGCGCCCGGTCGGCGTGTGCGAGGAGATCGGTGCGCGCCTGTACTACCTGTCCCGCTGAGTCGATGGAGATCCGGTGAGCACATGAACCTGGCAGAAGGTTTCGACTACATCGTCGTGGGAGCCGGCACCGCCGGCTGCGTGCTCGCCAACCGGCTGTCGAAGGATCCGTCGGTGCGCGTGCTGCTCGTCGAGGCCGGCGGCAAGGACGACTACTTCTGGATCGACATCCCGGTCGGCTATCTCTACACCATCAACAATCCGCGCACCGACTGGTGCTACAAGATCGAGCCCGACCCAGGACTCAACGGGCGCAGCATCGGCTACGCGCGCGGCAAGGTGCTGGGAGGCTGCTCGTCGATCAACGCCATGATCTACATGCGTGGCCAGCGCAGCGACTACGAGCACTGGGTGGGGCTCGGCAATCCCGGCTGGTCGTGGGACGAGGAGCTGCCCTACATCAAGCGCACCGAGGACTACCAGCACGGCGCCGACGAATGGCACGGCGTGGGTG
>CAYLTE010000105.1:0-13333 GCA_964386195.1 uncultured Burkholderiales bacterium | reverse complement strand
AATCGTCTACTGCCTGTCTCGCCGCAAAGTCGACGAGACGGCCGCCTGGCTGCGCGACCGGGATATCGACGCCCTGCCCTACCACGCCGGCATGGAGGCGGCGGCGCGCGCGCGCAACCAGGCGCGCTTCCAGCGCGACGACGCCGTGGTGATGGTCGCGACGATTGCCTTCGGCATGGGCATCGACAAGCCGGACGTGCGCTTCGTCGCGCACCTGGACCTGCCTCGCAGCATCGAGGGCTACTATCAGGAGACCGGCCGGGCCGGGCGGGACGGCCTGCCGGCCGATGCCTGGATGACGTACGGCCTGGCCGATGTCGTGCAGCAGCGGCGCTTCATCGTCCAGTCCGACGGCAGCGAGGACTACAAGCGCGTCTCCACGGCAAAGCTCGACGCCCTGCTCGGATTGTGCGAAACGGCAGGTTGCCGGCGTGTGCGCCTGCTCGACTACTTCGGCGAGCACAGCGCGCCGTGCGGCAACTGCGACACCTGCCTCGACCCGCCGCAGACCTGGGACGCGACCGAGGTCGCGCGCAAGGCGCTGTCGGCCATCTACCGCACCGGCCAGCGCTTCGGCTCGGCGCACGTAATCGACGTGCTGCGCGGCGTCGACAGCCAGCGCGTCGCGCGCTGGGCGCACCACCAGCTCGGCGTGTTCGGCATCGGCGCCGATCTGGACGACACCGCCTGGCGCAGCGTGATGCGCCAGCTGGTGGCCATGGGTTTGGCGGAGGTTGACCACCTCGCACACGGCGCCATCCGTCTCACTGAACGCAGTCGTCCCGTGCTGCGCGGCGAGCAGAGCGTGCAGATGAGACATCACGCCACGGCGAAGCGGCGCGCGCGGCGGCAATCCGTGTCACCGATCGAAAACCTGGGCGCGGGCGACGCGCTCCTGCTGGAACGCCTGAAGGCGTGGCGGCGCGAGGAAGCACGCAATCAGGGCGTGCCCGCGTACGTGATTTTTCACGACAGCACCCTGGCAGATATTGCCCGCGTGCATCCGCGCGATCTCCAGGCCCTGGCGGCCATCGCCGGCATCGGCGCGAAGAAGCTGGAACGCTACGGCGAGGCACTGCTCGCGACGATCGCCGGTACCGTCCCGGACGAGAGTTAGCCGCGGCCCGGTTGGCAGCGCGCTGGCTAGCGCAGCGCCGCCGACACCAGCTCCCGTTCGAAGCGCTCGCCGGTGCTGGTCCGGTACTCCCACTTCACGATGACCGGTTTGTCCGAGATCGCGGCGATCCAGTAGGTCATGAAGGCCATGCCCTCGGACGCGCGGCGCCCGTTCTTGCGCCGCGACGCGTAGCGCTCGGTCGCCGTAATCCGGAACGCCTCGAAGCGCCCCGCCAGCGTGGAGACCATCTCGGGTTCCTCGACCTTGCGCTCGACGACGACGTCGGTGACCAGTTCGTCGCTGGTCACGAGCAGGCGCTCTGACCACATCTTTCCAGCCTCGAGCGGAAAGCGCGCCCAGACCTCGGCAGGCGACCAGGTGCACGCCTCGCGCGCGCCGTGACACATGCCGCGCACGCGCGCCATGCCGTCCACGGTGAGTGCGCCGTCGTAGAGGCGCTCGCCCATGTACTGGGCGAGCCGGATCTCGCGATCGTTGACCGCGACGACCTCCTCGACGAGCAGCGCCGATCGTCCGCGAATCGCCATGTTGTAGGTCAGGCGGTCGCCGATCTCCCACGTCTTGGTCAGCGGCAGCTGCTGTGCATTCGCCAGCCCGGCGGCGGCGATGAGCGTCAGCCCCAGCGCCCATGCGAACAAGCGCGACGCGGACTTCCTCACGTGCTCACTCCGGTGCCACGCCCAGTTCGCGCGCCAGCCGCTCGAGCGCCGCACGCAGGTCAGCGACTTCGCCGCGCAGGTCATCCATCTCCGCGCGCAGCGCCGCGATCTCGTCACGACTGCCGGCAGGCGCGCCTGCGGTACTCTCCACGGCGACATCGCCGCACAGAAGGTGCGCCCAACGCGCTTCACGCGCACCGGGCTGACGCGGGAGCCGAACCGCCAGCGGCCCGTCCTTCCAGTTCGCCATCTCGTCCAGGTAGGCTTCCACCGCCGACAGATCCGCGAAGCGGTGCAGGCGGTCCGCGTTCGCGCGCGCCTCGGCTGCGGTCTGCGGGCCGCGCAGGATGAGCACCGCCAACAGTGCCGCGGTGCCGTCCCCGACGCCCAACCACTTCTGCAGGTTGTGCGCATAGCGCAGCACGCGCCCCGACGCACCGTAGGACTCGATGACCAGCGAACGCGCCTTGAGCGCCTCCAGCGCCGCCTGCACTTCGGACTCCACGAGTTCCATGACCGGGTGACGGCTGGTCTTCTGGTTGCAGCCGGCCAGCAGCGCATTGACCGTGAGCGGATACACATCCGGCGTGGTGCGTTGCTTCTCGAACAGCACGCCGATAATGCGCGCCTCGACCGGCGAGAGGACTTGCATGGCGGAGTCGGGGTAGAGTGATTGCGGGAGAGCTAGCCTAGCACCTCAGGCCGGCCGGCACGATCCAGCGTTCGAGCAGGTCGAAGAGCCATTGCACCGCCAGCGCGAGGACTGCTGCGGGAATCGCGCCGCTCAACAGGAGTTCGTGGTCGTTGAGGGCGAGCCCGGTGACGATGCGCTCCCCGTAGCCCCCGGCGCCAACGAACGCGGCGATGGTCGCCGTCCCGACGTTGATCACGGCGGAGGTCTTCACGCCCGCGAGGATCGCGGCGGCGGCAAGCGGCAGCTCGACCAGGCGCAGGCGCGCGGCATCGCCCAGACCCAGCGCGCGCGCCGACTCGAGCACGCCCGGCGCGATGCCGGTCAGCCCGGCGTGCACGTTGCGCACGATCGGCAGAAGCGAGTAGAGGAACAGCGCGACCAGCGCCGGCGCCGTTCCGATCCTGCCGAGCAGCGGGATGAGCAACGCGAGCAGCGCGAGCGAGGGAACCGTTTGCGCGATGCCGACCACGGACAGCACGACCTGGCCCGCCGCCGGGCTGCGCGCCGCCCACACACCGAGCGGAATCCCCACGGCCACCGCAGCGGCCAGCGAGGCGAACACCAGGAACAGGTGCTGGTGCGTGAGCCGCCAGCTGTCCGGGCCGAACAGCTTGTCGAGGAAGCCCGGCGGGTCCGCCGCGCGATCGGCTCCCACTTCGGCACCGCCGACGAATCCGGCCGCCACTTCCGCGAAGGTCTTGCCCTCGAGTTCCGCGCCGGCGTTCATCGCGATCATACGTTCGGGACCGATCGCGCCGTCGAGCTGCTGCAGGGCCGCCCACGCCTCGGGAAAGCGTTGCGGAACGTCGAGCCGGTACACCAGCACCGCGTCGTACTCTGGGAAATAGCGCCGGTCGTCCTCGAGCACCCGCAGCGCATAGCGCGCAATCTTGGCGTCCGTGGCATAGATGTCCATGACGTCGATCTGGCGTCGTGCGACCGCCTCGTAGGCCAGCCCGTGGTCCAGCCCGCGCGCCTGCTGCGGCAGCGCGTAGGCCCGCCGCAGCCCGGGCCAGCCGTCGTTGCGCTCGAGGAACTCGTGCCCCAGCCCGAATCTGAGCTGCGGGTGATCCGCCAGATCGCTGACGCTGCGGATGCCCAGGCGTTCGGCCTCGCTGTCGAGCAGTGCGAGCGCATAGGTATTGTTGAAGCCCAGCTTCACCGCCGCGCCCAATCCGAACGCGCGCAGGCCGCGATTGAGCGTGTCCAGGTCGGTTGCCTCGATGCCCAGCAGCTGGCGCGCGATGGTCCCGGTGTAGTCAGGGTAGACGTCGATGCTGCCGGCCTTCAGTGCCTCGAACACGATCGCCGTGTTGCCCATGCCTTGACGGTGCTGCGCCGGGGTGCCGGCGGCACGCGCGGTCTGCGCGACGATCTCGCCGAGAATGTAGGACTCGGTGAAGCGCTTCGATCCGACCGTGAGCGTTTCCGCCGCCCCTGCGGATAGCGCGAGCAGGACGCCGACGAGCACGCCGAGCAGCGCCTTCATGCGGCCGCCAGGCGCGGATCGGCGCGCTGCGCGCGCACGAACTCCGTGACGAAGGGATCGGCCGGACGCAGGAGCAGGTCGTCCAGGCTGCCCTGCTGGACGATGCGGCCTTCGCGCATCAGCACGATGTCGTGCGCGAAGTGCGCCGCCTCGTGCATGTCGTGCGTGACCAGCACGACGGTCTTGCGCAGCTTGTCGAACACCTCGACCAGGTCGGACTGCAGCCCGTAGCGGATCATCGGATCGAGCGCGCCAAGCGGCTCGTCCATCAGCAGGACCGGGGGATCGAGCATGAGCGCGCGCATGAGTGCCACGCGCTGGCGCTGCCCGCCCGACAAACTGCTCGGGTAGCGATCCAGCATGTCGTCGGAGATCTGGACGAGGCCGGCAAGGTGCGCCACCCGCGCATCGATGTCGCGTCTCGACCGCCCGAGGTGACGGGCCAGGAGCGTGACGTTGCGCCGGGCGCTCAGGTGCGGAAACAGCCCCCCCGACTGAATCACGTAGCCGATGCGATGGCGCAGGGATCCCGACGTGCGCCGCGTCACCGGCTCGCCGGCGAACGTGACGGTGCCGCTGTCGGCTTCAGCCAGTCCGAGCAGCAGGCGAAGCAGCGTGGTCTTGCCGCAACCGCTCGGGCCGATGACCACCGTGGTTCGCCCCTCGGGGAACGTCAGCGTGGTCGGCTGCAGCACCACGCGGCCGTGGATGGACTTCGAGACTTCCTTCAGCGCGAGCATGACGGTGACGAGCCCTTACCGACGGGGGTACGGAAGCCCCGCACCCGAACTGGGGGAACGGGCCACGCACGCCCGATCACGCTGGCATGGAGGTCAGACCTCCAGCCACTCCTTCCTGACCTGCTCGTTGGCCATCAGTTCATCCGGCGTGCCCTCGAACACGATCTGGCCATGCCCCATCACGTACAGGCGCTGGCAAATCTTCAGGGCGATGGTGAGCTTCTGCTCCACCAGCAGGATGGACAGCCCGCGATTCTTCATCTCGTCGAACAAGCGGGCGACCAGGTCGACGATCTTCGGCGCGAGCCCTTCGGTGGGCTCGTCGATCATCACCAGGTCCGGATCGCCCATCAGCGTCCGGCACAGCGTGAGCATCTGCTGCTCCCCGCCCGACATGACGCCGGCCGGCGCCTCCGCGCGCTCGCGCAGCACCGGGAACAACTCGAACATGTCGTCCATGCTCCAGCGGCCCTTCTGGCCGGCGCTCTTCATCCCCAGCAGCAGGTTCTGCCGTACCGTGAGCGAGGGAAAGATGTCGCGGCTCTCGGGGACGTAGCCCAATCCGCAGCGCGCCACGCGGTAAGCGGCCAGGGGCCCGATCTCGCTGCCCTTGAAGCGCACCGATCCGGTCTTGTCGACCTGCCCCATGATCGCCTTGATCGTGGTCGACCGACCGGCGCCGTTGCGACCCAGCAGCGAGACGATCTCGCCCGCGCCCACACGCATGTTCACCCCGTGCAGGATGTGGCTCTTGCCGTAGTAGGCGTGGAGGTCGGAGACGTCGAGCATACTCAGGGCAACCCCTCTCAACGCAAAGAGCGCAAAGGCCGCAAGGAAAACACGTCTGCCTCGACCGCCAACTCAACACGCGCGATCGACTCACTGTTGTGCTTTCCTTTGCGCTCTTTGCGTTCTTTGCGTTTAAATCGAACTGCTCGACTCATTCCACCACCGCTCCCAGGTAGGCTTCCTGCACGGCCGGATTCGCGCGGATCTCCGCCGGCGTGCCGGTGGCGAGCACCTTGCCGTACACCAGCACCGAGATGCGGTCGGCGAGCCCGAACACCACGCCCATGTCGTGCTCCACCATCACCAGCGTCTTGCCCTGGGTGACGGTGCGGATCAGCTCGACTGCCTCGGCCGTCTCGCTGTGGCTCATGCCCGCGGTCGGCTCGTCGAGCAGGATCACGTTGGCGCCACCGGCGATGGTGATGCCGATTTCCAAGGCGCGCTGCTCGGCGTAGGAGAGCACCCCGGCGAGGCGGTCGCGCCGGCGCGCCAGGCCGATGCGCTCGACGATGTCCTGCGCGCGCTCGTTCACGCCGTTCAGCGACCCCATCCGATGCCAGAACGAATAGCGGTATCCCGTCGCCCAAAGCAGGGCGCAGCGGACGTTTTCGAACACCGACAGCTTGGGAAAGATGTTGGTGATCTGGAAGCTGCGCGACAGCCCCAGACGATTGATGTCGTTCGGCGCGGCGTTCGTGACGTCCCGGCCATCGAGCAGGATGCTGCCGGAAGTGACCGGGAAGCGGCCGCTGATGAGATTGAACAGGGTGGACTTGCCGGCGCCGTTGGGTCCGATGATGGCATGACGCTCGGCCTGGCCAATGCTCAGGTTCACGCCGTTGATGATCTGGGTGCGCCCGAAGCTCTTTTGTACCTCGCGAAGCTCGAGTGCGGCGCTCATGCTGCGTCCCTCGCCTGCAGTTCGGCGTGTACCCGCCCCCATGCCCCACGGATCACCGGCAGCGTCAGCACGAACAACACCAGGCCGCCCAGGAACACGCCGCCGGCCACCAGCCACGGCTGCAGTGCGGTGACATCGAGGTGCAGCCCGAACAGGTCGAACTCGCCGCCGAGCTGCGCGCCCTGTTCGACGTGGTAGATCATTTCGACCAACGCGACGAACCCGGTCAGCATCAGGGCGAGGCACGCGCCGGAAATCAGGTAGCCGGGGACGAGACGTCCGAACAGCCCGTGGCGCAGCGGACCGCCGTGCACCGTGAACAGGCTGGCAATGCCGCCGGGGGCGAACAGGATCATCACCACGAAGAACAGCCCGAAGTAGAGCAGCCAGGCCTTGGTGTAGATCGACAGCGCGGATTGCAGGAACGAGACCAGGACAGCACCGATCACCGGGCCGAAGAAATGGCCGACGCCGCCGACGAAGGCCATCACCAGCACGTTGCCCGAGGCCATCAGGCCCAGCGTCTCTGCCGTGACGATCTCGTAGTTGATAGTGGCAAGACCGCCGGCGATGCCGGCGAAGAACGAGGCGAGGCAAAACATCCAGTAGCGCACGCGCGTGGGGTTGTAGCCGACGAAGCGCACACGCTCGGCATTGTCGCGCACGGCGTTCGCCATCCTGCCCAGCGGCGTCTGCGTCAGCGCGTACATCGCGATCATGCAGACCAGGCACCAGGCGGCGATCAGGTAGTACACCTCGATCTGCGGGCCGTAGCTGATGCCCATCACCGGATCGCCCACCACGCGGTTGGTCGTAATGCCGCCCTCCCCGCCGAAGAAGCCCGGGAACATCAGCGCGGAGGCCGCAACCATCTCGGCGATTCCCAGCGAGATCATGGCGAATGGCGTTCCGGAACGCTTCGTCGTGACGTAGCCGAACACGATGCCGAACGCCAGGCCCGCGAATCCGCCGACCAGCGGCACCATCGTCACCGGCAGCCCGAGCTCGCCCGCGCCGATCCGGTTGAGCGTGTGGGCGCACACGAAGGACCCGAGGCCGAAGTACACCGCGTGCCCGAACGAGAGCATCCCGGTCTGTCCGAGCAGCATGTTGTAGGACAGCGCGAAGATCACCGCGATGCCCATCTGGCTGAGCATGGACAGTGCGAAACTCTGCTCGAACAGCAGCGGCAGCACGATCAAGACCGCCGCTACAGACGCCCACAGCAGCAGCTGCCGGCCGGGCGCGAAGCGCGTGTCGGGTACGGCGGGAAGCGGCAACTTCACGCCGGACGGAGGCGCATTCATGTCAGGTCTCACGCGTGCCCAGCAGGCCCACGGGGCGGAAGATCAGCATCAGCACCATCAGCAAGTAGGGCAGCACCGGCGCCATCTGGGCGATGCTCAGGGAGAGCACGTCGTACCAGCCGGAGGCCCGGTCGAGCTCGACGCCGAAGGACTGCAGCAACCCCGCCAGGGAATGGTCGAGGGCGACGGAGAAGGTCTGCACCGCCCCGAAGAACAGCGACGCGATGAACGCCCCCGCCAGCGAGCCCATGCCGCCGAAGACCACGACCACGAAGACGATGCTGCCGACCGCGGCGGCCATGCCGGGCTCGGTGACGAACTGGTTGCCGCCGATCACGCCAGCCAGGCCCGCCAGTGCGCAACCGCCACCGAAGACGAGCATGAACACGCGCGGCACGTTGTGGCCGAGTGCCTCCACCATGTGCGGATGGCTGAGCGAGGCCTGGATGATCAGGCCGATGCGGGTCCGCGTGAGCAGCAGGTAGAGCCCGAGCAGCATCGCGATGGAGACCGCCATCATGAACACGCGGTAGGCGGGATAGCTGGTCGTGAAGATGGTGAACGCGCTGAAGTCGAGCGCCTCCGGAATCCGGTAGTCCACCGGAGCGCGGCCCCAGATGAGGTGCACCACTTCCTCGATCAGGTAGAACAGGCCGAACGTGAACAGCAGCTCGGCGACGTGCCCGTACTTGTGGACCGTGCGCAGCCCCCAGCGCTCGGTGAGCGCGCCGAGCGCGCCGACCAGCAGCGGCGCGATCACCAGCGCCGGCCAGAAGCCGACGTGGTTCGACAGTTGGTAGGCGAAGTACGCGCCCAGCATGTAGAAGCTGGCGTGGGCGAAATTGAGCACACCCATCATGCTGAAGATGAGCGTTAGCCCGCTGGAGAGCATGAACAGCAGCAGTCCGTACGACAGGCTGTTCAGCAGCTGTACGACGAAGAATTCCATTGACACCGTGCCGGTCGGAGCGCATGCGTGCGCACCCCGATCCTTCTCCTCCCGCGCAGTGGAGCCCGCGCGCAGCGCCCGATTCTAACGGAAAGGCCCCGGCCCGCGAAACCCACCGCCGGCGTCGATGCGGCAACATCCGATGTCCACTTCAACCGCGGTGTCGACTTCACCCGGCGGTGGAACTGACGCGGATTGTCGCTAGAATGGCCTTGCATCGTCACCACCCTCGCCCGGAGCCCGCCATGCACGGCCTCATGATGAACCTGCCCCTGTCGATCTCCTCGATCATCCGCCACGCGGATCGCTACCATGGAGACACAGAGATCGTTTCGCGGCTGGTCGAGGGCGGCATCCACCGCTACACCTACCGCGACGCCCACCGCCGCGCCAGGCAGCTCGCCAACGCGCTCGCCGCGCTCGGGGTGAATCCATCGGACCGCATCGGCACGCTCGCCTGGAACGGCTTTCGCCACTTCGAGATCTACTACGCCACCTCGGGCAGCGGTGCGGTGTGCCACACCGTCAACCCCAGGCTGTTCCCCGAGCAGATCGTCTACATCATCAACCATGCGCAGGACCAATACCTCTTCTTCGACCTGAGCTTTCTCAAGCTGGTCGAGGCGATCGCGCCGCAATGCAAGGGGGTGCGCGGCTGGGTGGCCATGACCGACAGGGCGCACATGCCGCAGGACAGTTCGCTCGAGCTGATATGCTACGAGGATCTGGTCAACGCCCACTCCGACGACTACGCCTGGCCCGAATTCGACGAGGGCGCCGCCTCGTCGCTGTGCTACACGTCAGGCACCACGGGCAACCCCAAGGGCGTGCTGTATTCCCATCGCTCCACCGTGTTGCACGCCTACGCGGCATGCATGCCCGATGCCATCAACCTGTCCGCGCGCGACGTGGTGATGCCGGTGGTACCGATGTTCCACGCCAATGCCTGGAGCCTTCCCTACGCCTGCCCGCTGGCGGGATGCAAGATCGTGTTTCCCGGCGCGGCGCTGGACGGGGCAAGCGTCTACGAGCTGTTCGAGACCGAGAAGGTCACCATGTCCGCGGGCGTGCCCACCGTGTGGCTGGGCCTGCTGCAGTACACGCAGCAGAACAAGCTGCAGTTCAGCACCTTCAAACGCACCGTCATCGGCGGTTCGGCGTGCCCCCCGGCGATGATCCGCACGTTCCAGGAAGCCTATGGCGTCGAGGTGCTGCATGCGTGGGGGATGACCGAGCTCTCGCCCCTGGGCACGATGTGCTCCTTCAAGACGAAGCACATGGGGCTCGATCAGGATGCGAAGTACGCCCTTCAGGCGAAGCAGGGACGCGCCGTCTTCGGCGTCGACATGAAGATCGTGGACGACGCGGGCAAGGAACTGCCCTGGGATGGCAAGGCGTTCGGCGATCTGCTCGTGCGCGGCCCCTGGGTAACGGCCGAGTATATGAAGGGCGAAGGCGGCAATCCGCTGCGCGAGGACGAGCACGGACGCAAGTGGTTCCCCACGGGTGACGTGGCCACCATCGATCCCGACGGCTTCATGCAGATCACCGACCGCTCGAAAGATGTCATCAAGTCCGGCGGCGAGTGGATCAGTTCGATTGACCTGGAGAATACCGCGGTCGCGCATCCCGACGTCAAGGAGGCCGCGGTGATCGGCGTCGCGCATCCGAAGTGGGACGAGCGGCCGCTGCTCATCGTCGTGAAGAAGCCGGGCGCGACCCTCACGCGCGAACAACTCCTAGACTTCTTCAAGGACAAGGTCGCCAAGTGGTGGATGCCCGACGATGTCGTATTCGTCGACGACCTTCCGCATACGGCCACCGGCAAGCTGCTCAAGACTAAACTGCGCGAGGACTACAAGGACTATCGGCTGCCTGGCTCATGAGCCGTCGACGCGCAGCCGCCGCGCGGGCTGCGTCTGCCGCGTGTCAGGCGGCGGCCGCCTCGACCGTCTGCGCCCCGTCGTAGACGAAGGCGTTGAAGTTGATGTTCACGCGCGGGCCCTGCGTCCGGGGCGTGTTGCCGGCGTGCAGCAAGCCTCCGTCGAACACCACCAGCCTGCCCTTCTTCGGGGTCACCCGTGCCTTGACGGTGAGCGCACCCTTGTGACCGAAGCGCTGGTCGAAGATCAGGGTGTCGCCGGTACTGTCGTTGACGTAGTAGATCGCGGTCATCAGCGGCTCCTTGATCTCGGTGAAGTCCACGTGCGGCATGCCGTGGGCGTCGGGATTCTTCAGGTCCGCGTACACACCGAGATTCATCTTGATGCGGATGAGCTGCTTGATGGTGTACGGAATGGCGGTGATGACCGGCAGCAGGATCGGAAACAGCTGCGACACCGGCTGCTTGGTGTCGAAGATCAGGTGGGTGAATTGCGGTGCGTCGACGGAATTGGACGTAACGGGGAAGATCTGCGACGTGCCGGCGCCAAAGGTCGCGCCGCCGCTCCGGCACCAGTTGATCTTGTCACCCAGTGCGATGTTCTCCAGCATGTCCTGCACGACTTTCGGTACGGCCTGGTCGATGACGATGACGTCCTGCATCGATCTCCTCCTGCCCTTGTATTTGTCGTCGCGTGCCGGCCGGCCGCTTCGCGCCTCGGCGCAGCACGGTCCACCGGACATTTTCTGATCGGGACTTCTGATTCAAACGCGGCCGAAACGGCACCGGGAATTTGCTCGAGTCATGGCGGGTTCTTTTCCGCAATGCAGCAATGTAAATTCCCGGCCAACGGCCCCAAACCTGCGTCATGCACCTCGCATTCTTCTGTCGGCGCCGTTATATAACCACAAGCATCGAATCAAGTCACTACCTGCCCGGCTGTCTGCCCATACAGCGCGGCCGCACGCGTGAATGCCTGCCCGAGAGGCCGAACCGAAGCCTACCCGCGCAGGGAAGCGCCTGACTCCCTCGACTGCGCGACGCGACGCTGGAGTTCCTCGATGAAGCGCGGGCGTTCCCTGGGCGAGATCAGGACGAATCGGCCAGCGTAGGTCACCTTGACCCGGCGCAGGGACAATGCAGGCCCTGCCCACAGACTGCGGCTGGGCTGCACGCCGCTGATGTCCCGGTAGGCAATACGATGTCGCACGATGCCCGCGCGCACCACGAGATGGGTATCGGTCAAGGTGTACGTGCACGGCCACGTGAGCGCCAGCACCAGGACGAAAACGCCCAGTGCAATGCCCGCCGCGAGGAGGCTTTCCTGCGGCGCCGTCGCGTACAGCGCCCAGGCCTGATAGACCGCAAGGGCCAGGGAGCCGAGCACCAGCATGGCCAGCCATGTGTCGACCCTGGAGGGGAACATCGCATCGGCGCGCATCGGTCGGCCTGCCCTCTTCGATTCGATGGAACGCAGTTGGTACACGAGCGCCGAGAGCGGGTCAATGCCGACCTCGGCGCCCATCCTGCCGGAGAACGGCCCTATCGAAGTGTGGCTCTACTGCGAAGCAGGCAGCGGGAAGAAAACTTTTCCAGACAAGTCGCCACATCGGGATAAATCCGGAATTCATTTCTTCTCGTCGAGGGATAAACTCCGCACTGACGATTCCGAACGCCACGACCGATTCCGAGCGCCGCGACCATGCAAACGAACCGCGAAGAGGTCCTCGCGACCTACCTGATCGAAACGCCGCATCCGCTCGAGCACGCCGCCGCGGTCATCGCGGGCGAGCAGTCGAGCGGCACCTTCGTCTCCGTCCCCGGCGAGACCAACGAGCTCAAGGAGCGCTACGGCGCCCAGGTGCGCAGCATCGAGGCGCTCGATACGGTCGACCGGCCCAGCCTGCCGGGATCGAAGGCGCCGCGCGACAACGCCAGCGGCACCCGCTACCGCCGCGGCCGCGTCGTCATCGCCTTTCCGCTGCACAACTTCGGACCGTCGATACCGAGTCTGCTCGCCACCGTCGCCGGCAACCTGTACGAACTGCAGGAGCTCTCAGGCTGTCGGCTCGAAGATCTCGAACTGCCCCCGGCGTTCGCGCAGAAGTACCCCGGCCCCGGTTTCGGCATCGAAGGCACGCGGCGTCTCGCCGATGTCCACGGCCGGCCGCTGATCGGCACCATCGTCAAGCCCTCCATCGGACTGTCCACCGATGCGCTGGCCGTCCTCGTGCGCGATCTGGCGCTCGCCGGCCTCGATTTCATCAAGGACGACGAACTGCAGGCCGATCCGCTCTACGCGCCGTTCGAGGAGCGGGTGCGCGCGGCGATGCGCGAGATCGACCGCGTGGCGGATGAAACCGGCAAGAAGACGATGTACGCGTTCAACATCAGCGGCGACATCGATCACATGCTGCGCGCGCACGAT
The DNA here is from genome assembly GCA_964386195.1 of uncultured Burkholderiales bacterium. Lineage (GTDB taxonomy): Bacteria > Pseudomonadota > Gammaproteobacteria > Burkholderiales > SHXO01 > SHXO01. The sequence continues at coordinate 357 of CAYLTE010000105.1, read as the reverse complement.
CTGGTGAAGCGCCTCGGCGGCACCTGCGTGATGGTCAACATCAACAGCGTCGGCTTCGCTGCGCTCGCGCACGTGCGCCGCCACTGCGAACTGCCGATTCACGGCCACCGTGCGTTCTTCGGTGCGCTCTCGCGCCACCCGCTGCTGGGGATGGGCTTTTCCGCCTACCAGAAGGTGTGCCGGCTGGCCGGCGTGGATCACCTGCACGTGGGCGGCTTCAACAGCAAGTTCTACGAGACCAACGACGAGGTGGGCGCCTCGATCAAGGCCTGCCTCGCGCCGATGTTCGGCGACTACCGGGTGATGCCCGTGCTGTCCTCCGCGCAGTGGGCCGCCACCGCGTTGCCGATCTATGCC
>CAYLTE010000104.1:8122-13516 GCA_964386195.1 uncultured Burkholderiales bacterium | reverse complement strand
TCCGGAGCGAGAGGCACATCCACATGTTCGACTATTTCAAGAGCCACAAGATCGTTACCGGCGTCATCGTATTCCTCCTGGCCATCCCGTTCGCCTTCTTCGGCCTGGAGTATTACGCCAGGGATGGAGCCGCCGCCGGCAGGATGGCGGAAGTGGACGGTACACCTATCAGCGCGCAGGAGTTCGCTCAGGCGCTTCAGTCCCGCCAGGAACAGCTGCGCCAGTCGATGGGCGGGCGCGTCGACCAGGCGATGCTGGACAGCCCTGAGGTGCGTAAGGCGGTGCTCGACGCGCTGGTCGATCAGCAGGTGTCCTACCGCGCCGCGATCGACGCGGGCATCCGTGTATCGGATGCCGAGCTGCGGCAGGTGATCGCCGAATTGCCCGCGTTCAGGGAGAACGAAGGGACCGGGCCATTCTCGCGCGCGCTGTACGAGGCGGCGCTGCGCAACCGGGGTATGAGCGAGCAGTCGTTCGAGGCGCTGCTGCGCCGGGATCTCATGGTCGGCCGGCTGCGCACGAACCTCGCGGCGAGCGCGTTCGTGCCCGGTGAGGTGCTGGATCGGATCTACCGGATCCGCTCGCAGCAGCGCGAAGTCAGCCAGGCCGAGTTCGATCCCGCCCGATTGCAGGCGAAGGTGAAGATCGAGGACAGCGAACTCCAGGCGTACTTCGATGCACACAAGGACGAGTTCAAAATCCCCGAGCGGATCAAGGCGGAGTACGCCGTGCTGTCGTTCGACCACATCCAGCGTCAGATCCAGGTGGCGCCCGAGGCGCTCGCCGCGGCATACGAAGAGCGCAAGGCAGCGATCCAGGGTGCCGAGGAGCGCAGGGCGAGGCACATCCTCGTCAGTGTCGAGGAAGGTGCGAGTCCCGAACAGAAGGCCGAGGCCAGGAAGCGCGCGGAGGAACTCCTCGTCCAGGCGCGCAGCGCACCGGCCGAGTTCGCGGACTTGGCAATGAAGCACTCCGAGGACCCGGGCTCTGCATTCGAGGGCGGGGACCTCGGCTTCGTGCCGCGCAAGCAGATGGTGCAGCCCTTCGACGACGCGATGTTCTCCATGCGCGAAGGGGGGATCGCCGGACCGGTGGAAACCAGATACGGTTTCCACGTGATCAAGCTGGAGTCGATCCGCTCGGCGCCGGTTCCCACCTTCGACGAGATGAAGGCACAGCTGGAAGCCGACCTGCGCAAGCAGGAGGCGAACAAGCGCTTCGCCGAAGCGGCGGAAGAGTTCAGCAACCTGGTCTACGAGCAGCCGGACACGCTCGAGCCGGTGGCCGATCGCTTCGGTATCGAGGTGCAGAAGAGCGACTGGCTCTCACCGATGGGTTCGGAAGACGCCCCGCTGCTCAACCACGAGAAGGTGCTGACGGCACTGTTCAAGGAAGACGTGATCGAGGAACGCCGCAACATCGAGGCGACCGAGGTCGCGCCCACGCTGCTGCTGTCTGCCCGCGTCATCGATCACCAGGCTTCTCAGCAGCGCACGCTCGACGAAGTGCGCGGCGAGGTCGTGCAGCGGCTGACGCAGGAGAAGGCCGCCCAGCTCGCGAAGACGCAGGGCGAGGCAGCGCTGGCCGCGCTGCGCAAGGGCGACAGGGCCGACCTTTCCTGGACAGCCCCGGAGATGATCAATCGGGATCAGCGCCAAGGTGCAATTCCGCCCGAGGCCGCGCAGGCTGTGTTCTCGGCGGACACGGCGAAGCTGCCCGCCTACGTCGGACACACTTTGGCCGACGGCCGCTTCGTGGTGTTCCGCATCAGCCGGGTGGTCGAGGCGTCCTCGATCAACCCGGAACAGCGCAAGGCGCTGGGCAGTCAGGTCGAGCAGATGGTCGGCATGGAGTCAGCCGTCTCCGCCGTGGTGAGCCAGCGACAGAAGGCGGATGTGAAGATCAATGCCCAGGCGCTCGAGGGCAATTCCTGACCGGGCGCCAGCGCGCAGGTTCCGACAAGGATCGCTGCGCTGCGGCCTACTCGACGTTGAATGCGGCGATGTTGAAGCCGGCATCCACGTAGAGCACCTGTCCGGTAATGCCGCTGGCCAGATTGCTGCATAGGAAGGCCGCGCTGTTGCCCACCTCCTCGGTGGTGACGTTGCGGCGAAGCGGCGCGACCTTCTCGTTGTAGGCGAGGATCTTTCCGAAGCCGCCGATGCCCGCCGCGGCCAGCGTCTTGATCGGCCCGGCAGAGATGGCGTTGACGCGGATCCCCTTCGGTCCCAGGCTGAAGGCCATGTAGCGCATGTTCGCCTCGAGGCTGGCCTTGGCCACTCCCATGACGTTGTAGTTGGGCATGGCGCGCTCCGCCCCCAGGTAGCTGAGCGTGAGCAGGGCGCCGTTGCGGCCAACCATCATCGGCAATGCGGCCTTCGCGAGCGCCGCGAAGCTGTAGCTGCTGATGTCGTGGGAGATCTGGAATGCGCTGCGCGTGACGCTGTCCAGGTAGTCTCCTGCCAGCGCCTCGCGCGGTGCGAATGCGATCGAGTGGATGAGCCCGTCCAGACCATCCCAGACCGTACCCAGGTCGACGAACAGGCGGGCGATCTCTTCGTCGCTGGTCACGTCGCAGGAATAGACCCGGTCGGTTTCGAATTCCTCGGCGAGCTTGAGCACGCGCTCCTTGACGCCTTCGCCCTGGTAGGTGAAGGCGAGCTGCGCACCCTCTCGCCGCATCGCCTGGGCGATGCCGTAGGCGATGGAGCGGTTGCTCAACATGCCCGTGACGAGGATCTTTTTGTCCTGCAGAAAGCCCATGCGTGCCTCCATCGACGATGCGCGGGATTATATCGTTCAAGCCGCGAAGATCCCCGGTCGTCCGCCGCCGGCGGTGTACACTGGGTTCCCATGTCGCGCCTGCTGCGGATTCCGGCCGTGCTCTGCGCGCTCCTGCTGGGCGCGTGCGGCTCGCCGTGGAACAACCCCTATCCCGCCTCGGACGCAGGCGCCAACGTTCTCTACACCTCGTTCGTCGAGCGCCCCAAGCACCTCGATCCGGTGCAGTCCTACGCCGAGAACGAATACGCGTTCATCGCCAACATCTACACGCCACCCCTGCAGTATCACTACCTGAAGCGTCCGCACGAACTCGTCCCGCTCGCCGCGGTGGAGGTCCCTCGGCCCGCGTACTTCGACGCGGACCACAACCGCCTGCCGGACGACGTGCCGGGCGGCGAGGTCGCATACAGTGTCTACGAGGTACGCCTGCGCCCCGGGTTGCGTTACCAACCCCATCCGGCATTCGCGCGCGACGAGCAGGGCGCCCTGCGCTATGAACGCCTGACCGAGGCCGATCTCGATGGCATCCATGCGCCGACCGACTTTCCGTTTCACGGGACGCGGGAGGTGGAGGCGTCAGATTTCGTCTACCAGATCAAGCGACTCGCGCATCCGCGCCTGCACTCACCGATCGCGGGCCTGATGAGAACCTACATCGTCGGTCTGTCGGAGTACGCCGAACAGGTCGGGGAGATGGCGCGGGAGGCGCCTGCGGATGCGTGGCTCGATCTGGATCGCCACGAGATCGCGGGCGTGCAGGCCGTGGATCGGCTCACCTATCGAATCCGGATCCGTGGCAAGTATCCGCAGTTCGCGTACTGGCTGGCGATGCCGTTCTTCTCGCCGGTTCCGAAGGAGGTGGACCGCTTCTACGCGCAGCCGGGCATGGCGCAGCGCAATCTCACGCTGGACTGGTTTCCGGTGGGAAGCGGTCCCTATATGCTGACGGTCAACGATCCCAACCGCCAGATGGTTCTGGAGCGCAATCCGCACTGGCCCGGCGAACCCTATCCGGAGACCGGCGAAGCGCAGGACGCCGCGGCCGGCCTGCTGCGCGATGCCGGCAAGCCCATGCCCTTCATCGAGCGCGTGGTGTTCAGTCTCGAGAAGGAGCAGATTCCCTACTGGAACAAATTCCTCCAGGGCTACTACGATGCCTCGGGCATCAGCTCCGACAATTTCGATCAGGTGATCCAGATCGGGGGCACCGGCGAGCCGCGGCTCAGTCCCAAGATGGTCGAGCAGGGGATCTCCCTCCAGACCTCGGTCGCGGTCTCCACCATGTACATCGGATTCAACATGCTCGACCCCGTGGTCGGCGGCGACGGGGAGCGCGCGCGCAAGCTGCGGCAGGCGATCTCCATCGCGATCGACCAGGAGGATTTCATTTCGATCTTCATGAACGGGCGCGGCCTGCCCATGCACTCGCCGGTGCCGCCGGGCATCTTCGGGGTACGCGAAGGCGAAGCGGGCATCAACCCGACGGTGTACGAGTGGGTGAGCGGCGCCCCTCGACGCAAGCCGGTGGATGAGGCGAAGCGCCTGCTGGCGGAAGCGGGCTACGCGAACGGCATCGATCGCGAGACCGGCAAGCCGCTGATCGTCTACTTCGACAGCACGCTGACCGGAGTGGGGGCGAAGGCGCGCTCCGATTGGCTGATCAAACAGTTCCAGCGCATCGATGTGCAACTGGTGATGCGCACCAGCGACTTCAACCGATTTCAGGAGAAGCTGCGCAAGGGCGCGGCACAATTGTTCTACCTCGGATGGAACGCCGATTATCCCGATCCCGAGAACTTCCTTTTTCTGCTCTACGGCCCCCAGGGCAAGGCGAAGTTCAATGGGGAGAATGCGGCCAACTACGCCAACCCCGAGTATGACCGCCTGTTCGAACGCGTGCGCGAGATGGACAACGGACCGGAGCGCCAGGCGCTGATCGACGAGATGTTCGCGATCCTGCACCGGGATGCGCCGTGGGCAGGCGGTTTCCACCCGAAGGACTTCGCGCTCGCCCACCAGTGGGTGAGCAATCGCAAGCCGAACAAGCTGGCCAACAACACGCTCAAGTACCAGCGGGTGGATCCCGCGCTGCGCGAGCGGCTGCGCCACGCGTGGAACCGCCCGAAGCTCTGGCCCCTGGGACTGGGCGCGCTCGCGCTCGTGGCAATCGTCGCGCCGGCCGTGCGGACGTGGCGAAGGCGCGAACGGGCGGCGGCCATGGTCGGCACGCACGCCAACTGACATGTTCGCCTACATCGTCCGGCGCATCCTGCACGCCATTCCGATCCTGATCGGCGTAAACCTGATCACCTTCGCGCTGTTCTTTTTCGTGAACACCCCCGACGACGTCGCCCGTATGCAGTTGGGGCAGAAGCGCGTGACGCCGGAGGCGATCGAGAAGTGGAAGGCCGAACGCGGCTACGACAAGCCGATGCTCTACAACGACGCCGCACCGGGGGCGTCCCGATTCACCGAGACGATCTTCTTCGACAAGTCGGTGAGCCTGTTCTGGTTCGACTTCGGCAGGGCCGAGGACGGGCGCAGCATCTCCCGAGAGATCCGCCAGCGGATGGGTCCGAGCCTGGCGATCGCGCTGCCGATGTTTCTGGT
>CAYLTE010000104.1:0-8112 GCA_964386195.1 uncultured Burkholderiales bacterium | reverse complement strand
GGGACTGGCCTGCTACGTCACCTTCGCACTCGGACTGGCCTTCTTCCGTGCAACCTATCTCGACTTCGCCGGCGTCATCCTGTGTGTCGCCGCCATGTCGATCTCCGGCCTGTTCTACATCATCGGCGGCCAGTACCTGGTGAGCAAGCTGTGGAACCTCGTGCCGATCTCGGGTTTCGGGGATGGCGTGCAGGCATGGCGCTTCGTGGTGTTACCCGCGCTGATCGGCGTGGTGGGCGGCATCGGCGCGAGCACGCGTCTGTACCGCACGATCTTTCTCGAGGAGATCAACAAGGATTACGTGCGCACAGCGCGCGCCAAGGGCCTGTCCGAGCGCAGGGTGCTCTTCGGCCACGTGCTGCGCAACGGTCTCATTCCAATCCTTACGGGTGTGGTGGTGGCGATCCCCGCGCTGTTCATCGGCAGCCTGGTCCTCGAATCCTTCTTCGGGATACCGGGTCTGGGCAGCTATACGATCGACGCGATCAACGCGCAGGATTTCGCCGTGGTGAGGGCGATGGTCTATCTCGGGGCGGTGCTGTACATCCTCGGTCTGATCCTGACCGACATCTCGTACACGCTTGCCGATCCCAGGATCCGGCTGGAGTAGTCGATGCCATTCCTGCCCGTCATCCTGTGGACCGATGCCTTGGTGTTCCTGCTGGTCGTGGCGATCGTCGCGTTCGGCTGGCACGTGCGGCGTCACGAACACCTGCGCGCACCCTGGACGAAGGTGGCGCGCAGCCGCAGCGGCACGAGTGCGCTCGTGGTCCTGGCCGCGTTCGCGGCGGTCGGACTGCTCGACTCGCTGCACTATCGACCGCGCCTCGATGGCGGGGGCAGTGCGCCGGGTCCCGTCAACTACGCTGCCGAGGTGCGCAGCGCCTTCGACGCGCTGGCGGACGGGCTGCGCACGCGTACCGAGCGCACCTATTCGGCGCCGCTCGCCGCCTATGCATTCTCCAGAGAGAGCGTCACGCGGCCCGACGGCACGCAAGTACGAGAGTTTCCGCGGTTGCGGTACGGCGGTGCGCACCTGCAGGATCCGGCGACACAGCGATGGCCGGACATCGCGCGCAAGACGCTGGCCGGCCTGGGGCTGGGTCTGGCGCTGTGGACCCTGCTGTCGATGGGGCTCGCAGCCCTGCTCGCGGCGATTCGCGGCAGCGGGTTCGCCGACGCCGTCGCCGATGTGGTGCACGGACGAACCGAGGTGCCCTGGCGCGCGATGCTGGTCACCCTCGGATTGCTCCTCGCCGTCGCCGGCCCGGTCTACGTGCTGGCCGGCGCCTATCACGTGCTGGGTACCGACAAGGTCGGTCAGGACATCCTCTACCAGACGCTGAAGAGCATCCGCACGGGCCTGGTGATCGGCACCCTGACGACGCTGGTGATGCTGCCGTTCGCGGTGGTGCTGGGCCTGATGGCCGGCTATTTCAAAGGATGGATCGACGACGTGGTGCAGTACGTGTACACCACGCTCAGTTCGATCCCGGGCGTGCTGCTGATCGCCGCGTCGGTGCTGCTGACGCAGGTGTGGATGGACAATCGACCCGAACTGTTCGAGACCGTCACCGAGCGGGCCGACGTCAGGCTGCTGTTCCTGTGCCTGATCCTCGGCGTGACCGGTTGGACCGGACTGTGCCGGCTGCTGCGCGGCGAAGCGCTGAAGCTGCGTGAGGCCGACTATGTGCAGGCCGCGCGGGCATTCGGCGTGAGCGACGCGCGCATCCTCGCACGCCATCTCCTGCCCAACGTCATGCACATCGTGCTGATTGCCGCAGTGATGGACTTCAGCGGCCTGGTCCTGGCAGAGGCGGTGCTGTCCTACATCGGAGTGGGGGTGGACCCGTCGATGATCAGCTTCGGCACCATGATCAACAACGCCCGTCTGGAACTGGCGCGCGAGCCGATGGTGTGGTGGTCGTTGGCGGCGGCGTTCGTATTCATGTTCGTGCTCGTCCTCGCCGCGAACCTGTTCTCCGACGCCGTGCGCGACGCATTCGACCCCCGCATGCGCAGCAGCTGGGCGCTGCCGGCGGCGTTTCGCCCCGCGCAGCGGCTGCGCGCGAGGAGCGCATGAACGCCCCCCGCGCACTGCTCGACGTGCGCGGATTGCGCACGCTGGTCGAGTCCTCCGCCGGCACATCGAACGCGGTGGATGGCGTCTCCTTCCGGATCGCGCCGGGTGAGACCTTCGCGCTCGTGGGCGAGTCGGGATGTGGCAAGTCCCTCACTGCGCTGTCCCTGATGCGCCTGTTGCCCGACGCGGCGCATGTCGTATCGGGACAGGTACTCGTCGATGGCGACGACGTTCTCGCGCTGCCCGAGCACCGCATGCGCGACGTGCGCGGCGCGCGGATGGCGATGATCTTCCAGGAACCGGGGACGAGTCTGAACCCGGTGCTCACCGTGGCCGACCAGTTGATCGAGGTGCTCGATCGCCACGGCACGGCAAAGGGCGACGCGCTCGGGCGGGGGCGGGCGCTTCTCGAGCAGGTCGGCATACCCGACGCCGCTCGACGGCTGCACGAGTATCCCTTTCAGCTGTCGGGAGGCATGAAGCAGCGCGTCATGATCGCGATGGCGCTCGCGGCAGATCCGGCATTGCTGATCGCCGACGAGCCGACCACCGCCCTCGACGTGACCATCCAGGCGCAGGTTCTCGAACTGCTCCGCAGCGCGCAGCGGGAACGCGCCATGGCGATCCTGCTGATCACGCACGACCTCGCCGTGGTGTCCGAGACAGCGCACCACGTCGCCGTGATGTACGCCGGCCAGATCGTGGAGTCGGCTCCGCGCGCGAAGTTCTTCTCGACCCCGGCGCATCCGTATTCGCAGCGACTGTTCGCCGCACTGCCCGACGCAGCGGGTGGGCGGAACCGTCGGCTGGCGACCATTCCCGGCGCCGTTCCGCACCTCGCGCAGAGCTTCCGCGGCTGCCGGTTCGCGCAACGTTGCGATCGCGCCATGGACGTGTGCCGCACCAGAGAGCCGGAGATCCTCGACCTGGGCGGTGGCCAGCAGGTGCGCTGCCATCTGTACGCGGCCGGCGGATCGGGGGCGCCGCGCGATGCCGGCAACGCCGCCGTCGAACGCAGTGTCGGCGTCCACGACGCGTCGCTCGAGGATGGGACCGGGCAGCAATCGCTGCTCGACGTCGAGGGGCTGTGCATTCACTTCCCGATTCGCCGAGGCGTGCTCAAGCGGGTGGTGGGGTACGTGAAGGCGGTCGACGGCGTCGACCTGCGCATCGCCTCGCATCGGACCCTCGCACTCGTCGGAGAGTCGGGGTGCGGCAAGACCACGGCGGGCCGCGGTCTGCTGCAACTGCTGAAGCCGGATGCGGGCCGCGTGATGTTCCAGGGCGAGGATCTGACCACGCTTTCCGGCGCCCGGCTCCGCGTGCGCAGGCGCGATATCCAGATCATCTTCCAGGATCCATACGCCTCGCTCAATCCGCGCATGCGTGTGCGCGACATCATTGCCGAAGGCATGACCTCGCTCGGCATCGCCGCAGACGAATCGCAGTGCGAGGAACGCATCGATGCGATCCTGCAGCAGGTTGGCCTGCAGCCGGCGATGAAGTGGCGCTATCCCCACGAGTTCTCAGGCGGGCAGCGCCAGCGCATCGCGATCGCCCGGGCACTCGCCGTCGAGCCGAAGTTGATCGTGTGCGACGAGCCGACCAGCGCGCTCGATGTGTCGGTGCAGGCGCAGATCCTCAATCTGCTAAAGGAACTGCAGTCGCGCCTGGGGTTGGCCTACCTGTTCATCACCCACAACATCGCGGTGGTCGAGTATCTGGCGCACGAGGTGGCGGTGATGTACCTGGGCCGGATCGTGGAACGGGGCGGCGTCGACGACGTGCTGCGCAAGCCCGCGCATCCCTATACCCGGGCCCTCCTGTCGGCGGTGCCGTCGGTTCACCGCTCGGATCGCCCGGCGACGATTCGGCTGGGAGGAGAGCTGCCTTCGCCGGCCGATCCCCCGCGCGGCTGTCATTTCCATCCGCGCTGTCCGGACGCGATGCAGCGCTGCCGGACGCAATACCCTGCCGCGCGGCGACTCGCCTCGGGGCAGTTGGTGCACTGCCACCTCTACGACGAAGAAGTCGGCTAGTTGCCGGCGGTCTGTGCGGCTTTCGGGCTCTTGGCCTGCTTGGACTTCGGCGTCTTGGCGCTCTTGGACGACTTCGAGCCGCCCTTGGCCGTCGCCTTCTTCTTGGCCGCACTGGCGCCGGCCTTCTTGCTCTTTGCCGGAGCGGCTGCGCGCTTCACGGTCTTGCTCTTGCCGCCGGTCGCGCCGGCCGCCTCCCAGATGCTCAGGCGTTGTCCCACGCGGATGTTGCCGCTGCGCAGGCCGTTCCATTCCTTCAGCTGGTTCAACGAGACACCGTAGCGGCGGGCGATCCCAGTCAGCGTATCGCCGCGCTTGACACGGTAGATCACGCGGTGCGTGCGATCCTCGAGCGGGGCCTTGAACTCGGCGCTGTCGAAGGTCTCGTCGAGACTCGTCTCGGCATCGTCCCCCCGCGGCACGAGCAGCATGGCCCCGGGGCGCAGCGGGCGCCGGCCGGACAGTCCGTTGACCTCGCGCAGGCGCTCGATGCCGATGTCGAACTTCGCGGCGACCGACTGCAGCGTCTCGCCGCGCTTGAGCTGGTAGGTCTGCCAGGTGACGAGGGGCTGGTCGTTGCTCTGCAGGTTGGCGTTGAAGACGTCGACCTTGTCGACCGGCACCAGCAATTCGCGGTTCGCGACGGGCGTGATCACGGCGCGGCTGTGGCCGGGATTGAGATACCTGAATTCCTCGAGCGGAACGTTCGCGAGCCTGGCGGCCAGCGCGACGTCGATGTGTTCCGGCGCCTTGACCACCGCGAAGTAGGGGCGGTTGGGCACGGGTTCGAGATCGATGCCGACGACCTTCGGGTCGGCCACGATGTTCTTCACCGCCTGCAGCTTCGGAAGGTAGTTGCGCGTCTCCTTGGGCATGCGCAGATGCTTGTAGCGCGTCGACTTCCCGGCCTTGCGGTTCTTCGTGATCGCGCGGCTGACCGCTCCCTCGCCCCAGTTGTAGGCGGCGAGCGCCAGTTCCCAGTCGCCGAAGCGGCGGTGCAGGTACTGCAGGTAGTCGAGTGCCGCGTCCGTGGCGGCAAGCACGTCGCGCCGCCCGTCGTACCACCAGTTCTGCGTCAGGCCGTACTTCTGTCCCGTCGAGGGGATGAACTGCCAGATGCCGGCGGCACGCATGTGCGACTGGGCCACGGGGTTGTACGCGCTCTCGATCATCGGCAACAGCGCGATCTCCATCGGCATGCCGCGCTTCTCGAGTTCCTCGACGATGTGATACAGATAGCGGCGGCTGCGCGAGACCATGCGCGCGAAGTATTCGGGCCGATTCAGGTACCACGCTTCGTGGCGCTGAACCAGCGCGCTGTCGATCTCGTCCATGGCGAAGCCGGTGCGCACGCGATCCCACAAGTCGCCGTACTGCAGGATGCCGTCAGGGTCGTGCCACTCGATGACGGGCTCGCCGGTCGCATAGGCCTCGCCTACGTCGGCCAGCTCGAGCTCGTGCCGAGCGGCCGGTTCGGCGACCGGAATCGGCAACCGCGGTGTTCCATCGGGAGCGGCAGGAACGAGAACGAGCGCCTCGGAGCCAATGCGCAGATGTGCCTGCGGCGAAGGTGAAACGTCACCGCGTCCGACGATCGGCGCCCCGATGAGTGCGCCGTCAGCCCAGGCTCCGCCCGATCCCGTGACGAGCACGGCGACAGCGAGAAGGCCGAGGACGAAGCGGTTGCCGCGCGCATGCCGCGCGCGGTCGTCGCGTCGCGAGCGTGCTGGCGTGCGTGATCTAGCCTGTCTCAAATGCAAACTCCGGCTGTAGGGGCTGCCCGGAGCGTCATCGATGCAAGAACCACGCCCCTGCGGACCACGTAGGGGCCGCGCGCAAGAGACGGATCGCATCGGACAATCCTCCGGCTTTCCTCCATAATACGAACCACTTGGAAGTGCCCGGAGTGTCCCGCACCTGCCGGACGTGATGTCCGGAGCGCGGCAATGCTGGAGGCATGAATTCTGGAAGCTGCTCGAGCGTGTCGCACCGTTTGGCTGATTCCGTATTACTGCTGACCGATCGGAAGCTGTCTGCACACAACGACAGCAAAGCACCGCCGGCGACGGCGCGCGCAGGCGCGAAGTTTACCTTCATTGGCTCCACGTCGAAACCCACCACGGCCTGAATCCGATGTCCATGGAGACCGAGTCGAACGGGGATTGGTTCGATTCCCCGCTTGGAATGCACCTCGGGGCCTGTGAACAGGCCTATTTCGACGACGAGGTGGCCGACGTGTTCGGCTTCAACGCCTTCCAGGTCGGTCTGAATCGCTTCGATTTCCTGCGCGCGAACCGCATGCCGCTGCGCTGCCGTATCGGGCCCAGCGGCCCTGCGCAGGTGCGTGCCGAGTGCGAACAGCTCCCCATCCTCGGCAGCAGCGCGGATCTGATCCTGCTTCCGCACGTGCTCGAATTCAGCGACAACCCCCATCAGGTGCTGCGCGAAGTTGTGCGCGCGCTGATGCCCGAGGGCCACGTCATCGTGTCGGGGTTCAACCCGTGGAGCCTGTGGGGAATGCGTCGCCTCTTCGGCAAGGAGCGCAGCGAGTATCCGTGGCGCGGCCAGTTCATCACGCTGTCGAGGCTGAAGGATTGGATGGCACTGCTCGGATTCGAGATCGCCGGTGGCCGCATGTGCGGCTACGTGCCGCCGATGCAGGGGGAGAAGTGGCTCGGCCGCTGTGCCTTCATGGAGCACGCCGGAGACCGCTGGTGGCCGTTTGCGGGCGGGGTGTACTTCCTGCACGGGATCAAGCGCGTGCACGGTACACGCGTGATCACCCCGCGCTGGAGGACCGATCTCGCCAAGCGCAAGCGCCTCGCGCCGGTGCCGCATCGGGTGCGGGAGCACGAGCGCGGTGTCTCGCGCAGCCGCGCCGAGCGTCGCGGCCGATGAGCGATATCGTCGACATCTACACCGACGGCGCGTGCAAGGGCAATCCGGGCCCCGGCGGCTGGGGTGTGCTTCTGAGAAGCGCGGGTACCGTGAAGGAGCTGCACGGGGGCGAGGCGAACACGACCAACAACCGGATGGAGATGACCGCGGTCATCAAGGCACTGCAGGCGCTGAAGCGCCCGTGCAGGGTGCGCCTGCACACCGATTCGAAGTACGTCCAGCAGGGAATCACGGTCTGGATCCACGACTGGAAGCGGCGGGGTTGGAAGACTGCCGACCGCAAGCCGGTCAAGAACGTGGACCTGTGGACGCAGCTCGACGCGCTCGTGGCGCTGCACGAGATCGAGTGGATCTGGGTGCGCGGGCACGCCGGCGATGCGGGCAACGAGCGCGCCGACGAGCTGGCCAACCTCGGTGTCCTTCAGGTCGGGTCGCGGCCGGCCTCCTGGTGATCCGGAACGCAGCCAATCGCGAAGCAACACGCCTGGCCTGCTAGACTGTGCACGGGTCGCGCCGCACTGCGATCGAACAACACAGAACGAACCGTCTGCGGGGGAGCATGCGCCAGATCGTCCTCGACACCGAGACCACCGGACTGGAGGTGACGCTCGGCCACCGCATCATCGAGATCGCTGCCGTCGAGATCGTCAATCGCCGCCTGACCCGGCGCACGTTCCATCGCTATGTCGATCCCCGGCGCGACATAGACCCAGGCGCGCAGGAAGTACATGGACTCACGCGCGAATTCCTGCAGGACAAGCCTTGCTTCGCCGACGTTGCCGGGGAGTTCCTGGAGTTCGTGCGCGGCGCTGAGCTGATCATCCACAACGCCGCATTCGACGTCGGGTTCCTCGACTTCGAACTTTCCCTGCTGAACCTCGGCCGTATTGCTTCGCACTGCAAGCCGATCACCGACACGCTGAGAATGGCACGCGACCTGCACCCGGGCAAGCGCAACAGCCTGGACGCGCTGTGCGAACGCTACGAGATCGACAACTCGCAGCGGACGCTGCACGGCGCGCTGCTCGACGCGGAACTGCTGGCCGAGGTCTACCTCGCCATGACGCGCGGTCAGGATGCACTCATCATCGATCT
>CAYLTE010000103.1:0-13641 GCA_964386195.1 uncultured Burkholderiales bacterium | reverse complement strand
GATTCAGGCGCGCCGCGTCGCACACGACGAGGTCGGCATCGACATCGTGCGAAAGCTCCAGGCTGCCGCAGCGCACGCTGGCGCCGCGTGCGCGCTGGGCATCGGCCAGCGTATCGGCCTCGGCCGGATCCAGCCCGGCCAGCGCGACGGTGAGGGGCAGATGTGGCGGGGCGGGGCGCAGGGTGCGCGCCGGGATTCGCACGAAGAAGCGGCTGCCTGCGTCCGGAGTGCTGTCGGCGCGGATGCTGCCCCCCATGGCCTCCACCAGGTGCTTGGTGATCGCCAGTCCGAGGCCGGTTCCGCCGAAGCGGCGGGTCGTCGAGCCGTCCGCCTGCTCGAAGGGCATGAACAGCCGGCTCATGTGCTCCGCGCTCATCCCGATGCCGCTGTCGGCGATCTCGAACAGCAGGTGGTCGGCATCGGGCATCACACGCAGGACGATCGCGCCGTCGTTCGTGAACTTCATCGCGTTGGACAGCAGATTGACCAGCACCTGCGCCAGACGCAGGGCGTCGCCCTCGCACAGGGCAGGCAGATCGGGCGACTCGTGCACCTCGAAGCGCAGGCCCTTGGCATGGATGCCCATGCTGACGAGCGCGACCGCCTGGTCGACGGTCGGTCCCAGTTCGAACGGCTCCCGGGCGAGTTCGAGGCGGCCCGCCTCGATCTTGGCGAAGTCGAGCACGTCGTTCACGATGCCCAGCAGCAGCCGCCCCGAATCCACGATGCGCGAGAAGGTGTCGCGGGCCTGGGTGTCGTCGCAGTTGCGCAACCCCAGTTGCGCCAGACCGAGCACGCCGTTGAGCGGCGTGCGGATTTCGTGGCTCATGTTCGCGAGGAAGTCGCTGCGTGCCTGGGCGAGACGGGTGACCTCCGCCAGCGCGTCCTCACGCGCGCGCTCGGTCGCGCGGCGCTCGGTGATGTCGCGCGCATATCCCACCGTGCCGAGGATCGTCCCGTCCTCGTCCATCACCGGTGCCTTGAACGTCTCCAGCCAGATCGTCCGGCCGTCGACCTGGAGGGGTTCCTCCAGCAACTTGGGCGCGCGCGTGCGCATCACGTCCTCGTCGTCGGCGCGGTAGCGCTCGGCGTAGTCGGCGGGGAAGAGGTCGTGGTCGCTCTTGCCCGGGATCTTCTCCGCGGAGAGCGGGAATACCGTTCCCGCGGCGCGGTTGACCGCGAGGAACCGGTGCCCGGTGTCCTTCAGCCACACCATGAACGGAAAGCCGTCGATCAGCGTGCGCAGGTAACGCGCCTGCTGGCGCAGCTCGGCGGTGCGCGCCGCGACCGTACGCTCGAGCTGCTGGCGGTGCGCCTCGAGCGCAGCCTGCGCCTCGCGCAGCGCGCGTTCGGTCTGCGTGCGCTGCGTCACGTCGCGGCCGCTGGTCACCACCCCGGCGATCTCGCCGTTCCAGATGAAGGGGCGGTAGTCCAGTTCCAGCACGTGCTCCTGTCCGTCCGCGAACGTCGCCCGCAGCGCCACGCGGTTCGACTCTCCGGCGAGCGCACGCGCGCTCCCCGGTTCCACCTGGGCCAGGATCTCCCGCGGCAGCACCTCCGCCTTGTGCAGGCCCTGCATGCGCTCCGGCGTGGTGCCGTAGAGCCGCGCATAGGCAGGATTGACCTCCTGGAAGCGTCCCTCCAGATCGACCAGGGCGAGCACGTCGCCGGAAGTCTTCATGATCTCGGCGAGCCGCTCGATCTTCAGTTCGGCCTCGCGCCGCTGCTTGATGTCGGTGAGCATGACCACGGTCTGCAACTCGCCGGCCACGTGCAGCGGTCCCAGGCTGACCTCGACCGGAAACTCCGTGCCGTCGCGGTGCAGGGCGAAAAGCGCCATGCCCTCGCCCATCGAACGGGGCGACGCGGCGCGCGCGTAGTTCGCCCGGTCGTCCCGATGCCGCGCCCGGAACCTCGACGGGATCAGGTCTTCGACGCTCATCGCCAGCATCTCGTCGATGGCGTAGCCGAACACGCGCGCGGCGCGCGCGTTCGCGCGCAGCAGCCGCCCGTCGGCTGCGACGACCATCATCGCGTCGGGCGCCGTGTCGATGATGAGGTTCGCGCGCGCCTCGCTCTCGCGCAGTGCCGCCTCCATCTCCTTGCGGGTCGCGATGTCCGTGTTGGTCCCGATCATGCGGCGTGCCTTGCCGGCGGCGTCGCGCTCGATGACCTTGCCCCGGTCGAGAATCCAGCGGTATCCGCCGTCCTTGCACAGCACGCGGTATTCGCTCTGGTAGACCGGCTCCGCGCCGCTCACGTGACGCTCGACGTCAGCCTGCACGCGCTGCAGGTCGTCGGGGTGGACGCGCGAGGACCACTCCTGCACGCCGTTCTCGATCTCGTGCGGCGCCCAGCCGCGCATTGCCTTCCACCGGTCGGAGAAGTACATCTCGTCGGTGACCATGTTCCAGTCCCACAGGCCCTGTTCGGTGCCTTCCAGCGCGAACTGCCAGCGCGCCTCGCTTTCGCGCAGCGCGGCCTGCGTGAGGACGCGCTCGGTGATGTCCTGGGAGGTTCCGATGCGCAGCACGGCACGCCGGGTCCGGCCCTCGCCCTCGAAGTGCGCGCGGCCGAGAACGGCCAGCCAGCGGACGCTGCCATCGTCGTGCACCACGCGGTACTCCACCGCATATCGCCCTTCGCCGCTCGCGCCGTTCATCGCCTGCCTGACGATGGACACGACCTTGGAGCGGTCCTCCGGATGCACGCGCGCCAGCGCCTGTGACCAGGCGATCACGGGTTGCGCCTGGCCGAAGTGCACCATCGCCCGCGCGTCGAAGGCAATGGTGTCGGTCACCACGTCGTGGCTCCAGGTGCCCAGATGCGCCGCCTCCAGGGCGGTGCGCAGCTGCTCCTGCCCGTCTCGCAGCTGCTGCTCGCCGCGCTTGCGCGCGGTGATGTCCTGCGTCGTGCCAACACGCACCATCGCACGCCGTGTTCCACCCGACGTCTCGAAGTGCACGCGTGCGTGGATCGCCACCCAGCGGATGGAACCGTCGGGATGGACCACGCGGTACTCGGTCTCGTAGCGGCCATCGCCTTCGTCCGGGTCGATTGCCGCGGCAATCGTTGCCCGCAGCCGCTCCACGTCGTCGGGATGGACGCGATCCTGGATCTCGGCCACCGTGTACTCGTCGCCGCGCAGACCGAAGTGCTCGCGTGCGCGCGCGTCGAGGCGGATGCGCCCGCCCGGGATGTCGTGCAGCCAGGTGCCGATGTCGCCTGCTTCGTGCGCGAGGCGCAGGCGCTCCTCGCTCTCGCGCAGCGCGCGTTCTCCATCCCGACGGGTGGTGACGTCGTCCAGCGTGCCATACCAGACGACGGCACCGTCGGCCTGCTGGACCGGCGTCGAGCGTCCCTCGATCCACAACGTGCCTCGCGTGGGATGCTGGATGCGGAAGGAGGCGTGCCACAGGCTCAGGTCGCGCGCGGAGGCCGACACGGACTCCTCCACCCTGGCTCGGTCGTCGGGGTGGATGTAGGTTCCGATCAACCGGCCGTCGGCCAGCAGTGCCTCGGCCGGCAGCCCGACGATGTTCTCGACCGCTTTGCTTGCATAGGGAAACGAGATCCTGCCCTCGGCATCCCGGCGGAACACGTAGATTCCGCCCGGTATCGAATCGAAGATCCGGGTCAGATGATCGTGCGCGGCAGCCGAGGCCCGCGCGGCGTCCTCGCTGCGCAGGCGCAGGCGCTGGACGATCGCGAGCAGGAAGAACACGATCGCCGTGGAGAGGAGGACGAAGGCCCACCCCTTGTAGCTTTGCAGGCGGGTGAGTTGCTCGGTGTCGCGCGCCATGCCCTCGACCAAACGGTCGCTGAGCAGGATCCACAGCGCCGAGACCGCTCCATAGAGGCCGGCCAGCAGTGCCGCGAGGCGTTGTCGTGCGAACGGAAACAAGAAGTTTTCTACCTGGGTGCGATGCTCGTGGACCTGCGTCGGCCGGCTTCTCCGCAGTTGTTGTATCGTCCGGAGAGTCAGCGGGCCTTAACGCTTTATCGCGGCCTCAGGGATTGCCTCATTGAGCCTGGGAGCGTGTGAAACTCGACGCCAAACAGCAACATAGGGCGTGATAGCACGCCCGCGATCGCGTGTACATCAGGAACTCTCTGACGCTTCCGCAACGCGCATCACCCCATCGAACGACTCATGCGACTGTCGCTGCACCGGATGGTGCCCCTGCTCGGTTGGGCGCGGACCTACTCGCGCGCCGACCTCGAAGGCGATCTCCTCGCAGGCATGGTGACCGCGATCCTGCTCGTCCCGCAGGCGATGGCCTTCAGCCTTCTGGCCGGGCTGCCGCCGCAGGCCGGGCTGTACGCCAGCATCCTCCCACCTGTCATGTACGCCCTGCTGGGCACGAGCCGGACGCTGGCGGTGGGTCCGGTATCGGTGGCGGCGATCATGGTGGCGCAGGCGCTCGGGCAGATGCCGGCCGGCACCCATCCCCTCACGGCCGCCCTGCTGCTTGCGCTGCTCTCGGGGCTCGTCCTGATCGCCCTGGGCGTGCTGCGTCTCGGGTTGCTCGCGAACTTCCTGGGCCATCCCGTGCTGAGCGGATTCACGACCGCTGCTGCGCTGGTCATCGTGGCCGCGCAGCTTCCCGCGCTGTTCGGCGTTGCGATACCCGGGGACTGGCGGTTCGCCGACCTGCCCGCGCTTCTCGCCGCGTTCAACCCGGCCGCGCTGGCGATCGGCGTCGGCTCGCTCGCGCTGCTGTGGTTCGCCGCCGGCCGGCTCGAGCGCATCCTGTGCGGCCTCGGCATGTCCGCGCGCAGCGCAGCGGCGGCGAGCAAGACCGCACCGCTGCTCGCGGTGGGCGGCGGGACGTTTGCAGTGGCCGCCCTCGAACTGGATGCGCGGCACGGGGTGGCGGTGGTGGGCGCGCTCCCGGCGGGGCTTCCGGATCTCGGCCTGACGCTGCCCGCGGGTCGACTGCTGATCGACCTGCTGCCCTCGGCTGCACTCATCGGCATTGTCGGCTACGTCGAGAGCGTGTCCATCGCCAAGACGCTGGCCAATCGCAGACGCCAGGCCATCGATCCGAACCAGGAGCTGATCGCCCTGGGGGCGGCCAACCTCGGCGCGGCGTTCTCGGGCGGCATGCCGGTGGCCGGCGGCTTCAGCCGGACCATGGTCAACTTCAATGCCGGCGCGCGGACGCAGGCGGCAGCGCTCCTGACCGCCGCGCTGGTGGCGCTGGTCGCATTGATGTTCACGCCGCTGCTGCACCAGGTGCCGAAGACCGCGCTTGCGGCCATCATCATCTTCGCCGTGTCGCGTTTGATCGACGTGAAAACCGCGTGGCATGCGTGGCGCTACGACCGGATCGATGGTGCCGTCCTGCTCACCACGGCTTGCGGCGTGCTCGCGCTGGGGATCGAAGAGGGGCTGGTGGTGGGTGTCGTGCTGTCGCTGCTCACCTATATCTGGCGCGCCTCGCGCCCGCACATGGCGGTGCTCGGCCGCGTGCCGGGCACCGAGCACTTTCGCAACGTACAGCGCTACAGCGGCCTGGAGACCTGGCCTCACATCATGCTGCTGCGCGTGGACGAGCACCTCTCGTTCGCCAATGCGGTGTACCTGGAGCAGGCGTTCATGCAGTACGTCGTACAGCAGCCGCGGTTGAAGCACCTCGTGCTGGTGTGCAGCGGTATCAATGGCGTCGATTTCAGCGCGCTGGAGACGCTGGTCAAGCTCTCGGAATCAGTGCGTGCCGCCGGGATCTCGCTGCATCTGGCCGAGGTCAAGGGGCCGGTGATGGACCGGCTGCGCGACACCGAACTGCTGCGCCGGCTGCCGCCGGGGCGGGTGTTCCTGAGTACGCACGAGGCTGTGCAGGCGCTGGCCTGACGCTCAGGCGGCAAATCGCCCACGCGCGCCGCAGGTTCAGTGCAGGTGGCGGCGTCCGCGCGAGATGCGTGCCGGTTCGGTCGACACCTCGACCTGGCCCATGTCGCCCTTGTGCTCGAAGCTCTTGAGGAACAGGTCGTTGACGTGGTTGACCACCTCGGAGACTTCTTGAGGATTGAAGTGCCGCGACAGGAGGTTGGACAGGTCTTCCGCCATGCGTCTGCGCTGCGCCTCCTGGATGCTCTCGGGATTCGGGCCGACGAAGACGATGCCGATCTCGTCGCGGCCGTCCTCGTGGTAGTAGCTGAGCTGGATCTCGGTCGCCTGCTCGGTGGCACGCGAGAGGCCTTGCAGGGACTCCTCGATCACCTTGCGGAAATTGCGGCCCACGTCGCCGGTCCAGCAGATCTCCAGCATGCGCCGCCGCGAGTCGTAGACCACGCCCGGTTCGTCGCGATGCACGCTCTTGAGCTCGTCGAGGCTCTCCACGTCGAGATAGTCGAGCCAGGGCTGCAGCGCGGTCTCGATCTGCGACAGCGAGACGCCGGGGCGGAGCGGAAGGATGCCGTGGACGTGGACTTCGGTGCGCATGGGCGTTCTCTCGAGTGGATCGCGACGCTGCAACCGCCGCGATCGGCATTCCGGGACCGGGAGTATACGCCCATCCTGGGCTGCGGGCGTCGCCGCGCGGCGGCCGCGCGAAGGCGTCGGCCGTCGCGTAGAATGCGGAACACACCGTCTCGAAAACATACCAACGCCTTCCTCCGTGGATTTCGTCCTGTCCCGCGTGCGCGCGCTGGCGCCTTTCCCGCGTGCGGTCCTCTACATGATGTGCATGGTCCTGTGCTTCGCGGTCCTGGAGACCACCGCCAAGTTCCTCGCCGGGCACTATCCCGTTCCCCAGGTGGTATGGGCGCGCTACACGGTGCACATGCTGCTGATGCTGATGCTGCTCGCACCTCGGATGGGCACAGGGCTCGTGCGCACGCCCAATCCCCTCAGCCAGTTGTTGCGCGCATCGCTGCTGCTCGGCTCGACCCTGTGCAACTTCGGCGCGCTGAGCTTCCTGCCGATGGCGGAAGTGAAGGCCATCAGCTTCGTCTCCCCGCTGCTTGTCGCCCTGTTTGCCGTATGGCTGCTCGGGGAATCGCTGTCGCGCGACCGCTGGATGGCGATCTTCGCCGGGTTCGCCGGTACGCTGTTCATCGTGCGGCCCGGCAGCGCGATGCTGTCCCCGGCCACCGCGCTCGCGCTGGGCAGCGCGCTGTGCTACAGCCTTTACCAGATCATGACGCGTCGCCTGAGCGACGACGAGAACCCCCTGGTGACGCTGTTCTACACCTCGCTCGTGGGGTTCGTGGCGATGTCGCTGTTCGCCCCGCTCGTCTCGCGCCCGGTCAGCCTGCCACACGTACCGCTGTTCCTGCTGCTCGGGTGCATGGGGGCGCTCGGGCACTATCTGTTGATCCGCGCGATGGAATTGCAGCCGGCCTCGACCCTATCGCCGTTCGGCTACACCCAGTTGCTGTGGGTCACGTTGCTCGGCTTCCTGGTGTTCGGGCACGTGCCCGATCTGCACGCGGTGGTGGGCATGCTCATCATCGTCGCCAGCGGCCTGTACGTCGCGTGGGGGCACAAGTACGCGCGCAGGGAGGAGCCCGAGAGCGCGATCGAGTGATCGCGCCGGATCCGGATGCGATCTATTGCGCCGGCCGATCCCGCACGATCTCGAGCTCGATCGCCACCGGCAAGGCGCGCGGCGGCGCGCAGGTGCCCGCGCGGCACGCCTGGTAGCGGACCACGCCGCGCAGAATCGTGCGCTCCCACTTCGCATCCGCCGGAACGCTCACCGGCAGGCGCATCGCCACCACGCCGGCGTGCGCGGGAATCTTCGCGGCATCGGCGAGGAGCGTGGCCGGCTGCGGACGCGGATAGCTCGGTGCGCCGAAGCGCACGCCCTCGACCGGCTGCATGCGCAGCTGCAGGGGCCGCAGGGTGGCGTGCCGGATGCCGGCGCCCACCAGCGCGTACCCGTCGGCGATGCTCAGGCGGATCAGGACCTGCGCCTTCGCACCGGGGCGCAGGCGCAGGTCCGCCTCCTCCCACAGCTGGACCGGTTCCGCCGCGCGCACCGCAAGTGCGACCGTCAGCAGCGCGCCGGTCAGCAACGACCGGAGGAAGCGGGAAGAGGTGGCAGCGCGCATGGTTCTAGCGTACGTCGGAGGGGTCGAAGGGTGTCTTGCGATCCCGATCCCGATCCTCGCGATCGCTCTCGAACAGGCCTTGCAGTTCGGCCGCGGCTTCCCGGGAGGTCTGGATCAGCTTGCCTTCGTCGTGATAGACCGCGTGTTGCCGCACCAGCGTCTGGGCGTCGTGCGCGCGGAACCGCTCGATGGTGCGCTCGGTCTCCTGCGCGGGCACGCCCAGCGCGTCGAGCACGCCGCGCGCCAGGTTGAGCGAGGCGTGCAGCGTCTCGCGCTCGATCAACTGGATGCCGAGGTCCATCAGGCGGTAGGCGTGGAAGCGGTTACGCGCGCGGGCGAGGATGCGCAGGTTGGGGAAGTGCCGGCGCACGGTCTCGGCCGTGCGGATGGAAGCCTGTACGTCGTCGATGGCGAGCACGAACAGGCGCGCGCGGTCCGCCCGCGCGGCCGTGAGCAGTTCGAGGCGCGAGGCATCGCCGAAATAGACGGTGCGTCGAAACTTGCGCACAGTCTCGACCTGCTCGGCACTGATGTCGAGTGCGGTGAAGCCGATGCGGCGCACGAGCAGGATGCGCGCGACGATCTGGCCGACGCGGCCGAAGCCCGCGATGATGACGGTGCTGTCCTCGGTCGCCGGAATGACGTCGAAAGCAGGGCTTGCGCGATCGCGTTGCAGGCGTCTGGCGAGCGCGTCGTTCAGTGCCAGAACCAGGGGCGTCGCGGCCATCGACAGCGAGACCACCGCCACCAGCAGTCCGACCAGGTCGCGCGGCATGACGCCGTGGGTCGCGGCCAGGTTGAACAGCACGAAGGCGAACTCTCCGCCCTGGGCCAGCGTGGCGGCCAGGCTGCGCGCGGATGCCGCGTCGTGACGTGCCGCGCGTCCGACGCCGTATAGAACGACTGCCTTGACGAGCATCAGCGCGATCACGCCGCCGACCACGACGAACGGCTGTGCGACGATCAGGCCGAGGTCGACCGACATGCCGACCGAGATGAAGAACAACCCGAGTAGCAGACCCTTGAACGGCTCGATGTCCGCTTCCAGCTCGTGGCGGAACTCCGAATCGGCCAGCAGCACGCCGGCGAGGAAGGCGCCCAGCGACATCGACAGTCCGACGCTGCTCACCAGCAGCGCGACGCCGATCACGACCAGCAGCGCTGCGGCCGTGAAGATTTCCTGGATGCGGGTGTGCGCGATGATCTGCAGCAGCGGTCGCAGCAGCAGGCGTCCGCCGACCACCACGGCGGCGATGGTGGCGATGGCCACTGCGGCGGAGAGCAGCCGCGAGTCGCCGTCGCCGCCCGGCGCGGCGCCCAGCAGTGGAATGACGGCAAGCAGCGGGATGATGGCAAGGTCCTGGAACAGCAGGATCGCGAAGGACGATCGGCCGAAGCGTGCGGTGAGCTGATTGCGCTCGGCGAGCGCCTGCAGAACGAACGCCGTGGACGACATGGCCAGGCCCAGGCCGATCACCAGCGCGACCTTCCAGTCCACACCGAAGGCCATCGCCGCGGCTGCGATGATCGCGCCTGTCACCACGACCTGGGCGCTGCCCAGTCCGAACACCGACCGGCGCAGCACCCACAGACGCGAGGGCTGCAGCTCCAGCCCGATGATGAACAGCAGCAGCACCACGCCGAGCTCGGCGAAGTGCATGACGCTGTCCACCTTTCCCACCAGGCCGAGACACCAGGGTCCGATTGCCACTCCGGCGGCCAGATAGCCGAGCACCGCGCCCAGTCCCAGGCGCCGGGACAGGGGCACGGCGACGACGGCCGCCGCCAGGAAGATGGCGGCCTCGGCCAGCAACGACACCTATTCTTCGTCCGTTGAGGCTTGTTCGTCGGGAGAGGGTTCGGGCAGCCGCGAGACGAGCATCTTGTCGACCCGGTGGCGGTCCATGTCCATCACCTCGAAGCGCAGCCCCTGCCACTCGAAGCGGTCGGCCACCACCGGAACCCGGCCGAGCCGCAGCATGACGAAGCCGCCGAGCGTGTGGAAGTTGCCCTTGTCCTCGTCCTCGAGTTCTTCGATCTCGAAGATCTCCTTGAACTTGTCCAGTGAGAGCATGCCGTCCAGCAGCCAGGATCCGTCTTCGCGCTGCACGGCGTCCGGGTCCGTCTCGGTCTGGTCGGTGTTGATGTCGCCGACGATCGCTTCGAGCACGTCGTTCATCGTCACCAGGCCCTGGATCTCGCCGTACTCGTCCACCACCAGCGCGACGTGCACGCGGTTCTTCTTGAACGTCTCGAGCAGTTCCATCGAAGAGATCGAGTTCGGCACGTAGAGCGGGCGCTCGAGCAGGCTGGTGAAATCGATCGCTTCGCTGCGCAGGCTCTGACGCACCAGCACCTTCGACTGCAGGAAGCCGAGCACGCTGTCGAGGCCGCCCTTGCAGACGGGCATGCGCGAGTACGGGCTGGCGAGCAGTTTCTCGCGGTTCTCCTCGTAGGAATCCTCCAGGTCGAGGAAGAATATGTCCACGCGCGGGGTCATGATCGCTCCGACGCGCTGCTCGTCGAGCCGCAGGATGTTGGAGACCAATGTCTGTTCGGACTCCTCGAACACGCCGGCCTCGGTGCCCTGTTCCATCAGCACCTTGATCTCTTCTTCCGTCACCGGCGGCTCGGCGCCGTCCCGGCCGCCGACCAGGCGCAGCACCGCCTCGCTCGACAGACTGAAGAAGCGCACGAGGGGATATGCCGCGCGCGACAGCCACTGCATCGGCCGCGCGATCGCGCTGGCGATCATCTCCGCGTTGCGCAGCGCCAGGCGCTTGGGGACCAGTTCGCCGATGACGACCGAGAGGTAGGTGATCGCGACGACCACGATGCCGGTGGCCAGATACTGGTTGTACGGATCGAACACGCCGATGCGCGTGAACTTGTCGGCCAGGGACTGTGCGACGGCCGCCTCGGCGAGCGCGCCGCTCATGATGCCGATGGTGGTGATGCCGACCTGGATGGTGGAGAGGAAGCGGCCCGGTTCGTTGGCCAGATTCAATGCGGTGGCGGCGGCCTGGCTGCCGTCGTCCGCCCACTGCTGCAGGCGCGCCTTGCGGGCGGACACGACGGCGATCTCCGACATGGCGAAGACGCCGTTGAGGAGGATCAGGATGGCCAGAAAGAGCAGTTCCATGTAGGGGTCCGAATGAAGCCGGACCGTCTAGGATACCGCTTCCGGTCGTGACCGCGCCCGCCAGGGTGGCGGGCCCACCGCTTCCGGGGAGGGTGCGGTGCCGCCCGGGAACCTCAGCGCGCTGCGACGACGCGGATCTCCACCAGGTACTTTGGATGTGCGAGCTTCGATTCCACGCAGGCCCGCGCCGGCGCCTGGCCGGCGGGGACCCACTTGTCCCACACCGAGTTCATCTCGTCGTAGTAGCGTGCATCCGCGAGCCAGATGGTGGCCATCAGCACCTTCGACTTGTCGCTGCCGCACTCGGCGAGCAGCTTGTCGATCTGGTCCAGGATCTGCCCGGTCTGCGCGGCGGCGTCGGGCACCGGGTGATCGGCCACGATGCCTGCGAGGTAGACGGTGTCGTTGTGCACCACCGCCTGCGACAGGCGGGGACCGACGTGCTTGCGCTCGATGCTCATGAACTCGTTCTCCGAAATGATCAACCCCAAAGACCCCAGCGCCTCGCCTCGCTGATGAGGACGAAGCCGGTGATGACGATCGCGCCCAGCCAAAGCAGCAGATGGCCGACCGCTGTCGCGCGCATTTCGCGGGGCATGTGACGATAGACGAGGTACACCGTGCCCAGCGAGATGATCGGCAGGGTCCACGCCTGCGCCAGGCCGCCCCACTTGACCATCGCCACCGGCTGCTCGCCGAAGATGAAGTAGAAGCACACCGGGATGACGGTCAGCACCACGATGAAGATGTCGCGCCAGCGGTTGCGCGCCTTCATGTCGTCGTGCTGGAAGGCGCCTTGCAGCCGCATGAAGTCGGCGAACATCCGGGAGTGCCCGGCGGTCGCGGCGAAGATGGTGCCGTAGAGCACGATGATGGCGCCGATGTAGAACAGCCACTTGGCCCATCCGCCCAGCGTCTGCGTGTAGATGTTGGACAGGATCGGGATCATGTCGCTGGTGGACGGAACCTGCCCCATGCTGTGCAGGATGCCGGCTCCCAGCAGGTAGAAGGCGATCGTCGCCACCGTGTAGATGATCATCGAGCAGATCACGTCGACGTTCATCACGCGCACCCAGCCGCGGGCGCGTCGCCGCCAAGCTTCGCTCTCCTCGTGCGGGCCGGTGTAGCGGGCATACCCCTTCTCCACGCACCAGTACGTGTACATGTACAGCTCGGTGGCGCCCACCCCGGTGATCCCGAACACCGCAAGAGCCGTCGCCAGGCCGGCGTCGGGCAGCTTGAACGTGAAGCCCTGCCACACGTCGCTCCAGGAGAAGTACTCTGGCATCCGCGTGAGCACCACGGCGGAAAGCAGCGTGATGAGCGTGAACAGGCCGACCTTGACCATCGCCAGGCGCTCGATCCGGTGATAGGCGCCGCCCAGGAGCAGCACCAGGGTCAGGACGAAGAATCCGAGCACCCACCACATCACATCGATGCCGGTGAGGAGCCTCATCGCCTGCGACACGCCGACGAACATGGCGCAGATCTGGAACAGGGTGACCAGGACCATGGCCGCCCAGGCCCACACCACCCAGTTCACGCGGCCGATCCTGCCCGGGATGCGGTTGAACGCCTCCAGCCCGGTCTCGCCCTTGGCGATCGTGTACCGGCCGAGGAAGGACTGCACCAGTGCCTTGATCAGGCACGAGAAGATGATCAGCCACATCACCGTGTAGCCGACCTCCGCCCCCAGCGTGGTGGTGGCGATCAGTTCGCCGGAGCCGACGATGGATGCGGACAGGACGATTCCCGGGCCGATCTTCTTGAGGATGTCGCGCAGCGCGACCGGTGGCTCGAGAATGTGCTTGGGGTCGAGCTGGTATGGATCGAGGTGCCCGGCCTGTACTTCGACTTCCTCTGCAGTGCGCGCGCCGTCGCTCATGAGGATCCTCCCGTAGTTTTTGTCTTGGCCCTCCTGCGGATGGAGGGTGATCGGAAGCGCGCTACGTTAGCATTAAAGATGTATGAATAGTAGGGGCCGAACCGTGGCGATTGCGGCTGCTCTGGATGCGGCGCACCATTGCCGGCAACGCTCTCGATACGGACGCCGCGATGCCCTGGATAGCTGCCTGCAGGACGGATGAACTGGCGGAGGGCCGGGGCCTGGGCGTGACGGTGACCGACGCTGATGGCGTGGAAAACGCGATCGCGCTGTTTCGCTCGGAGGGCGGGCTGTATGCGCTGGAGGACCGCTGTCCGCATCGCGGCGCACGGCTTTCCCCGGGCCCGGTCTACGAGCCGTGCAAGGTTGCCTGCCTCGACCACGGCTGGAGCATCGATCTGCGCAGCGGGCTGGCCGATGCACCCGAATGCGGAAGCGTGCGTACCTACCCCGTTCGCTGCGAGGGTGACCGCGTGTACGTCTGCCTCTAACCGCCATCCTGCTAACATGGGTCGGGGTTCGGCTCTCATGCGAGGCGCGGTCCGATTTTGCT
>CAYLTE010000102.1:0-13685 GCA_964386195.1 uncultured Burkholderiales bacterium | reverse complement strand
CTCATGGGAAGATCGAACCCGGTCAGGTGCAGCAGCGCATAGAGCAGCATCGAGCCGTGCCCGTTGGACAGCACGAAGCGGTCGCGGCCGGGCCATGCGGGATTGCAGGGATTGAAGCGCAGGTGCCGGTTCCACACCACTTCGGCGATCTCGGCCATGCCCATCGGCATGCCTGGGTGTCCCGAGTTGGCCTTCTGCACGGCATCCATCGCCAGAGCGCGCAGCGCGTCGGCCAGTTCTTTTCGCGTTGCCATCGATTGGTCCCTTTGAACGCCCGCGAGAGGGCAGTGGGAGGCGCCGCGGACGGCGGCGCGGAAACCCGCGATTATAGGTGAGAACCTGCGCGATTCCGGGCCGAAGCGGCGGTTGAAGGCGCTATTGCTCGCGACGGTTGAGCTTGATGCCCAGTTGCTTGAGTTTGCGGTACAGATGCGTGCGCTCCAGGCCCACGCGCTCGGCCACCTTGCTCATGTTCGCCCCTTCACGCGCGATGTGGTACTCGAAGTAGATGCGCTCGAAAGCGTCGCGCGCGTCGCGCAGTTCGCAGTCCAGACTGAGGCCGGCCACCGAGCCGGGCTGCGCGCCATCGACCTGCGCGAGCGCCATGTTCACGTCGCTCACGCCCAGTTCGCCGCCGGCGGCGAGCAGCGCCATGCTGCGCAGCACGTTCTCCAGCTGCGCGAGGTTTCCCGGCCAGTCGTACACGCGCAGCGCATTGAGTGCGGCGGTGGTGAGGGTGCGCGGTGGCACCGCCTTGCTCTCCACCATGCGCCCGAGCATCAGCCGGGCGAGCTCCGGGATATCCTCGGCGTGTTCGCGCAGGCTGGGAACGCGCAGCTGAGTCTGCGACAGCGCCGTGAACAGGCGCGAATCGAACCTGCCTTCCGCGACTAGTCGCGGCAGCGCCTGGCAGGACGATGCGATCACCCGTGTGTGCGCCCGCTCGAACGAGGGCATCAGGGCGAGCAGGTTGCGCTGCTGCTGAGCAGTGAGGTCGGCGGCCTCGCGGATGAACAGCGTCCCTTCGGCGGCGCGCGTGGCGAGATCCCCGAAGGGATCGTCCAGGCACTTGTAGTCTTGGGGCTCCACCCACGGGGTGCTGGACTGGTGCAACGCGCGGGCGCAGGTACGCTTGCCGGTGCCCGGTTCGCCGACGAGCAGCAGTGGCATCTTGAGGCTTCTCAGCGTCTCGAGCCGCTGGCGCAACTCGCTCACGATCGCCGCCTTGCCCAGGTACGCCGGGGACATCTGCGCCTGCACCGGCGCGGCGGGCGGCTGGCGCAGTGCCTGGCCGACGGTGGACAGCAGCTTCTGCAGCGCGATGGGTTTCTCGAGGAAGGCGTAGGCGCCCATGCGCGTGGCCTCCACCGCGGTGTCGATCGTGCCGTGGCCCGACATCATCACCACCGGCATGGTCAGCTGACCGGTCGTGGCCCACTCCTTGAGCAGCGTGATGCCATCCGTGTCCGGCATCCAGATGTCGAGCAGAACGAGGTCCGGACGCGCGCGGTTGCGCAGCATGCGCGCCTCGCCGGCGTTCTCCGCCAGCCTCACCTCGTGCCCCTCCTCTCCAAAAATCTCGGAGAGGAGTTCCCGGATGCCCATTTCGTCGTCGACAACGAGTATCTGGCTCATGGCAACTATCCGACCCTCACGTCCCCTGGCGCCGGCAGCGGCTGCGCGGAGGCCAGCGCGAGCGGCAGCCGGATCCTCACCTGCGCGCCGGCGCCGCCGGCATTCGTCAGTTGAATACTACCGTTGTGCTCCTCGATGATCTTCTTGACGATCGCGAGGCCGAGGCCGGTGCCCTTGGCTTTGGTGGTCACGTACGGTTCGAAGGCGCGCGCCAGGATCTCGGGCGGAAATCCCGGACCGTTGTCGCTCACCTGGAGCAGCGCGGCACTACCCTCCGCCTCGGTGTGCACGCGGATGCGCGCCGCCGTGGTGGACGAGACCGCCTGCTGCGCATTCTGCAGCAGGTTGTGGATGACCTGCCGCAGCCGCGCCGGATCGCCCAGCACCGGCGGCAGCGATTCGTCGAGCGACAGCGTCACGACGGACTTGTGCCCCTCGTAGAGCGCGAGCACGTCGCGCACGAGCTGGTTGAGGTCGAGCGGCTGCAGTTGCGTGTCCGGGGTGCGCGCGTACTGGCTGAACGCGTCGACCATTCCCTTGAGCTGGGACACCTGGCTGACGATGGTGCGGGTCGAGCGCGAGAGCATCTGCGCGTCCGCAGGGTCGAGCTTGTCCCCGAGGCGGTGCTCGAGCCGCTCCGCGGAGAGTTGGATGGGTGTGAGGGGGTTCTTGATCTCGTGCGCCAGCCGGCGCGCCACCTCGCCCCAGGCGGCGTAGCGCTGCGCCTGCAACAGCCGGGTGATGTCGTCGAACACCACCACGAACCCGGCGTCAACCCCCACCTGGAGCGCACTGCCGCGCAACAGCAGCACCTTGCCTTCACCCTTGAGCTCGAGCTGCCTTTCCCACGGCTCGGGCCGCGCATCGGCGATCGCCGCGGCGATCGCATCGGCGACCTCCCGCAGATGCGGGAAGCCGGCCGTCCACTCCGACACGTCGATGCCGGTCAGCGTGCCAAGGTCTGCTCTCAGGATCTCGCTGGCGCTCGGATTGGCAGAGCGCAGGCGGCCTTGACCGTCGAACGAGAGCACGCCCGCGGACAGCTTCGCGAGGATCGTCTCGAGATAGGCGTTGGCCGCCTCCAGCTGCTTCTGGTTGCCCAACGCCGCGGCACGCGCGTCCGCCAACTGCCGCGTCATCGTGTTGAACGATTCGGTCAGCACCCCGAGTTCGTCGTGGGAACGCACCGGGTGACGCAGGCTGAAGTCTCCCTGTGCGACCGCACGCGTGCCGGCCGCGAGCATCACCAAAGGCGCGGAGAGGCGTTCGCTGAACAGGATTGCGAGCACCAGCGCCGACAGCAACGCGAGCAACAGGGACAATGTGAGCGACATGCCGTAGAGACGCTTGAGCCCCCCCCGCGCGAGCGCGATCTCCTGGTAGTCCTGATACAGCGACTGCACGGTGCTCATGTCCTGCGCGAGCAGCTCCCCAACGGGCTGGATGAGCTGCAGCGCGAGCGTGCCGTCGGCGGTGTTGAGCGGAACGGCCACGGCCAGCGTGAGCGCGTCCCCGCCCTCCTGGCGCACCTCGCGGAAGGCCTGCTGCAGCAGGATCTGCCGCGACGCGGCGGCCGGCAGCGGCACCGGAATGAGTGCGGAGGCGTCCATGGAGGAGAACGCGAGTGGCCTGCCGTCGGCGGTGAAGATCGAAACCTCGGTGAGCGTGCCCTGCTCGCGCAGCGCGTTGAGCACCCGCGCCCGACGCGGCGGTTCGATGTCCTCGAGCGCGACCGCCATCGATTCGGCTTCGCGCGCGAGTTCCCCCAGCATGTTGTCCAGGGTGGTCCTGCCCAGTGCGAGGCCACCTTCCAGCGCCTTCTCCACGCGCACGTCGAACCAGGATTCGATGCTCTTGTTGAGGAACTGCACCGACACCGCATAGACCAGCGCGCCTGGCAGCAGCGCCACCAGAGCGAACAGCAGCACCAGCCTGAGGGTGAGCTTTGCGCCGAACAAGCGCGCCCTCAAGCGGCGCCGCAGTGCCAGCAGCTGGTAGCCCACGAGTGCCATCAGGACGAGCACCAGGACAACGCCCAGCAGCAGCAGCAGGCGCAGATCAGCCGCGAACAGCGGGGTGTTCGCACTGGCGGTGGACAGCAGGTACAGCATCACCGCGCCCGACACCAGGATGAGCGAGATGAGCAGCTTCATCCCTCGCGAGATGAGCGAGCGGCGGATGGTGTGAAGCGGCGTGTTCACGGCTTGAAGGTCCAGCGATACCAGTCCGACGACAGGTTCCAGTCGCGCGAGCCGATCGCATCGAGTTGCAGGGGCTTGGGCAGCTTCCCGGTATCGAGCCGCAAGCGCACGCCGGCGATGTAGACGATGCCCGGCTCGATCTCCTCGTCCTTCACGACGGTGTCGAAGCGCACGCGTCCGAGCACGGCGAGTGCCTGTTCGACGCTGTCGAAGGTCTGATGGAAACCGCCGAGCGACAGTCGATACTGGCGCGTGAGGGCGTTGTAGGAGAGCCGGTATTCGACGTCGCGCTCCGCCAGCTGCTTGTTCCAGAAGTTCAGGGTCCACCAGCGCGGGTACACCAGTTCGAACTCGGCGACGAAGGTGAGTCCCAGTCCCCGCACCAGCGCATCCTCGAGCGTTGGCGAGAGATCCACGTCGTAGCGCGCCTGCAGCGTGTAGCCGCTCTCGGATGGATTGAGCTGGGCCGACTTGATGGAGATGCCCTGAGCGAACGCACTGGCGGCGATCAGCGACAGAAGTGCGGCGGCGGCCGCAACCAGGCGACCGATCAGCCGCACCGGTCTGCGCTCACGCGTCGAGGCGGCGGGCATGCACGGTGCGCTTCTCGAGCAGGGCATAGAAGAAACCGTCGTGCGCCTCGCTTGGGAGAATCTGTCCGTCGTCGTGCGGGAAGTCGCACAGCGGCAGGCGCGCAGCGTCCCGATGCGCGTCGAGGAAGGCGACGATCTGCTCGCTCGTTTCCTCGGGAAAAATCGAACAGGTGACGAAAAGCAATTTACCACCGGGCGCAAGCGTTTGCCATAACGCTGCCAGCAGCCGGCTCTGCTCTGCCGCCAGTTGCTCGATGTCCTCCTCGCGTCGCAGCCACTTGCTGTCGGGATGGCGCCGCACCACGCCGGAGGCGCTGCACGGCGCGTCGAGCAGAATGCGATCGAATGGCCGTTCATCCCACCACGACGAGGTGGATCCGGCATCGACCGCGCACAACGCGGCATGCAGGCGCAACCGTTCCAGGTTGTCGCGCACCCGCTCGAGGCGGGCTTCGTCGCGATCGAGTGCCAGCAGGTCGACCTGTGCGCGTTCGAGGATGTGGGCGGTCTTGCCGCCGGGCGCCGCGCAGGCATCGAGCACGCGCTGTCGCGGATGCAGATCGAGCAGCGCCGCGGCGAATTGCGCGCCGAGATCCTGTACCGACACCAGGCCCTCGTAGAACCCCGGCAGACGCTGGGCCGGCATCGGCTGAGCCAGCCGCACGCTGGCATCCGTAGGCGTCGTATGCTCGATGCCCTCGGCATGCAGACGCGCCGAATACGCCGCCAGCGCGATCCGGCGCAGATTCACGCGCAGCGTCATGGGGGGATGGGCGTTGCCCGCGTCGAGGATATCGCGCCAGGCTTCCGGCCAGGCCGCACGTACACGAGCGATCCACCAAGGCGGATAGGAGTAGCGACCGGCCTCGGAGGCGGTGCGCGCGCGCTCCAGGCACTGACCGGGGGCACGCAGGAAGTTGCGCAGCACGGCATTGACGAGTCCCTGGGCACTGCGCAAGCCGATGCGGCCACAGGTGCGCACCGCCGAATCGACGACAGCATGAGCCGGCGCCCGTGTCCAGCCCAGCTGGTAGAGCCCGACGAGCAGCAGGGCCTCGAGCGCGGCGTCCGTGAGAGGCTTGTGCAGCAGCTGCGCGAGCACTGCGCGCAGGGTGCCGAGCCAACGGCAGGAGCCGTAGGCAATGTCCTGGATCGCGCCGCGCGCCGCGGCGTCCAGCCCCGGGTGTTGCTGCCAGATCGCGCCGAGCGTGGGAGTGAGGCTGCGCCCGCGCAGCACCGCGTAAAGCGCCTGACTCGCGTGGCGCTGAACCTCGATCACGCGTCGCCGCCCAGTCGCCGTCCCCGTTCGAGTCCGGCCCCGCGCTGGAAGTCACGCACCGGAAGACGCCGTCCGCCCGCACGCTGCAATTCCTCGAGCGCCAGTGCGCCCGTCCCGCAGGCGACCACGACACGCTCGGCGCCGGCCTCTTCGACCGTACCTGGTGCTGCTCCGGCTCCGGTCACCGGATGTGCGGCCCAGATCTTCAGGGCTTCCCCGCCGGCACTGGTGAACGCGCCGGGGAACGGGTTGAAAGCCCGCACCTGCCGGTCGACCTCCTCGGCGCTGCGCGCCCAGTCGATACGCGCTTCGTCCTTTTCCAGCTTGGCTGCATAGGTGGCGCCCTCGGCGGGCTGTGGCGCCGGGCGCGCGGTGCCCGCGGCGATCTGTTCGAGCGCCCGGACGATGCATGCCCCGCCCAGCCCGGCGAGGCGGCGGTGCAGGCTGCCAGCGGTCTCGCGCCCGGAAATCGGGATCGCCTCCTCCAGAAGAACCGGACCGGTGTCGAGCCCGGCATCCATTTGCATGATGCTGATGCCGGTGCGTGCGTCGCCGGCCAGGATGGCTCGTTGGATCGGCGCGGCACCGCGCCAGCGCGGCAGCAATGAGGCGTGGATGTTGATGCAGCCGAGGGGAAAGGCGTCGAGGACGGATTGCGGCAGGATCAGCCCATAGGCCGCCACTACCATCACCGCTGCGTCAGTACGTGCCAGCTCCGCCAGCGCAGCGTCGCTCCTGAGCGTCGTTGGCTGACTGACCGGGATGCCCCTCGCCAGCGCAAGTTGCTTGACCTCCGAGGCGCGCAGGGCCATTCCCCGCCCTGCAGGACGATCGGGCTGCGTCAGCACGCGCGCGATCTCGTACCCTGCATCGAGCAGTGCTTCCAACGCGGCAGCGGCGAAAGCCGGGGTACCGGCAAACACCAGCCGCATCACAGCGCCTTGCGCTGATTCTTCTTCAGCTTGGCAACGATCCGGTTCTGCTTCAGGCGGGACAGGTACTCGACGAACACCCTGCCCTTCAGGTGATCCATCTCGTGCTGGATGCACACGGCGAGCAGCCCGTCGGTTTCGAGCGAAAAGCGCTTGCCGTCGGCGTCGAGGGCCTCCACCCGGATCCACTCGGCGCGGGTGACCCGCTCGTAAATACCCGGCACGGAGAGGCACCCTTCCTCGCACTCCGCCTCACCGCGCGATTCGACGATGACCGGATTGATGAACACCTGGAGCTGATCGTGCGTCTCGGAAAGATCGATCACGATCACCTGCTCGTGCACGTCGACCTGCGTCGCGGCCAGTCCGATGCCCGGCGCGGCATACATGGTCTCCGCCATGTCCCTAACGAGTTGGCGAATCCTGTCGTTAATGTCCCCGACCGGGGCCGCGACACGGTGAAGGCGTTCGTCCGGGTAGTGAAGGATGGGCAACAAAGCCATCTTGCTAATCTTTTGAACAACCTGCGGAAATTCTCGGGTAGCCGCTGAGCCGCCAACGGAGGCTGCCGGGCTGGTGCGGTTCTTGTAACCACGCGCCCGAGCGTTGCGTGCGACCCGTCGGGAGACTGCTTTATGCGCAGAATTATATCGGTAGTGCCCTTTATATTCGGTCTGGCCCTGCCCGTGACAAGTGCCTGGGCGGAGGACGCGAGCGCCCCTGCGACGGAACTCGGCACGGATGAAGGTGCCGCACCGGCCGCTGGGGAGGCCGCCGGCGAGCCGCTTCTCCAGAATCCCGTCCCAGACCGCTACGTGGTGAAGCAGGGCGACACGCTCTGGGACATCTCGGCGCGCTTCCTGCGCACGCCTTGGCGCTGGCCGGAGGTGTGGGGCATCAACAAGGACGCCATTGACAATCCGCACCTGATCTATCCCGGCGACGTCGTCATCCTCGACCTGTCGGGCGGCACCCCGCGCCTGCGGCTGGATGGCGCCGACGACGGCGGTGCTTCGCGCTGGAGCGATGCGCAGATGCAGCTGTCCCGGCTCAGCCCGCAGATGCGCTCGAGCGACCTGGCCAGGATGCCGATCCCGACCATTCCCGCCAAGCTGATCGAGCCGTTCCTTGCGCGCACGCTCATCGTGGACGCCGCGCAGGTCGCAGCCGCGCCGACCATCGTGGCAGCAACCGACAACCGGGTGGCCGTCTCGGCAGGCGACACCGCCTACGTGACCGGGGTGAAGGACCCGAATCAGCCGCACTGGCAGGTCTATCGCCAGGGGCGCGTGTTCCAGGATCCCGACACCAAGGAAGTCCTGGGCTTCGAAGCGGTCTACCTGGGCGATGCCGACGTGTTGGGGCGCGGCGATGTGAGCACGATGCACATCGCCAAGGCCACGCAGGAGATCACGGTGGGGGACAAGCTGGCGATCGCGCCGCCTCAGCGCAACGCCCCGTTCGTTCCGCGTGCGCCCGACCAGCAGATCAAGGGCAAGGTGATTGCAGGATCCGACAACAGCGTCTTTGAAATGGCGCCGTATTCCACTATCATAATCAATCAGGGCGAGCGCAACGGATTGCAGAGCGGCCACGTGCTCGGGCTGTACCACAGCGAGGGCAGTATCCCGAACGGTCGCAACAAGCCGATCCCGCTGCCCGAGCAACGCTACGGACTGGTTCTCGTGTTCCGGGTGTTCGACAAGATGGCCTACGGACTGGTGATGTCCGCCAGCCGCCCCGTACACGTGCTGGATACCGTGCGTAACCCGTAACTGCCCCATGGAGGCCAGCCGATCGATCGCCACAGCACGCGTGATGACATCGACGATTGGCTGCGCCTCTCCTTCGTACACGGAATCGGCGGCGCGACGCTTCGCCGACTCCTCGAAGTCTTCGAATCGCCTCGCCGCATCCTGGACGCCCCCGAGCGCGAGCTAGGCCGGATCCTCGGATCGCAGGCGCTTGCAGCGATCCGCCGCAACCCCCCTTCCGCGGTCATCGACGCGGTGCACGCGTGGCTGCGCGGGCCAGGCCGTCACCTGATCTGTCTCGACGACGCCGCCTATCCGGTCCGGCTGCGAAACACTCCCGATCCGCCGCCGCTGATCTACGTGGCAGGCAAGGCCGAGCTTCTGCAGAACCCGGCCCTCGCCGTCGTCGGCAGCCGCTCTCCGACACCTCGGGGCGCCGCGGATGCGACAGCCTTCGCGAGGTCACTGAGCGATGCGGGAATGTGCATCGTCAGCGGGCTTGCGCTGGGCGTCGATGCCGCAGCCCATCGAGGGGGACTCGACGGCCGTTCATCGAGCATCGCCGTGGTGGGCACTGGCATCGACCGGATCTATCCGCCCGGCAATGCTGCACTCGCGCGCGAGATCGCGGAACGCGGCGCAGTCGTCTCGGAGTTCCCGCTCGGCACACCGCCGGTACGCTCCAACTTCCCGCGCAGGAATCGCATCATCGGCGGTATCGGCCTCGGCTGTCTGGTGGTGGAAGCGGCGATGCACAGCGGCTCGCTGATCACGGCAAAGCAGGCGGCCGACTACGGTCGGGACGTGTTCGCCCTGCCGGGCTCGATACACTCGCCGCTGTCGAAGGGTTGCCACTGGTTGATCAAACAGGGAGCGAAGCTGGTCGAGAGTGCCGACGACATCCTGGAGGAGTTCGGCGTGGCAGTAGCCCGCGACGCCCCGGCACGCCCACCGCCCGTGGCAGCTGACGAACACTGCAGGCGCCTGCTGGCCGCACTCGGCGCGGAGACGCTCTCGGTCGACGCGCTCTGCGAGCGCACGGGCTTGACTGCCGAAGTTGCTTCGGCCATGCTGTTGACACTCGAGTTGGATGGTTACGTTGCACGTTTGGCAGGCGGCCTCTACCAAAGCCTGCATTGAGTGCCGGTACACCACCTCGTGTCGGGCGCGACGATCGCTCGACGCGGCAGCAGATCGGCCCCGGCCTGTTGGCTGCCAGTATCAAGTTGGGGACATCGGGGTCGATTCGACGAGACGCTGCGCGGCCGAACAGACGAGGCCGGATCAGCGGTCGCCCCCCGGCATGCACGGCATGCCCGCGATGGGTTCCCTTTTTATTCTCGTAGTAGTGGAGTGAGTGGCGAGCACGCTCGCGATCCCGTTCCGATCGCTTTTCGCCGTGGCGTGGCCGTTGCGAACCCTGAGCGCCCAGACGGGTCGGTAGCTTGGGCGAAGCTGACCGTCGCGCGCAGCCGTCCACCGGTCCGGGGGTTGCTGTGACCGCAACCAGGTTAGCCCGATCGGCAATGCACCGGCACACTGACCCGGCAACCGACAACCGTAGTTTCATCCGCACTAGCTGCCAATGGCAAACAACCTCCTGATCGTTGAGTCCCCCTCGAAGGCAAAGACCCTGAAGAAGTACCTTGGTCACGATTTCGAGGTCCTGGCCTCTTACGGCCATGTCCGGGATCTCGAAGCCAAGGAAGGGGCGGTGGACCCCGATCAGGACTTCGCGATGCGCTACGCGTTGATCGAGCGCAACAAGAAGCACGTCGACGCGATTGCCCGCGCCGCGGAGAAATCCTCCCAGATCCTTCTCGCCACCGACCCGGACAGGGAGGGCGAGGCAATCGCCTGGCATCTGTCGGAAATCCTTCGCAGTCGCAAGGCGCTACGTAACCTGCCGCTCAAGCGGGTGGTGTTCTACGAGATCACCGAATCGGCGGTGAAGGAAGGTGTGCAGAACCCGCGTGAAATCTCCATGCCGCTGGTCAACGCGCAGCAGGCACGCCGCGCCCTCGATCATCTGGTCGGCTTCAACCTCTCTCCGCTGTTGTGGCGCAAGATCGGCCCCAGCCTTTCCGCGGGACGTGTCCAGAGTCCGGCGCTTCGCCTCATCGTCGAACGCGAGCTCGAGATCGAAGCCTTCAAGAGCCAGGAGTACTGGACCATCCACCTGGACAGCCACAAAGGCGCAGAGAAGATCAACGCGCGGCTCACGCACTATCGCGGAAGCAAGGTCGAGCAGTTCTCCTTCACCGACGAGGCGCAGCAGGCGGAAGTGATCCGGGCGCTCACCCGTGCGGCGAAGGGCGAGGCGACGGTGCTCAAGGTCGAGAAGAAGCCCAAGTCGCGGTCGCCGGCGGCGCCCTTCATCACCTCGACGCTGCAACAGGAGGCGGTACGAAAGCTGGGCATGTCCGCCGACCGCGCGATGCGCACGGCCCAGCAGCTGTACGAGGGTATCGACATCGATGGCGGAACGGTCGGACTCATCACCTACATGCGTACCGACTCCACCAACCTGGCGGCCGAGGCGGTCGCTGAAATTCGCGAGTACGTTCGAAAGAATTTCGACGCGCCCTATCTGCCGAAGTCGGCCGTGGAGTATCGCAGCAAGTCCAAGAATGCCCAGGAGGCGCACGAGGCGATCCGTCCGACGTCGATCTTCCGAACGCCCGAGCAGGTGCGCGCGCATCTCACCCCAGAGCAGGCACGCCTGTACG
Source organism: uncultured Burkholderiales bacterium (assembly GCA_964386195.1). Classification (GTDB taxonomy): domain Bacteria; phylum Pseudomonadota; class Gammaproteobacteria; order Burkholderiales; family SHXO01; genus SHXO01. Next base: position 2,562 of record CAYLTE010000102.1, on the reverse strand, counting down.
AGATGATCTGGAAGCGCACGCTGGCCTGTCAGATGGCTGCGGCGCGCTTCGATACGACCGGCATAGACATCGGCGTCGGAAAGAACGACGCGGTGTTCCGCGCCACCGGCCAGGTGCTGGTCTTCCCAGGCTTCATCGCGGTATACCAGGAAGGCGCCGACGACACCGCCGACGAGGGCGACGAGCGGTTGCCGCCCCTCGAGGAGAGCGAGGTGGTGCCGGTTGACCAGATTGCCGGCCAGCAGCACTTCACGCTGCCTCCACCGCGGTATACCGAAGCCAGCCTGGTCAAGAAGCTCGAGGAGTACGGCATCGGACGGCCGTCCACCTACGCGAACATCATCTCGACGCTGCTCGATCGAGGCTACAGCATTCTCGACAAGAAGCGTTTCGTGCCGACCGACCTTGGCCGGCTGGTGAACGGTTTCCTCACTGCCCACTTCGGCCGCTACGTCGACTACGCCTTCACCGCGGAGATGGAGGAAGAGCTCGACCAGATATCCAACGGCGAGTTGGACTGGATGAAGGTGCTGCGCGAGTTCTGGCAGCCCTTCGTGGGCAATCTGCAGGAGAAGGGAGAGACGGGTAGGGGCGTGCCACTGCCCGCCTCGGATCCCATCGTTTCCAATTGGAAAGACTATGCGGACCGGATCTTGAGCGACGCCTGGCGCGCCGCAGGCCAGCCGGTCGAGACCTGCCCCAAGTGCAGCAGCCTCGTCTTGCTGCAAAATAGCCGGCGAGGACTGTTCGTCGGCTGCAGCGCCTATCCCAAGTGCGACTACACCCGACCCTGGGATTCACCGCCGGTCGAGGGGGTGCCGCTGGGCGTCGATCCGGATTCGGGTCTGCAGATCACGCTGCTGAAGGGTCCGTTCGGCTATTACGTGCAGCTCGGACCGAACGTCGAGGGCACCAAGCCGAAACGCGCGAAGTGGCCGCAGGAGTGGCCGATCCCGCGCGAGGCGTCGGACGAGGTGCTCGAGAAGTCCCTCAAGCTGCTGTCCCTGCCGCGCAGTCTTGGCAATCATCCCGAAACCGGCAAGCCGGTGGAGGCGAGCATCGGACGTTTCGGTCCGTACGTGAAGCACGATTCAACCTTCAAATCCATCCCCAAGAGCGAGAGCGTCTACGACATCAACCTGGAGCGTGCAGTGCAATTGCTTTCACAACCGAAGACACAGCGTGGCGGGGGAGGCCGTTCCCTGGGCGATCACCCCATCGACCAGAAGCCCGTCGTAGTCATGGACGGCCGGTACGGCCCCTACATCAAGCATGGCAATGTCAACCTCACCATCCCGCCGGAGTACGACCCTGCGACGTTGACACTCGATGACGCAGTGGACCTGCTGGCGGAGAAGGCCGCCAGGGAGTTGGCGAAATCCGGCAGCACCGCCTCGCCGACCCCGCTTGCGGCGCAGGGTCCTGCAGGAATCGGCGCTCACGCGGGCCGCGGGCGAGGCAATCGTGGCGGACAGGGCATGAACGTCGGCAAGCCGCAAGGCAACGGTGGAGGCCGGCGTCCGCATGGTGACCGCGGACAGGGCGGCGGCAGGCCTCCGGGCAATGGCGGAAGCGGTGTAAAGGCTGCTGGCGGCCAGGCGCGGCAACCGGCCCGGAAAGCAACCGCCCCACGGCGTGCGCCGAAGGGCCCGAGAGGCCGCAAGCCGGGCTGATCTCCAGCAAGACGTGTGTACGCCCGGCCGCTAGCGCCGGGCGGAAGCGGCCTAGACGTCGAGGTTGCGCACGCCCAGTGCATTGGCCTCGATAAAGGCTCGGCGCGGTTCGACCATGTCACCCATCAACGTGGTGAAGATCTCGTCGGCAGCCAGCGCGTCCTCGATCTGCGCACGTAGCAGCCGACGTGACGCCGGGTCCATCGTGGTTTCCCACAGCTGCTCGGGATTCATTTCGCCCAGGCCCTTGTAGCGCTGGACCGTGAGCCCGTTCTTGGCTTGGTCGAGCAGCCAGTTGATCGCTTGCCCGAAATCGGACACGGCGAGCTTGTGATCGCCGCGCTGGACCGTCGCGCCCGGCAGGATGAGCCCTTCCAGCATCTTGGCAGTGCGACGGATCTGCGCATAGTCGCCGCTATCGAGAAAATCCTGGTCGAGAAATCCCGAGCGGATGTTGCCGTGGACGTTCCGGCGCACCATGAGGCGATGGGCTTCGAGCGCCTCGTCGAAGCGTGGTTCGACCGTTACCTGCGCGTGCGCCACGGCCTCTGACAGCCTGCGCGCGCTCTGCGCGGCTTCCTCGGCATTGCCCAGCGAGATCTCCGCTCCCTTGAGCAAGGCGGTGAGCACGCTGGGGTCGATGCGGCGTGACAGCCGCTCGATCACGGCTTCCGTAAGGATGTAGGCGCGTGCGACCTCCGCCAGCGCCTCGCCCGTGAGCGCAGGCGTGGCCTCCGACGGGAACAGTTGAGCGTCCTTCAGTGCGAGCTTGAGGAGATAGTCCTTGAACTCGTGGTCGTCCTTGAGATAGCGCTCCTCGCGTCCGTGCTTGACCTTGTACAGCGGCGGCTGGGCGATGTAGATGTGGCCGCGCTCGACGAGCTCGGGC
>CAYLTE010000101.1:11353-13743 GCA_964386195.1 uncultured Burkholderiales bacterium | reverse complement strand
CCAGGACATCGCCGATACGATCGAGGCGGCGGGCCGGTCGTTCCGCCGCCGCTGAACCGTACTACTTGAGTCCCTGGATGTATTCCGCCAGCGCGGCGATATCCGCATCCGTCAAGCGTGCTGCCACGGCGCGCATCATCGCGTTCTCGTCGTTGGCCCGTTCACCCGCACGGAAGGCCTTGAGCTGGGCGCTGGTGTACTCGCCATGCTGACCCTTCAGCCGCGGGTACTGCGCCGGTATCCCGGCCCCGCTCGGAGAGTGGCAGCCTGCACAGGCGGCGATTCCCCTGGCGGCATCGCCGCCTCGATACAGTCGCTGGCCCGCGGTTGCCAGCTTGGCGTCGCGCGCGGCACCCTGTCGAGGCTTCTGCGACGCATAGTAGGCAGAAACGTCGGCCATGTCCTGATCGGAGAGGCTGGCCGCAATGCCATTCATGATGGCGTTCGCGCGCTCCCCGGACTTGTAGTTGCGCAGTTGCTTGGCGAGGTACTCCGGGTGTTGTCCAGCCAGGACCGGATAGGATGGGATGGGACCGTTGCCGTCGGTGCCGTGGCAGGCTGCGCACACGCCCGCGGCGATGGTCTGTCCTTTCGCCGGATCGGCCTTGACCCCTTGTGCGAGCGCCGAGGTCGGCAGCGCCGGGGTCGACAGCACGATCACGAGCAACATGCTTGCGCGCAGATACATCGTCATTGCTCCTGTCTTGGACCTTCCAGGCCCGGTTGCACGGCGCGCATTCTAACGTACTTGCCTTTCCAGAGGCCATGACGAACGAAGGGTTGCTGCATCAGGCGCAGTTCGAGTTCGGTGCCGCACAGCTCTCGCAGCTGCCGGCGGACAGCGGCGCGGAAGTAGCCTTTGCCGGGCGCTCGAATGCAGGCAAGTCGAGTGCGATCAATGCACTGACCGGCCGCAAGCAGCTTGCGTTCGTGAGCAAGACGCCGGGCCGCACACAGCAGATCAACTACTATCGCGTCGAGCAGGGGCGCTATCTGGTGGACCTCCCCGGGTACGGGTTCGCGCGGGTGCCGGCCGCGGTGCAGCGCAGCTGGCAGCAGGTGCTCAGCGGCTACCTTCAGACGCGCCGTGCCTTGCGCGCACTGGTGGTGATCATGGACTCACGGCACCCGCTGACGGATCTGGACGCGCAGATGCTGGAATGGTTCGGCCAGACCGGAAAGCCGGTGCTGGTCCTGCTCACGAAGGCTGACAAGCTCAACCGGCAGGAACAGACACGCACGCTGCGCAGCGTCAGGCAGGCAGTCGCGTCGGACTTTCCTCATTGCACGGTGCAGTTGTTCTCCAGCGTGACGCGGCTCGGCGTGAACGAGGCGCGCGGATTCATCCTGTCGCGGATGTTCGACCGGCCTTCCGCTGAAGGCGAAGCGACGTCGGCGAATATGGGCGAAGCGTAGAATCGGCCGGCAGAAAAAGAAAAACCCCCGGTCAAAGGGGAAAACCGGGGGCAAAAGCCTCAACTTGGAATCAAGGCAACCCGCTCAGGGAGGAGAAGCGGGAGACGTTTCCGTCTGCAATTGAGAGTGGTTCGCGCGCGCAATAGTTCCCGCGCTCGGACCGAGCGTTCGCAACGCACGAGATCGCACAGGACCAGCATGGATATTCTTGGCCGCTATCCGCAACGTCGCATGCGCAGGCTGCGCCGCGACGACTTTTCGCGCCGGATGGTGCGCGAGAGCACGCTCACCGCCGATGACCTGATCTATCCAGTCTTCGTCGTGGAGGGCACCAACATCGCCCAGCCGGTTCCCTCGATGCCGGGGGTCGAGCGAGTGTCGCTGGATCGGCTCGTGCCGGTCGCCGAGCGCTGCGTGAGTCTCGGTATCCCGGCGCTGGCGTTGTTTCCGGTGATCGATCCGTCTCTCAAGACGTCGGACGGCAGCGAGGCGGCGAATGGCAAGGGCCTGATCCCCCGCGTGGTCAGGGAACTGAAGCGCCAGTTTCCGACACTGGGCGTCATGACCGACGTGGCATTGGATCCCTATACCAGCCACGGTCAGGACGGCGTCCTGGACCAGGATCACCACATCCTGAATGATGAAACCATTGCCATTCTATGTAAGCAGGCGCTCACTCAGGCAGAAGCTGGCGTGGACATCGTGGCGCCCTCGGACATGATGGATGGCCGGGTCGGCGCCCTGCGCGGCGCGCTGGACGGGGCCGGCTTCATCCATACGCGCATCATGGCCTATTCCGCGAAGTACGCCTCGGCGTTCTACGGCCCGTTCAGGGATGCGGTCGGCTCCGCTGCCAACCTGGGCAAGGCAAACAAGATGACCTACCAGATGGATCCGGCCAACGGTGCGGAGGCGATGTGGGAGGTGGGGCTCGACCTGGAGGAGGGGGCCGACATGGTGATGGTCAAGCCGGG
>CAYLTE010000101.1:0-11343 GCA_964386195.1 uncultured Burkholderiales bacterium | reverse complement strand
CTACCTGGATATCGTACGGAGGGTGAAGGACGGATTCGGTGTGCCGACCTTCGTCTATCAGGTCAGCGGCGAATACGCCATGCTGCGGGCCGCGTTCCAGAACGGGTGGCTGGACGAGCGCCGCTGCGTGCTCGAGGCCTTGCTCGCGTTCAAGCGCGCCGGCGCCGACGGCGTACTCAGCTATTTCGCACTGGATGCCGCCAAGTGGCTGCGCGAGCAATAGCCGTCGACGCGGGAAATAGCCGGCTCTGCGGAGCTCAGCCCTGCTTGGCGCGCCGTTGCTGCTCCAGGAAGATGATGTAGCGTTGCACCATCGCCTCCTGCTGAGGCGTGATCGCCAGGAACTGGCAGCCCGTGCGCCGGCTCTGGTTGCCGTTCTTGAGCATGACCAGGTAGGTGTTGCGCACGCACAGGTCGATGCGCAGGACGCCGAACTTCCCCAGTGCGATCCCGCAGTGCTCGAAGACGGTTCCCAGCGCGGGAGGCGCGTCGCCGAACTCGCCGACCAGGCAGATGCCCCCCAGGCTGATGTCCGACAGCGTCATGTTGCGGACATCGTCCTCACCGATCGGGATGGAACACGTGATCGGGTTGAGGATGGGCGTCGGCATGCGATAGAACTCGCGCCGCTGCATCTTGTAGAGGCTGCGGGGAATCGTGATACGCAGCGCCGGGCGCCCCTGGAAGAGGGCGTTCTCGACCTTCAGCGCCTGGAACTGCACCCGCACCCCTTCGTCGTTGCTCACGAAGCGGACGGGGGAACTGTCGATGAGCCGCTGGTTGAGCTGCTGGTTGGCGCTGGCGTCCAGGGTGACAGTCTGGGCTTGCACGTCGACGTCGAGCACGGCGGTGACGGCAAATTCCTTGGTGCCCGCGACGTGAGCGGTGACCACCGCCTTGCTCTTGGCGAGTCCACGCAACACGTAGGCGACTTCGACATCAGAGTCGACCCGGTAGCGTGCATCGTCGAGGTCGGCCGAGCTTTCCTTCATCCTTTATCTGTTCTTCTGGATGCCGTTGCGCCGAATCAGGCGCACGCGTCCGCGTTGGCTGCCGGGGAAGTGTGCGAATTGTATGCCGGTAACTTGGTCATTCCAACGCTTGCGCCGGGCCGGTTACCCCGGAAAGGGGGCTGGTGTCGTCTTGGCCCCTCACGAGCGCTTCCACCGCCTGCAGGGAAGCCCGTTCGAGGGGGCGCCCGTCGGGCGACAGGCGCAGCGGCAGCCGCCGCTGCAGGTGGCCAAGCACCGTCAGATGGATCTCGGTGTCTCCGGTGGTGAGGACCAGTTCGGGAATCGTCAGCATCGCGTCGCCTGCCCAGACACGCGCCTCGCGGCTGCGGAAGGGGATGCCGCGATTGAGGAGGAAGATCTCGACGTCTTTCTGGCTGTCCGTGTAGAGCTGCAGGTGGATGCCGCCGTGCCGTGCGACCGCGCCACTCAGGACAGCGCCGGTCAGATGGGGATCGAACGCATCGAGCAGCCGCATGGTGTCGAGGGCCAGTTCCCGCAGCCGCGCCACGCGTTCCGGGTGTTCGTCCGCCTGATAGAGGTCCTGGTAGGCGCGCAGTGCCTCCTCGATCTCGAGGTTGGTGGGCAGGTTGCGCGAGTCGGGCGCACCCGCCTGCCTCGCCGCCTTTCGCTTCGCGAGCCCGTAGTCGGCGATGCCGTCCTCCGCAATCATCCGGGCCGCGATGTGCGCGATGCGGTGCCGCATCTGCTGACGGTTCGCAGGGCTGTCCTTGGCCATCAGTAAAGGTCGCTGTGCGCGTCTTCCTGCTTGAGGATGCCGGGAAGCCCGAGCGGCACCGGTCCCTCCTCCTGCTCGGGCGGCAGGTTCTCCGCGTAGAAATACTCGAGCACGCCGCTTTCCGAGGCCGTCCGCAGTCCGGTCTGCGGGTCGATGCGCGCCGCCACTACGCCCTCCGGCATCTCGGGCGCCTCCTCCGGCACGCCTTTCAGCACCTCGCCCATGTACGAAATCCAGATGGGTAGCGCCGCGGCCGCGCCGGTTTCCTTCCCGCCCAGAGAGCGCGGCCGGTCGAAGCCCATCCACACCACCGCAGATACATGACGCTGTATCCCCGCGAACCATGCATCCATCTGATCGTTCGTGGTGCCGGTCTTGCCCGCCAGGTCGCCTCGGCCGAGCTGCAGCGCACGGGCGCCGGTTCCGCCCCGGATGACATCCTGCATCATCGAGAACGTCACGAACGCATTACGCGGATCGATCGCCCGCACGGCGCCCCGGCCGGCCACCACCGGCTTGGCACGAGCAAGCACCTTGCCGCGTGCATCCTCTATACGGGTGATGAAGTAGGGCATGACCCGGAAGCCGCCGTTCGCGAAGACCGAATACCCCGCAGCGAGGTCCAGCATGGTCACCGATCCCGCCCCCAGAGCCATGGTGAGGTAAGGCGGGTGCTGGTTCGGATCGAACCCGAAGCGGGTGATGTAGTCCTGTGCGTACTGAGGCGTGATCGCCTGGAGGATGCGGATCGAGACCAGGTTTTTGGACTTGGTCAGAGCGGTGCGCATGCGTAGCGGACCATCGAAACCGCCATCGAAATTCTTCGGTTCCCACGCCACGGAGCCGGTCTCGCTCGCGTCCACGACCAGTGGCGCGTCGTTGATCACCGTGGCGGGGGTGAATCCGCGCTCCAGGGCGGCGGAGTAGACGAACGGCTTGAAGCTCGACCCCGGCTGGCGGGACGCCTGTGTCACGCGGTTGAACTCGTTGCGCTGGAAGTCGAAACCGCCGACCAGCGCGCGGATCGCACCATCAGCCGGATCCAGTGACACGAGGGCCGCCTCGACCTGGGGCATCTGCGCGATTTCCCAGGCGCCCTTCCCGGTGGATTGGACGCGGATCACGGCCCCGCGCTTGAGGCGACGGTTCGCCGGAGCCTGGGCGCCGAGCATCGGGGTGGCGAACTTCAGGCCCTCGCCGGCGATGACGATATCCCCCGCACACCTGCAGTAGGCCTTGACCCGTCTATTGCCCGCCTCGAGGACCAGGGCGGCATGCAGGTCGTCGCTGTCGGGGATGTCCTGGAGCAGGTCGTCGAGCGCCTCGCTCCCTGCCTCGGCAGGGATCTCGACATACCGCTCCGCGCCGCGGTATCCGCGGCGCCTGTCATAGGCGAGGATTCCCTGCCGCACCGCGGAGTAGGCGGCGTCCTGATGGGCCTTGAGCAGGGTCGTGTAGACCTTGTAGCCCTTGGTGTAGGCGTCCTCCTGGTAGCGCTCGTAGACCGACTGCCGGACCATCTCGGCGAAATAGTCCGCCCGCGTGGCGTGGACGATCGGCCCCCGCTGGACGCTCATCTGCGCCTCGGCGGCCTGGTCGTGCTGCGCGGCCGTGATGAAACCCAGATCCCGCATGCGCCGCAGCACGTAGAGCTGGCGCTGCTTTGCCCGTTGCATATTGACGACAGGGTTGTAACGCGACGGCGCCTTGGGCAATCCAGCCAGCATCGCCATCTCGGCCAGATTCAAGTCGCGGAGATTCTTTCCGAAATAGACCTGGGCGGCCGACGCAAATCCGTACGCGCGTTGGCCGAGGTAGATCTGATTGATGTAGATCTCGAGGATCTTGTCCTTGGTCAGGCTGTGCTCGATCTTGAACGCCAGCAATGCCTCGTTGAACTTGCGGGTGAACGTCTTTTCGCTCGACAGGAAGAAGTTGCGGGCGACCTGCATGGTGATGGTCGACGCGCCCTGTTGGGCAGAACCTGACGTGAAGTTGCGCACCACGGCTCGCAGTACGCCGATGTAATCGACACCTCCATGTTCGTAGAAACGTTCGTCCTCCGCGGCCAGGATCGCGCGACGCAGGTTCTGAGGCACGTCCTCGATGCGTACCAGTGCGCGCCGCTCCTCGCCGAACTCTCCGATGAGATGTCCGTCGGCACTGTATATCCGCAGAGGTACCTTGGGGTTGTACGAGGTGAGGACCTCGAGGGACGGCAGAGTCGGATAGACGATTGCGGCCGCGTAACCGACCAACAGCATCCCGGCGACCAGCAGTGTTGCGAGGAGTAGCAGTGGAAAGATCCACCAGCGCTTGGGCATCAATGTTGCTTTTTGGCGGCGCGTGCAAAGGTGCCGCTCATTATAGGGCCGTAATGCGCGCCGTAACACCGTCCACGCACGGCTTCATTTCAAACTCCGACGATGCGGGTGTCATCGCAACCAGTCGCTAGCGCGAGTTCCTGCCTATGCTGAAGGGAAAACTAGAGTTCAACGGCGAGTTTCTGGCCCGCCTCTTCAAGGCCCAGACGCCGCCGCTTATCGGCGTGGACATCACGTCCTCGTCGATCAAGATGGTGGAACTGAGCGGCACGAAAGAGCAGATGCGCCTCGAGCGCTATGCCATCGAGCCCCTGGCCAAGGACGCCGTGGTCGACGGCAACATCATGAACCTCGAGTCGGTCGGCGAGGGTGTGCGCCGCGCCTGGAAGCGCATGAACAGCCGGGTGAAGAACCTGGCGCTCGCGCTTCCTTCGGCGCAGGTGATCACCAAGAAGATCACGGTCGCATCCGGCCTGCGCGAGGACGAGCTCGAATCCCAGGTCGAGACCGAAGCGAACCAGTACATCCCGTTCGCGCTGGAGGAGGTCAATCTCGATTTCCAGATCCTCGGCCCGGCGTCGACACCCGGTGACGACGTCGAGGTGCTGATCGCGGCCTCGCGCAAGGAGAAGGTCGAGGACCGCGTCGCGGTGGCCGAATACGGCGGCCTCAAGGCCACCGTCATGGACATCGACTCGTTCGCCTCGCAGACCGCGTTCGAACTGATGCAGGTGCAGCTGCCGGAGGAGGGCAGGGAACAGGTCATCGCGCTGGTGGACGTAGGCGCATCGATGATGAACATCAACGTGCTGCGCAACAACCAATCGGTGTACATGCGCGAGCAGCCCTTCGGCGGCAATCAGCTCACGCAGGAGATCCAGCGGCACTTCAACCTTTCCGCGGAGGAAGCGGAGGCTGCCAAGCGCAACGGCGGGCTCCCCGATTCCTACGAGGTCGAAGTGCTGCAGCCGTTCCTCGACACGCTGGCGCTCGAGATCACCCGCGCCCTGCAGTTCTTCTACAGCTCGACGCAGTACAACCAGGTCAACCACATCTTCCTGTCCGGGGGCTGCGCGACGCTGCCGGGTCTGGACCAGGTGGTGGCCCGGCGTACCGAGGTGAACACGCTGGTGGCCAATCCCTTTGCCAGCATGCAGGTTTCGCCCAAGATCAAGCAGCGGCAGCTGGCGCAGGACGCGCCGGCCCTTGTGGTCGCCTGCGGACTCGCGATGCGGAGGTTCGACGCATGATCCCAATCAACCTACTCCCGCATCGCGCCGAGCGGCGCAAGGCGCAGCAGCGGCAGTTCTTCGTCCTCGCGGCCGCTGCCGTCGGGATCGGCGCTCTCACCGTGGTTCTGGTGCACGGCGTGCTCGCCCAGCGCATCGAGTCGCAGGAGAAGCGCAACCGTTTCCTGGTGGGCGAGATCGGCGAACTCGACAAGCAGATCGACGAGATCAAGAAGCTCAAGGAGCAGACGCAGGCGATGCTCGACCGCAAAAAAGTGGTCGAGGCGCTGCAGACCAACCGGACCGAGGCCGTGCGCCTGCTCGACCAGCTGGTGCGCCAGCTTCCCGACGGCCTGTACCTCAAGTCGGTCAAGCAGACCAACGAGACGGTCAACGTGACCGGATACACCACCTCCAATGCCCGGGTATCGACCCTCATGCGCAACTTCGACGCCTCGCCGTGGCTGGAGGAGCCGAAGCTGGTGGAGATCAAGGCGGTGCGGGTGGGCAACGCCAACATGAACGAATTCAATCTGAACGTGAAGCTGACGCGGCCCAAGACCGAGACGGCCGAGCAGGCCAGCGACCCGGCGCCGACGGACAAGCAGTCGCGCGCGAAGAAGAAGCAAGGCTAGGAGACGCTCATGACCCTTGACGAACTCAAGCGGCTCAATCCCCGCGAAATCGGGACCTGGCCGGTCCTGCCCAAGGTCGGCGTGCTCCTTCTGCTGCTCGTCCTCATCCTCGTGGGCGGCTACTTCCTCGACTGGTCCGCGCAGTGGAACAAGCTGACGGCCTCGCGCGGCAAGGAATCGGAGCTGCGCAAGGAGTTCCTCGCCAAGAAGGCGCAGGCGGTGAACCTCGATTCCTACAGGAAGCAGCTCGAGGACGTGCAGCAATCCTTCGGCGCGCTGCTCAAGCAGTTGCCGAACAAGTCCGAAATGGAGGCATTGCTCTCGGACATCAACCAGGCGGGATTGGGCCGGGGGCTGCAGTTCGAGCTGTTCAAGCCGAACACGGCGGAAGTGATGACCGAGTTCTATGCCGAGCAGCCCATCGCGGTGAAGCTTGCCGGCTCCTATCACGACATGGGCGCGTTCGCGAGCGACGTCTCGCAGCTGTCGCGCATCGTCACGCTCGACAACGTCGCGCTGCTGCTCGACAAGGAAGGGCGCCTGACCATGGAGGCCACGGCACGCACCTTCCGCTATCTCGACGAGGACGAGGTCGCCGCGCAGAAGAAGGCCGCGCGGGACGAGAAGGGCAAGGGCAAGGGCAAAGGCAAGGACAAAGTGGCCAAGAAGGGTGGCAAGTGATGAAACCGATCGTCCACAGCGCACTGCTGTCCTGCGTCCTGCTCGCTGGCTGCCTCGGCGGGGAGCACCAGGACCTGCGCGAGTTCGTCAAGAACGCCGGCAACGGCATGCGGGGCAAGGTCGAGAAGCTGCCGGAGATGGCGGCCTACGAGCCGATGACCTACGAGGCATTCGATCTGCCCGATCCGTTCACGCCGCGCAAGATCGAACCGGAGAAGGGCGCCGGCGGAGGGCCCGCCCCCGATCTGACTCGACGCAAGGACGAGCTCGAGGCCTATCCGCTCGAGAGCCTGACGATGGTCGGTACGCTCGAGCGCGGCAAGGGACGGTGGGCGGTGATCAGAACTCCGGACAACAACCTCTACCGCGTCAGCAACGGCAACTACATGGGTCAGAACTTCGGTGCCGTTGCCATGATCTCCGAGTCCTCGGTGACTCTCAAGGAATTGATTCAAGACACGAACGGTAGCTGGAGCGAGCGCACCAGCACCCTCCAGCTGCTCGACGAAGAGGAGAAGAAATGATCCGACTGCCCCAACTTTTCGCGGGTGCCCTCGCGTTGGGCGTCTGTGTTGCACTGCCCGCCGCGGCGCCGACTGCATGGGCCGCCGCGGAATCATCGGCGGCGCTCCCCACCGAAGAGAACGCGCTGGAGGCGTTGGACGTCAGTTCCGACGGCAGCAAGGTGCTGGTGAAGATGAAGCTCAAGGCGCCTCTGGCGGCCGCTCCCGCGGCCTTTGCTTTGAGCAATCCTCCGCGCATCGCGTTCGACCTTCCGAACACCGTCAACGCGCTGGGCAAGAGCACGCAGGAATTCAAGGAAGGCCAGCTTCGCAGCGTTCGCCTCGCCCAGACCACGGGGCGCACGCGCGTGGTGCTCAACCTCGATCGCAGCGCCAGCTATGAAACGGCGATCGACGGTCAGCACCTGCTGGTGACGCTGCAGAGCGGAAACGCCGCCGACCCGGTGAAATTCGCCGATGCCCAGCCCGCCAAGCAGGCGCACTCGGTGAAGGCGATCGATTTCAAGCGCGGCCGCAACGGCGAGGGCCAGGTCATCATCGACCTGTCCGATTCGGGCACCGGCATCGATCTGCGCCAGACCGGCAAGAGCATCGTCGTGGATCTGCTCCAGACGCAGCTTCCGGTCTCGCTCGAGCGCCGTTTCGACGTGACCGACTTCGGCACGCCGGTCGACTTCATGGAGGTCACCACGCAGGGCCAGAACGCCCGGCTGACGATCAACGCGAAGGGGCGCTGGGAACAGGCGGCATATCAGACGGACAACCGCTTCGTGATCGAGGTCAAGCCCTACATCGAGCGCAACGCGGCCAAGCCCAAGACCACCTTCACCGGCGAGAAGCTGTCGCTGAACTTCCAGAACGTCGAAGTGCGCGCGGTGCTGCAGGTGATCGCCGACTTCACCGGACTGAACATCGTCACCAGCGACACGGTCGCCGGCAACCTCACCCTGCGACTGAAGGACGTGCCCTGGGATCAGGCGCTGGACATCATTCTTCAGGCCAAGGGTCTGGACATGCGCAAGACCGGAAACGTGGTGTGGGTGGCGCCGCGTGACGAGCTGGCCACCAAGGAGAAGCTCGCCCTCGAGGCACAGGCTCAGATCATGGAACTGGAGCCGCTTCGCACCGAGAGCTTCCAACTCAACTACCAGAAGGCCGAAGCGTTCCAGAAGATCCTCACCGACGGCCAGCAGAAGATCCTGTCCAAGCGCGGAAGCGCCGTGATCGATCCGCGCACGAACACGCTGTTCATCAACGACGTGCCGGGCAAGCTCGAGGAAGTGCGGGCCCTGCTCAAGCAGATCGACGTGCCCTCGCGTCAGGTCCTGATCGAGTCGCGCATCGTCGAGGCGTCGGACACGTTCAGCAAGAACCTCGGCGCACGTCTGGGCTTTGCCGACCTCTCGGCGCTCAAGGAGGGCGGGGTGCCGGGAATCGGCGGCGGCAACGGCATCCGCGCCTACGTCGGCGGCAACGTCAAGAGCAACGGTGTGATCACGACGCAGGCCGAGGACTACAACGAGAGCTTCTTCCCCGACGCGTTCAGCGTGAACCTGCCGGCGGACTCGATCAACGGCCGTCCCGCAGGACAGTTCGCCGTCACCCTGCTCAACGCCGGGCTGACCAAGTTCGTCAACCTGGAGATCTCGGCGCTGCAGGCCGACGGCAAGGGCAAGATCATCTCGAGCCCGCGCGTGGTGACTGCCGACAACGTCGAGGCGGTGATCGAGCAGGGCACGGAGATTCCCTACCAGCAGGCGACGAGCAGCGGTGCGACCAGCATCTCCTTCCGCAAGGCGACGCTGAGCCTCAAGGTCAAGCCGCAGATCACGCCCGACGACAACGTCATCATGAAGCTCGAAGTGCACAAGGACAGCGTGGGCCAGAACACGACCGCGGGTCCCTCGATCGACACCAAGCAGGTCAACACCGAAGTGCTGGTGGAGAACGGTGGCACGGTGAGCATTGGCGGCATCTTCACGCAGGACGAGGCCAAGGAAGTCACCAAGGTCCCGTTGCTGGGCGATGTCCCCGTGGTCGGCGCCTTGTTCAAGAACGAGGTCAACCGCAACGACCGCCGCGAACTGCTGATCTTCGTCACACCGAAGATCCTCCGCGACAATCTGAGCGTGCGCTGACCGCACTGGAAGTACAGATGAAGAAGGGCGCTCCACGGAGCGCCCTTTCTCTTTCCTGCGCCGCGGGTAGGCCGGGCGGCCTGCCGCTGCCTGCTAGAATCGGCGCATGTCGTCGCCCGTCGATTCGCAAGCCGCAACGTCCTCCGGTCCGATGCCGGAGAACATCTTTCTCGTCGGCATGATGGGTGCCGGAAAGACCTCCGTCGGCAAGATGCTGGCGCGCGATCTCGGCAAGGCGTTCTTCGATTCCGACCATGTGATCGAGGCGCGCACCGGGGTGAAGATTCCCGTCATCTTCGAGCTCGAGGGCGAGACGGGGTTTCGCGCGCGCGAGGCCGGCGTGATCGACGAACTGACCGGCATGCACGGGGTGGTGGTGGCCACCGGCGGCGGCGCGGTGCTCAGCGAGGCGAATCGCCAGTCGCTGCATTCCCGCGGCGTGGTCGTATATCTGCGCGCATCTGTGCACGAGTTGTGGCACCGGACGCGTCACGATCGCAACCGTCCCCTGCTGCGCACCGCCGATCCGCTCGCGCGCCTCACGCAGCTTCATGCGGAGCGCGACGCGCTGTATCGCGCGACCGCGCACATCGTGATGGACACCGGGAGCCAGAGCCTGCGCAGCCTCGTCACCCGCCTGCGCCAACGGCTGGTCGCCATCGCGGCGAGCGAAGCCGGTATGCACGGAGCGGCACCGGCGCAGGCTCCCGAACAAGGGGCATAGATGCAGACCGTACAGGTGGAACTCGACGCACGCAGCTATCCGATCCACATCGGCGCAGGGTTGATCGAACGCGCCGATCTGATTCTCCCGCACCTGCAGCAGAAGCGCGTGGCGGTGGTGACCAACGAGGTTGTCGCGCCGCTATACCTGGAGCGCCTGCGCAAGGCGCTCGCGGCGGTGGACGTGTCCAGCATGGTCGTCGTGTTGCCCGACGGAGAGGCCAACAAGAACTGGGACGGCGTGGCGCGCATCCTCGACGCCATGCTGCGCGAGCGCTGCGAACGCAAGACGACGCTGATCGCGCTCGGGGGAGGCGTCGTGGGCGACATGACCGGCTTCGCAGCGGCGATCTACCTGCGCGGCGTGCCGTTCATCCAGGTGCCCACCACGCTACTCGCCCAGGTGGATTCCTCCGTCGGCGGCAAGACGGGCATCAATCACCCGCTGGGCAAGAACATGATCGGTGCCTTCTACCAGCCGAAGCTGGTAGTGGCGGACACCGAGGTGCTGCGCACCCTTCCCCCGCGGGAGCTGTCGGCAGGCATAGCCGAGGTGGTCAAACACGGCCTCATCCTGGATGCGGCGTTCTTCGACTGGCTCGAAGCCAACATGGATCGCCTGGTCGCCGGCGACCAGGACGCGCTCACCCACGCGGTGCGGCGCTCCTGCGAGATCAAGTCCGAGGTGGTGGCCGGCGACGAGCGCGAGACGGCGGCGCGAGCCCTGCTCAACCTCGGCCACACCTTCGGCCATGCCATCGAAGCCGGCCTGTCGTACGGAACATGGCTGCACGGCGAGGCGGTCGCTGCCGGCATGGTCCTCGCCGCCCGGCTGTCGGAGCGAATGGGACTGATCCCTGCGCAGGACGTGGCACGGATCGTTGCCCTGCTCGAGCGGGCGCGCCTGCCGGTGCGCCATCCGGCATTCGGCGCGTCGCGCTACCTGGAGCTGATGGGCCTGGACAAGAAAGTCGAGGGCGGCAGGCTGCGCCTGATCCTGCTCGAGCGCATTGGCACGGCCTTCGTCACGTCGCAGTTCCCGGCGGCGGCGCTGAGCGAGGTGCTCGAGTCCGACGCGGTGCATGTCTGAACTGACTGCGTACGCGGTCCACGCAGAGCGCTCGCGGGGCCGCCGCTGGCCGGAACCGGCCGCAGGCACGCGCAGCGAGTTCCAGCGCGACCGCGACCGTATCGTCCACTCCACTTCCTTCCGCCGGCTCGAGTACAAGACGCAGGTCTTCGTCAATCACGAAGGCGACCACTTCCGAACCCGCCTGACCCACAGTCTCGAGGTGGCGCAGATCGCGCGTTCGATCTCGCGCAGCCTTCGCCTGAACGAG
>CAYLTE010000100.1:0-13853 GCA_964386195.1 uncultured Burkholderiales bacterium | reverse complement strand
GCTGGATTTCGACGATGCGGACCTTGTGGCCAGGGACGTCATCCACTTCGATGGAGTGATCTCGCACGTACTTGCTCGCATCCGGCGGGGAGTCGTGGTTGTAAGTGAATTTCTGCTGACCGTAGGCGTTCACGTTCCACAGCGCTACGGCCGCCGCAAGCAGGCAGCCGAGAAGGCGAGACGGGACAGTCGATTCCATGAGTTCCTCCTTGACCTGTCTACGGTGGGGTGCAAGCGACGCCCACGTCCGGATGTATGTCCAACCAGGCTATTGCCATATTCACCAAATCAAGGCCGCTCCCACCTCACCTTCCATTGAGACCAACCGGAACGGCTGTCTCCAGGTCCGGCACCGTTCTGCTGATACGTACCAGACCCCGTGATTCCTTCGTACTTTCCCGTGCCACGAGTGATGATGAGATCGCCTTTCCCCGGGCATTCGGTGCACTTCCAGTACATCGTCACCTTGTCCCCGTCTGCATCGGTCACCACACAGTCTCCACTGTTGTGCGTGACGGCGTCCTTTCTAAACTCACCGGAGAACGTGCATGACGCGGCAGCGGTGTGCAGCAGCCCCTGCCCGCCGTCGCCAACGAATGGCCCGGACACGACACCACCCCAGATGATGTGACCATCGTCGATCGAGATGTTCTGACCGCTCGAGTAGTGCCAGCCGAAGACACCCGAGATGGCTCCATTCTTCGGCAATGGGTCAGCGCTGAATGCCATGCCAGCTGCCATCACGCCCGCAGCCAATGCAGCAATTCGAATCGTGTTCATCACGCATCCTCATCGAGGTTGAGCATTAAGAGTTCAGCAGGCCCTGGAGCGACGATTGAGTCTTAGCACGGCAGAAGCCGGTCCGCCTATTAGACTCACGGTTCTATAACCCCGCACTTGCCGGTATGGCCAGTCCAGAGGGCCCAGCCGCGTGAAGCACAGCGCCACGAGCGTCACGCTAAAGGTAGTCTACGATTCGCATCCCTAGCCCCAGCATCCAGCGGAACCCTAAAATTGGAACACACCATCGCCGCCCTGGCGGGAATCGCCGTGTGCGGCATCGCCTGCCAGTGGCTGGCCTGGCGCGTTCAGTTGCCCGCGATCCTGTTCCTGCTGCTCGCCGGCATCCTAGCCGGCCCGGCGTTCGGCTGGCTCGATCCGGACGTGCTGTTCGGCGATCTCCTGTTCCCCATGGTGTCCCTGGCGGTGGCGGTGATCCTGTTCGAAGGCAGCCTCACCTTGCGTCTGCAGGACATCCGCGGACTCGAGCGCGTCGTGCGGCGATTGGTCAGCACAGGACTGGTGACGACCTGGATCGTGGTGGCGCTGGCTGCTCGCGCCTTCATGGACTTTTCCTGGGAGCTGTCCTTCCTGTTCAGCGCCCTGGTCGTGGTGACCGGCCCGACCGTGATCGTGCCGATGCTGCGTACCGTGCGCCCGAATGCACGGATCGCGGAAGTACTGCGATGGGAGGGGATCGTCATCGATCCGATCGGCGCCTTGCTCGCGGTGCTGGTGTACGACTTCATCGTGGCACGCGGCGCTGGTGCCGCCATCGGCCACACCATCCTCACGTTCGGGCTGATCGTCGGCGCCGGGTCGGCGATCGGCGTGGGGGCAGGCTACGCCCTGGGGTGGCTGCTGCGCACGCACCTGCTGCCGGACTATCTGCGCTCGGTGGCCAGCCTGGCGGTGGTATGCGCAGCGTTCGCCACGTCGAACCTGGTACAGGCCGAGTCCGGCCTGCTGGCAGTCACGGTCATGGGCGTGTGGATGGCGAACATGAAGAACGTTCCGCTGGAGGACGTGCTGGGTTTCAAGGAGACGCTGTCCGTCCTGCTGATCTCGGTCCTGTTCATCGTCCTCGCCGCGCGCCTGCGCTTCGATCAGCTGACCGTCCTGGGGATGGGCGCCGTCGGCGTGTTCGCCGTGCTGCAGTTCGTGGCGCGGCCACTGAAGGTCGCGGTGGCCACCTACGGATCGTCGTTGACCTGGCGCGAGCGGGCTCTGCTAGGCTGGATTGCGCCGCGCGGCATCATCGCCGCAGCGGTGTCGGCCCTGTTCGCACCACGCCTTCAGGAGATCGGTTTCGATAAGGCCGATCTGCTGGTACCGCTTACGTTCGTCATCATCATCGGCACGGTGGTGCTGCAGAGTGCCACCGCCCGCTCGATCGCCCGCGTTCTGAACGTGGCCGAGCCTGCTCCGCGCGGCGTGCTCATCATCGGCGCCAATCCGGTCGCGCGGGCGATCGGCAAGGCGCTCAACGATTCCGGGTTCAGCGTGCTGCTGACGGACACTTTCTGGGAATACGTGAGCGCTGCCCGTCACGCCGGGCTGAAGACCTTCTTCGGGAGTGCCGTGTCGGACGAGGCCGACCGTCAGCTGGACATGGTCGGTATCGGACAGTTGCTGGCGCTGTCACCGCAGCCCGATCTCAATCGCCTGGCGATACTGCGTTACCGGCCGGAATTCGGTCGGGCAAGCGTCTATCGCCTGTCAGCGATGAAGGCCACGAAGAATTCCACCGAGGGACACGTGCGCGGCGAGGATCGCATCCTGTTCGGCGACGAGGAAACCTATGCGCGGCTGGCCGAACGGCTGGCAAGCGGCGGCGAGATCAGGATCACCAAGCTCACGTCCGAGTTCGGTCGCAAGGACTTCGAAAGCCGAAATCCGAACGCACTGATGCTGTTCGGAGTTGACGAGCGCGACCGCCTGCACTTCGCGGTCGCTGGCGGCAGATTCGAGCCGGGGCCGGGCTGGAAGGTGTGCGCACTGCACGCGAAGGGCTAGCGCCGCCCGCCGCGGTCGTGGGCCTCGTTCACGCGCAGCGGCTGGCCGTGGAAGTCCTTGCCGTTGAGCCCGTTGATGGCAGCGATCGAATGCGCCTTGCCGGGCATCTCGACGAAACCGAATCCTTTCGAGACGCCCGTGAACAACTCGCGCTTGACCTCGGCGGACTTCACCTGGCCGAAGGCCTTGAAGGCCTCGATCAGTTGTTCTTCGGTCACGTTCGGGGCGAGATTGCCGACGAAGATGTTCATGTGCGTCTCCTTCTGCGGTTGGTCGTTGTGTGCGTGTCAGCCGATGAGGCGGCGGGCGGTGGCAAACAAGCTGGCAAAGGTGCCGCGCTTGTTCCCCTCGGTTGCCTGATCGCGCTGCTCGCGATTGCGCTCGCCGTCATTGGACGAGCGGTTCTGGGCGCCGTCCGTTCGGCGCGGTTCGACGTTGCGCCCGCTGTTGCGGCGGTTGCCACCACCGTTTCGATTCGCAGCGCCCTGCCCCGCCGCGTTGCCAGAGCGCCTGGCACCGCCGCCGGCGCCTGCGGCGCGCTGCTCACCTTGAGGACGCGAACCGGAGCGGTTGCCATCGGCGTTCCCGCTGCGGGACCTCTGTTCGCCCTGGCCGGCCCGACGCTGTTCTCCCTGTCCCGCGCGACGTGATTGGCCGCCACGACTCGACTCGTTGTTGCGTCGCGGCTGGCCCTGCCTCGACCTGGCAGGACGATCGTCCTGCTCGACTGGCGCTGCCGTCCCCCGGGCAGACGGTTCGAATCCCGGCTCGATGCGGCGCTCGATCGGACGCTTGATCAGGCGCTCGATGGCTGCCAGCAGGCTGTTCTCGTCCGAACTCACCAGCGAGATCGCCTCGCCCTCCGCACCTGCACGGCCGGTGCGGCCGATGCGGTGCACGTAGTCTTCCGATACGTGCGGCAGATCGAAGTTCACCACGTGCGGCAGTTCCTCGATGTCGAGGCCGCGCGCGGCGATGTCGGTGGCGACCAGCACGCGCAGATCGCCCTTCTTGAAGTCTGCCAGCGTGCGCGTGCGGTGCGACTGGCTCTTGTTGCCGTGAATCGCGTCGGCGCTGATGCCGTCGCGCTCGAGTTGCTGGGCGAGGCGGTTGGCACCGTGCTTCGTGCGCGTGAACACCAGCACCTGCTTCCACGCACCCGCCGTGATCAGGTGCGCGAGCAGTTCGCGCTTGCGCGCCTGATCGACGGGGTATACGACCTGGCTGACCAGTTCGGAGGCCGAATTGCGCGGTGCCACCTCGACCGTCACGGGGTCCTGCAGGAAATCGTGCGCCAGCTCGCGGATCTCGGGCGCGAAGGTCGCGGAGAACAGCAGGTTCTGCCGTTCCTTGGGCAACAGCGCGAGGATGCGTCGGATGTCGCGGATGAAGCCCATGTCCAGCATGCGATCCGCCTCGTCCAGCACCAGGATCTCGATGCGGCTCAGATCGACGGTCTTCTGCTGCACGTGATCGAGCAGGCGGCCCGGCGTGGCGACGAGGATCTCGACGCCGCGGCGCAGCGCCTGCACCTGTGGCTGGATTCCGACGCCGCCGAAGATGACGGTCGACTGCACGTTGAGGTTCGCGCCGTAAGCCTTGACGCTCTCCTCGACCTGCGCGGCGAGTTCACGCGTGGGGGTGAGGATCAGGCAGCGCGGGGGACGACGACCGTCGGGCGAGCCCTTGGACTTGATCGTGCGCAGGCGCTGCAGCAGCGGCAGCACGAAGCCGGCGGTCTTGCCGGTGCCGGTCTGCGCGGCGGCGAGCAGGTCGCGCCCTTCGAGGACCGGGGGAACGGCTTTCTGTTGAATGGGAGTGGGCTGGGTATAGCCTTGTGCTTCGACAGCACTGAGCAGCTCGGCCATCAGGCCGAGATCGGAAAAACGCGGATCGATGATGATCTCCTGGATCGGCCTGCGGCAGGCACAGGGGCCCGCAGAACCGGTTCAGGCAGACAGTCGAGAAAGTGGAAAAGTCGGGGAAGTTCGAGAACAACCGCGATCGGGCGCGCTGCAACCGGATGAGACAGCGCGGAACCCAGGGAGCACTATACACGTGCAGTGCACAAAAGTCCCGTGTTTCCTTCAGTGAGGCACCAGACTATCAACTCCAAAGAGCGCCAAGACCGCGAAGAACGCGCAAACCACACTCATGTCAGTGGTCATCTTCGCGCTCTTTGCGACCTTTGCCTTGACGCCTTGATCAACCCCGGTACCGCGCCTCCGCGATGCCCTTCACCCCCGGCTCCGCCGCGAACAGCGCGCCGGCCAGCGGCTGCTTCTCGAGCTGATCGGGCGACAGCCGCTGCCGGGCGGTGGTGATGTAGAGCAGGTCCAGGTCGGGCCCGACGAACTGCACGCTGGTGGGTTGTGTGACGGGAAGTTCGATCGTGCGCACGATGCGTCCGTCGGGCGCGATGCGCACCACGCGTGCGCCGCCGTAGTAGGCGCACCAGACGAATCCCTCGGCATCCACCGTCGCTCCATCGGGTATCCACGGCGGTTCCACGCGGTGGAACTCGCGCGGCGAACCCATATCTCCGGTCTCGGGATCGTAGGCATAGGCGTTGATGATGTGCGTACGCGAGTCGGAAAAGTACATCGTCGTGCCGTCCGGACTCCAGCACAGGCTGTTCGGGGTCTTGATGCCGGAGACCTGCGCTACACATCCGCGCTGCGGATCGACGCGGTACAAGGTCCCGCAGGGCGTGCGCGACTTGTCGTCCATGGTGCCGGCCCAGAAGCGGCCCTGGCGGTCGCACTTGCCGTCGTTGAAGCGACGATCCGCCTCGCCGGCCTCGGGTGCGGCGATCTGTTCGAGCTTGCCGGTGATCGTGTCGAACAGCGAAATCGACGACTCCAGCGCAAGGATCAATCCACCCCCCTCGCGCACGGCGAGCGAGCCCACCATTTCAGGAAGCGTCCAGTCGTGCTGGGCCCGGGTGCGCCAGTCGCGCCGGCGCACCAGGCGGCTGCGGATGTCGACCCAGTAGAAGGCCTGTTCGTGTGCATCCCAGATCGGACCTTCCCCCAGGATGTCGATCGTTTCCCCGACGCGTGCAACGTGTGTCAAGTTATCCTCGCCATGATCTCGTGTTCGAGTCACCCGGTCGACGCCGAGCGCTTCCGTCTAAGTCCTTTGCGACGCCTCGACGGCGCTGGACGTGCCGAGCGGCAGGGGCCGCGTCTCGAGTGCCGGTGCGGGCGGCAGACCGGTCGCTTCCAGGATCTCCTCCTCGTTCAGCGTCTCGCGCACGAGCAGGGCCTGCACCAGCGCGTCGAGCGCCTTGCGGTGGCGCACGAGCAGTGACTTCGCCTCGTCGTGGCAGGACTTGATGATGCGGCTCACCTCCGAGTCGATGAGCTGCGCGGTCTCCTCGCTGAACGGCTTCTCGCCCGCATAGCCGGCAGGTCCCCGAAGGAAGGCATTCTCGCGCGGGGCGAGCTGCACCATGCCCACCGCATCGCTCATGCCCCAGCGCGCGACCATGTTGCGCGCGAGCGCGGTGGCCTGCTCGATGTCGTTCTCCGCGCCGGTCGTGCGCGTGCCGTACACCACTTCCTCCGCAGCACGCCCCCCGAGCATTCCGACGATGCGCGCGCGCAGGTAGGCCTCGGGATAGTTGTAGCGGTCGGTCTGCGGCCGCTGATAGGTCACGCCCAGCGCCTGCCCGCGCGGCACGATGCTCACCCGATGCACGGGATCGGCGCCCGGCACGACCAATCCCAGGATCGCGTGCCCGCTCTCGTGGTAGGCGATGCGCTCGCGATCGTCCCGGCTGAGCAGCAGCGGCCGCTCAGGCCCAAGCACGATCTTTTCCAGCGAATCGAGGAAATCCTTCGCGCGCACCGCGCTTTCCTCGCGCCGTGCGGCGAGCAGTGCGGCCTCGTTCACCAGGTTCTTCAGATCGGCGCCGGAGAACCCCGGCGTGCTGGCGGCGAGTTCGGCGAGCTGCACGTCGCTGGCGAGCGGGACATTGCGCGTGTGCACGCGCAGGATCGCCTCGCGTCCGGTCTTGTCGGGAAGGTTTACCACCACGCGACGGTCGAAGCGTCCGGGGCGCAGCAGGGCGCGGTCGAGCACGTCGGGCTGGTTGGTCGCCGCCAGCACGATGATGCCCTCGCGGCCGGTGAAGCCGTCCATCTCGGTGAGGATCTGCTGCAGCGTCTGCTCCTGCTCGCTGGCCCCGCCGATGGCCATCTGGCCACGTGCGCGGCCGATGGCGTCGATCTCGTCGATGAAGATGATGGCCGGTGCGTTGTCGCGCGCCTGCTTGAACAGGTCGCGTACGCGCGCCGCACCGACGCCGACGATCATCTCCACGAATTCCGCCGCGCTCATGGAGAAGAACGGTACGCCCGCTTCTCCCGCGACGGCGCGCGCCAGCAGGGTCTTGCCGGTGCCGGGCGAGCCCACCAGCAGCACGCCCTTGGGCGCGCTTCCGCCCAGCCGCGTGTACTTGTCCGGCGACTTCAGGAAATCGACGATCTCCACCAACTCGTTCTCGGCCTCGTCGATGCCCGCGACGTCATCGAAGGTGACGCGCGCCGAGGTCGCTTCGTCGTAGCGGCGCGCCTTGCTCTTGCCGATACCCATGACCCCGCCGAAGCCGCCCAGCCCGCCCTGCTGCGATGCGCGCCGATACAGCCACACGTAGAACACGATGATGAGCAGGGCCGGGCCGAAGCCGAACAGCAGCGTCGCCCAGGGACTGCCCTGTCGGATCGGTTCCGCGCTGATCTCCACGCCGTGCTCGATGAGAAACCCCTCCAGCCCCTCGTCGACGAACGCGGGCAGCTCGGTGGTGAAGGTGTCCACGCTGCGGGTCGGCTGCGCGGACTCGCCCTGCGGGCGATTGCCGGACGTGTCGGGCGGCGGCCAGTCGACCGCCGCGCGAAAGCGGCCCTCGATGCTGGTGCCGCGGCTGTAGATCGCCGATACGTTGTTCTGCGCCACTTCCTGCTTGAAGCGGGTGTAGGGAATGGTGGCGGGCTCGTCCGCGCTCGGGAACAGCGCGCGCACCAGAAGATAGTTGAGGAACAGGATGGCCAGGAACACCAGCCACGATCGCCGCGGCGGCATTTGAGCCGGCGTACCGTTCCTCGCATCGCCCTTCTGCGGACTGGGCGTCCTGTCGCCGTTCATTCGAACCTCACCTTTTTCTCGTCCAACCGGCCGGGGGCCTAGACCAGTGCGCGGCCGACCATCGACTCCAGCACCCGCAGCGGCGCGCGCTCCGGATGGCGAAGTCCCGCCAGCGGCAGCATCCAGGTCTGCTCCATCATCATCGATCCGCTCAGCACGGCGTGCAGCACCTGATCGGAAAAGACGATCCAGCTCGACCCGGGCGGAAACTCCACGCGCTGCTGCGGCATGTCGCGCTGGTAGTCCAGATCGGACTTCGTGCGGTCGTGCAGTTCGAGCATGTAGTGGTCGAATTCCGAGCGCCGCTTCTTGGTCACGTGCAATGCCTGCAGCAGAGCCGCCTCGCCCGGCAACTGCCGCCGCGCCCGCGGCATGATCCTCGCCGCCATGTCGGCGAAAGGCTCGCCAACGCGCCACACGCGCGGCCTGCCCTGCGGGTTGACGTTGGTGAACACCCGCAAGAGTCGTGCGCCGCCGGTCGGGTTTGAGGGAAAAGCGTCGGGATGCAATCGCGTGTCGTCCTTGCGGAACGACTTCGGCGGCCGCCCCTCGATCTCGAATGGGCGGAAGCTCGTGTTGCCGAACTGCAGGTGCGGGAGGTAATACGGAAACAGCGCCGCCACCAGCTGCTGCGCCTGCCGGCCGAACCGCTCGATCATCGCCGACAGCGCCGCCTGCTCCTGCTCCGATCCCACTGCCCCGCGCAGCGCGCGCTCGCGACCACGCAGATAGATGTTCTTGGACTTGCCGTCCGACCACTGCGTGGACAGGAAGCGACGCTCGGCAGACGAGATCTCGAAGCCGAGGCGAGGCAGGTAGAGCACTTTTCCGGATTCGAGCGCATCGGTCGCAGCGTCCTGCGCAACGACGTCGAGCACCGGATTCCAGGCGTCGATGGACAGCGGCTCGATGAGGTCGAGGGCCATGGCGAATGCAAGATCAGGGGCGAGGCCTACATTCTAGCGAGCGGGCTGGGTCGCGGCTTCGACGTGTGGGAATTGTCACCGGCAGCGCAGACAGGAACTCCAGCGGTGTCATCCCGAAGCGAAGCTGAAGGATCCTCGCTTTGCAGCGTCCATGGCGAGGATTCCTCGCGTAACGCTCGGAATGACACCGTCGAAAATGACACTGCCGCCTACTTCGCTCCTGGACGACACCGTCGCAGTCGGCTCAGCCGTGCCCCTTCTCCGCTCGTCCCTTGTCCGCCAGCACCTCGCGATAGACCGCCAGGTTGCCCTCGACCATGCTCTCCGGCGAGAACTCACGAGCCACGAGTTCGCGCCCGCCATCGCCCAAGGCGCGAGCGAGTGCCGGGTCGCGCAGCAAGCGTCCGATCGCCTCGCGCAGCGCGCCCGCATCGCCGGGCGCGACGAGCAGTCCGTTCACGCTATCGCGCACCGCCTCGGGGATGCCCCCCGCCCGGCAGGCCACGATGGGCACTCCGGCGGCGGACGCCTGCAACAGGGACACGCCCAGCCCTTCGCGATACGCCGGATGCACCAGCAGGTCGATGCAGGGCAGGATGCGCGGCAGATCGGCCCGGAAGCCCGCGAGCCGCACCCGCCCCGCCATTCCACGCTCGCGAATGACATCGCGCAGGCGCGCCTCGAGCGGCCCCTTGCCGAAGAACAGCACGTTGAGCTCGGGAAACTCGGCCAGCAGCGGCGGCAGCGCTCCTAGCAGCACCAGATGCCCCTTGCGCTCGATCAGCTGCGCCACCACCGCCAGGACCCTGGCGTTGCCGGGCAGGCCGAACTCGCCGTGGAACCAGTCCCGCTCTGGCTCGCCGCGATAAGGCCGCGCGTCCACGACGCTGCGCACCACGCGCAGCCGATTCGGCGAAAGTCCTTCGGCAAGCTTCACCTGCGCGATGCCGTCGGAGATCGCGATCACGCGATCGTGCAGCCGGTACTTCAGCCGCACCGACCAAGGCGGCTCGGGGTTGTCCTGCCGGCGCGAATAGACCACCGGAACGCCCGCCAGCCGTGCGGCGATGCCGCCCATGACGTCCGCGCCGATGCGGCTGTGCAGGTGCACGATGTCCGGACGCTCGCGCCGCATCAGACGGTACAGCCGCCACGCCATGAGCGCGTCCATGTCACCCCATATCGGCATCTCGTGCACGCGCGCGAACGGCTCCGCGGCGCGGGCAAGCGGGCAGCCGCGCGGACAGGCGAGCACGTTGCGCACCCCACGGGCGTGCAGGCCTTCGAGGAGATAGAGCACCTGCTGGGCCCCGCCGTAGAGATTGCGTCCTGCCTCGACGTGGAGGACGTTCATGCGCAGTGCGGCCCGGCGGGCAGAGAGAATAAACGGCGAGGTGCGCGGGTCATGAGGCCCGCAAGACTACCACTCCCGGCAGGCCGTCACGGCACGCTGCCGTATCGGCATACGACACGCATACTCGTTCCACGCTGACGCCCGTGCACGCGTCATTGCTATGCTCGAGCACTGGCGTAGCGAGCGGCCCGGTTCGACACCGAGGTCTATAATCCCGGCAAACATAGGGAGGAGACAGCCTTGATCGATCTGTACCTTGCCGGCACCGCGAACGGATTTCGCGCGGCCGTGGCGCTGGCCGAATGCGGCCTCGAGTACCGTGCGCACAAAGTCGACCTCGCCCAGGGCGAACAGCGCACCCAGGGCTTCCTCGCGATGAATCCCGCCGGGCAGATCCCTGTGATGGTCGACCGGGATGCGGCGGGCGGCGAGATCACGCTCGCGCAGTCGGGAGCGATCATCCTCTACGCGGCCGAGAAGTCGGGGAAGTTCCTCCCCAAGGACGCGGCTGCCCGGGCCCGCGTGCTGCAGTGGTTCATGCTCGGCGCCACCGACGTCGCGCCGGCGAGCGGCTCGATCTTTCAGCTGGAGATGGCGGCGCCGGAGAAGAACGAGGCGATCACCGAGCACTTCCGCAAGCGCTTCCTGAAGTACCTGTCGGTGTGCGACGCGCAGCTTGCGAAGGGCAACGAATTCATCGCGGGCGAATTGTCGGTCGCCGACTTCATGGTCTATCCCAACTACTTCGCCCGCAAGGCGTTGATCGACGCTGCGGGCGGCTTCGCCGCGCTGCATGCGTGGGGTGCGCGCATGGGTGCGCGCCCCGGTGTGCAGAAAGGCATGAACCCGTTCGGGTGAGCATTGCCATGAGGCTGCGCCGTGCCCTCGTCGCGCTTTGCGCCGCGAGCGCATTCGTTCTGCACGGGACCGCCGGCGGCGCCGACGTGTCCGGCTGCCTGCAGTTCACGACGAAGGCCGACGGCAGCGCTTCCATCTCCAACGTGTGCAGCGACCGCGTCAACTTCAGCTACTGCATCGACAGCCCGTCCAGTTCCCGGCCGTGCACGACGCAGATCACCGATGTCGTGACGCTGGGGCCGGGCGAGGTCGAGTCGCTGCCGGCCTACCAGGCGGAGGGCAACGGCCAGCCGCACATCGCAGCGTGCCCGTACGAATACGCGCCGGAGAAGTGGAATCCGCTGGAAGACGCCCCGGTGGCGTGCAGGAAGACCTGCGTGATGTGCTGAGCGCGCCCTGTCGGACCGGGCGCGGGCGTTACCGCTCCGAGAGCAGCCGTTCCACTGCTTCGGGCGTGGGCAGCGGCGCCACGGCGCCGTAACCGGTGGTGGTCAGCGCCGCCGCCGCGTTGGCATAGCGCAGGGCGCGCCAGAAGTCGTCTCCAGCGGCCAGCCGTGCCATCAGCGCACCGGCGAAGCAGTCCCCCGCCCCCGTCGCGTCGACCGCCTCCACCCGGTGCGCCGGGATGTGCGCTCGACGCTGTCCATCCCATCCGATGACGCCGTCCTTGCCGAGCTTGAGCGCGACGCGCCGCGCGCCCTGACGCTGGCACCAGCCGAGGATGCGCTCGGGCTGCGATTGATCGCACAGGATCTGCGCCTCGTCGCTGCTGAGCAGGAACACGTCGCTCATCGCCATCGCCGCCGCGATCACGGCACGTGCACGGGCAGCGGGCCACAGGCGCAGGCGCAGGTTGGCGTCGTACACCACCTGCACGCCCGCTTCGCGGGCTGCCTCCATGGCGGAGAAGGCCGCGTCGCAAGCGCTGTCGCTGATCGCCTGGGTGATCCCCGAAGTGTGGAAGTAGCGCGCCGCGCGCACCCGCACGAGCGGAACATTGCCGGGCGACAGGCGGCTGGCGGCCGACCCGGCGCGCAGATAGCTGAAGCTGTGGCCCTGCGGACCGTGGCTGACGAAATAGACGCCGGTGTGGGCGACGGGATCGATCTCCACGCCGGCGACATCCAATCCCTCCGCCCGCCACAACCTCAGCAGATCCTCTCCGAACGCATCGGCGCCGATGCGCGTCAGGTAACCGACCCGCGCGCCCTGGCGCGCCGCCGCGATCGCGCAATTCATGGTGTCGCCACCGAAGCCCTGCAGCCAGGTGCCAGGACGATCCGGCAATGCGCTGAACTCGTACAGCGGCTCGCCCAGCGAGACGATGTCGGCAGCACCCGAATCGGAGATCGGCGTGGATGTGCTCACGCGAGGCTGGCAGCCAGGTCGAGGAACGAACGCGCGAGGCGCACGACGTCCGGGCCGTGGCCGGCCGCGAGCGCCGCCTGGTCGATCACGTTGTTGCCGACGCCGACGAACGCCGCACCGGCTTTGAAGTAGTCGGCCATGTTGCCGAGCGACACGCCGCCGGTCGGACACAGCGGGATGTCCGGGAACACCGCGCGGATGCCGGCAAGATGGCTCGGACCGCCACTGGACGCGGGGAAGATCTTGACCGCGCTCGCCCCGCTGCGCCAGGCTGTCAGCACCTCGGTCGGGGTGAATGCACCGATCAGCGCCGCGGCCCCGCTGGCTCGGGCAACATCGCACAATCCCTGCACCAGGCAGGGCGAGACGAGATAATCGGCGCCGGCGTCGAGACAGGCGCGCGCGCTGTCCAGATCGAGCACTGTGCCTGCACCGACCAGGAAGTCCGGCGCTGCGCGCTGCCGCAACTCGGCCATCAGTGCGATGGCATCGGGCGTGGTGAGCGTGAGCTCGATGGTCGAGAAGCCCGCTTCGATCAGCAGGTCGAGGGCCCGTGCGGCGGTGTCGCGCTGAGGCAGGCGCAGTACGGGAATGACGCGCGCGGCGCGCAGCCGCCTGAGCAGTTCGGTGTCGCCGCCAGAGTCAGTTGCCATGCGCGCCAGGGTCAGTCGACATGGGCGAAGGCTAGCACGAAAAAAAAGAGGGCCGGGCGGCCCTCTCTTTACTTCGCAGACGCGCGGAGCTTATTCGATCCTGGCCTGCGTGCGGCGGATCGTCGCCTCCAGTTCGACGCGACGATCCTTCTGCAGACACGCGATCAGTTCGCTGTGCCCCATGTTCTCGCATTCGCCTTCGGCCACCACCGAGTTGCGCTCGCCGCGTCCCTCGACCCTGAGCTTGCTCAGCGGAATGCCCTGGTCGACCAGATAGCGTGCGACCGCCCACGCGCGGCGCTCGGAAAGCTGCTGGTTGTACTCGGGCGTGCCCAGACGGTCGGTGTAGCCGATGATGTCGAGGCGATCCCACTCGGCTTCGTGCAGACGCATGGCCAGCTCGTCGAGCACCGTCCTCACGTCGTCGCGCACCACGGCCTGGTCGAAGTCGAACTGACCTTCCTCGTCCACGCCCACCGACAGGGGCAGCATGCCGCCCAGGGTCTGGGCGCTGACTTCCTCGTCGACGCGCACGCTCTTGCCGGGCGCCTCGATCATGCCTACCGCATCGCCGTCCTCGCCGCTCGAAGCCGAGGCGTCGCCCGCGGCCGCGCCGCCGGTCGCCGATCCGTCGGCGCCACCCGCGCCGCCCGCCCCGGCCGTACCGCCCGCACCTGTCCCGTCCACGCCGGTCCCATCCGCGCCGGTCCCATCCGCGCCGGAACCGGCGCCAGCGGCACCGCCCGCCAC
>CAYLTE010000099.1:7013-14228 GCA_964386195.1 uncultured Burkholderiales bacterium | reverse complement strand
ATGTGGAAGGGCTCGATGACCTTCGAGACCCCGATGCTGTTCGCCATCGGCTTCCTGTTCCTGTTCACCCTGGGCGGCTTCACCGGGCTGGTGCTCTCCATCACCCCCGTCGACGTGCAGCTGCACGACACCTACTACGTGGTTGCGCACTTCCACTATGTGATGGTGGCGGGTGCGTTGTTCTCGGCGTTCGCCGGCATCTACTTCTGGCTGCCGAAGTGGATCGGCAAGATGTACGACGAGACCCTCGGTAAGTGGCACTTCTGGCTCTCGTTCCTGTTCTTCAACGTGACCTTCTTCGTGCAGCACTTCCTGGGCCTCGCCGGCATGCCTCGCCGCATTCCCGACTACTCGCTGCAGTTCGCCGACTTCAACATGATTTCGTCGATCGGCGCGTTCGGGTTCGGCCTGTCGCAGCTGCTGTTCCTCTACATCATCCTGAAGGCGATCCGGAGCGGGGAAAAAGCACCCCAGAAGCCCTGGGAAGGTGCGGACAGTATCGAATGGACGATGCTGCCCACGCCCGCGCCGTACCACAGCTTCGAGAAGCCGCCTGTCATCAAGTGAGATCGGAACGGGCATGAACGATCGTGGCGAGGATTCCCGGCAACAGCGTGCGCGCAATCTGCGCACCGGCCTCATCCTCGCCGCCGTCGCCCTGACCTTCTTCCTGGCTTTCATCGTGCGCCGCTACTTCGAATGAGCACCGCCGCAGTTAACAGGATCCTCCTTCGCAAGCTGGTGGTGGTTGCGGCGGTCATGTTCGGGTTCGGGTTCGCGCTCGTGCCGATCTACGAGAAGATCTGCCA
The DNA here is from genome assembly GCA_964386195.1 of uncultured Burkholderiales bacterium. Taxonomy (GTDB): domain Bacteria; phylum Pseudomonadota; class Gammaproteobacteria; order Burkholderiales; family SHXO01; genus SHXO01. The sequence goes on along the minus strand of CAYLTE010000099.1, from coordinate 13,419 downwards.
GGTCGCGGGCATCTACGACATCCAGAAAGCGGATGTCGTGACCAACACGCAGGTCGACACGTCCCGCACCCTGACGATCCAGTTCGACGCCAACATCCGCGATCTGCCGTGGACCTTCCGGCCGTTGCAGAAGAGCATCCAGGCGCATCCGGGAGAACTGGTGCACGTGGTCTACGAGGTCACGAACACCACCGGTGTCGACCGCCTTGGACAAGCCATCCCAAGCTACGGTCCGCAGGTTGCAGGCCAGTATGTGAAGAAGGTCGAGTGCTTCTGCTTCTCCCGGCAGGAACTGCGTGGCAACGAGACCCGTCAGATGCCCCTGCAGTTCGTCGTCGACCCGCAACTGCCACGGGACGTGTCCGTCATCACCCTGTCGTATACCTTCTTCGAATTGCCGGGAGGGAAGACGCCAGGAGAAAGCTAGAGGGAATCACGATGCCGTCCGAGCATGGAACGGGAGAGTCCAGGAAGCGAACGTCTGCGTTGCAGGCCGTCGCCGCGGTCCTTTCCGCTTTCATAGGAATCCGCAAGAGTTCCGCGCGCGACCGGGATCTGGCAACCGTCAAGCCTCTGCACGTGATCATCGCCGGGGTGGTGGCGGCAGCCATCTTCGTGATCACCATCGTCACTGTCGTTCGCATGATCACGTGAACCACCTCAACTTCCACAACAAGAAGTCTCAACCAGAAGTCCAGGAGAGGAGCCATCAGCATGGCTAGCACCACTCACGCAAACCCCAACAGCTACTACCTGCCACAGCCGTCGCACTGGCCTGTGGTCGGGTCCGTCGCCGTTTTCCTGCTGATGCTGTCGCTCGTCTTGTGGATGAACGACGTCAACGGCGGCTTTCTGGTGATGGCGGCCGGATTCGCCGTCCTCCTCTACTTCCTGTTCGGATGGTTCGGCACCGTCATTCGCGAGAGCGAAGGCGGCCTGTACAACAAGCAGGTCGACATCTCCTACCGCTGGGCGATGAGCTGGTTCATCTTCTCGGAGGTGATGTTCTTCGCGGCGTTCTTCGGCGCGCTGTTCTACATGCGCGCCCTTTCGGTTCCCTGGCTGTCCGAGGGAGCCACCGGCGAGCTCCTCTGGCAGGGATTCAAGTCTGCCTGGCCGGTGTCGGGCCCCGGGATCGAAGAGACGTTCTCGCCCATGGGTGCGTGGGGCATTCCGGCGATCAACACCCTGATCCTGCTGACCTCCGGACTCACGGTGACCTGGGCGCATTGGGGGTTGAAGAAGAATAATCGGGGTCAGCTGATCCTCGGCCTGTTCCTGACGATTGCCCTGGGCGTTTTCTTCCTGGGCTTGCAGGCCTATGAGTACGTGCATGCCTATGGCGATCTCAACCTGACCCTCGGCAGCGGCGCATACGGGGCGACGTTCTACATGCTCACCGGCTTCCACGGTTTCCACGTGACGCTCGGTACGATCATGCTGATCGTGATCTTCTTCCGTGCGCTGAAAGGCCACTTCACCGCCGAGCGCCATTTCGCGTTCGAGGCCGTGTCGTGGTACTGGCACTTCGTCGACGTGGTCTGGCTGCTGCTGTTCGTGCTGGTGTATTGGCTGGTCTGATCCCGGTGGCGGGGTCGCGTGAAACGCGGCCCTGCGTGTAACCCGACGCCGCACCCCAGGTGCGGCGTTTTCGTTCTACAGCCCGCCGCGCGGAATGATGCCGGTCTTGTACCCGGCCATCAGCAGGATGAAGAGCGTGATCGAAAGCGCGATCCGCCACGTCAGCGCACGCGCCGTCCGATCCGACTGGCCACGGTCGCGGACGAGGTAGTAGAGGGCCGAGCCGAGGCTGCCCAGAATGACGACGAGAAACAGGATCACCAGGACTTTCATGAACGCCTCGGAAAAATTCGAGTCTAGCCGATGGGCGGGACCTGCGGGCCCTCGGCATCTACCAACGATTTGACAAGCGATTGCATGGCTCATTCCCGATATAGGCGGATCGTGCCAACCCTGGCCGCCGTGGGTGGAGTGATCCTTACGGCCTACCTGGGAAGCTGGCAACTCGATCGCGCTGCCTACAAGAGCGCAATGCAGGCGCGCATCGACCAGGCAGGGCGCGCCCCGGCCGTCCGCATACCCGCGCAGCCGGCAGACGCGGAGGCATTTGCCTATCGACGTGCAGAAGGCACAGGGCACTTCGTTCCCGAAGCGACGATCCTTCTGGACAACCGCGTGCGCGAGGGCGTCGTGGGCTACGAGGTCATCACGCCCCTGCGTCTGACCGATTCCGCGCTGCACGTCCTGGTCAACCGCGGTTGGGTGCGTGCGCCGGCATCGCGTACGGAACTGCCGCAGGTGCGAACCCCGTCGGGCGAAGTCACCGTCGAGGGCACGGCGCTCCCACCCACCACGCGCTATGTCGAGCTTTCCGACCAGACGATGAGCGGATCGGTGTGGCAGAACCTCAAGTTCGATCAGTACGCGCAGCGCTTCGGGCTCGCCCTTCAGCCGCTCATCCTGCAGCAGAACAATGACTTCGCCGACGGCCTGTCGCGCACGTGGCGCCGCCCGGACACCGGCGTCGACAAGCACCAGGCGTACGCCCTTCAGTGGTTCGTCATGAGTGCGGTCATTGCCATCATCTACGTGGTGCTCAATGTCAGAAGCAAGCGCAAAGCGGTCTAACTGGATCATCCTGCTCATCGGCGTCATTGCCGCCTTCCCGCTGGCCGGCAGCTATCTGCTGTACCTGTTCTGGAAGCCGGACAGCTTCGTGAACTACGGCGAGCTGTTCGGTCCGGTGCAGATCGAGGAGGGCAAGGCGCCGGAGGGCTTCGATGCCGTGCGTGGAAAGTGGGCGTTCCTGATGGTCGACTCCGGCGCCTGCGATGCGTATTGCCGACGCAAGCTCTACATCATGCGTCAGGTGCGGTTGACGCAGGGCGAGGACATGAATCGCATCGAGCGCGTGTGGCTCACGGACGGATCGGTTGCGCCGGCCGCCGAACTGCTGTCGGACTACAAGGGCACGCTGGTCCTGCCGTCCGACCCCGGCGGGCTCGCGGCCCGGCTCTCGCCGGAAGGCATGGCACGCGACCACATCTACCTGGTCGATCCCCTGGGCAACGTGATGATGCGATACCCGCGCGACCCGGATCCGAGCCTGATCAAGAAGGACGTAAAGCGTCTGCTGAAAGCCTCCCGCGTGGGGTGATCGTGCCGGGGGATGGTGATACACTGCCGTCTGCTTCTCACCCCCGTCAGCCTGCCAGCCGTACCGCCCTCATGGCGACCACCGTCCATTCGCGCCAGGCACTTCCGCGCCTCCAGCAGTTCCTTGCACTGACCAAGCCGCGCGTCGTATCGCTGATCGTCTTCACGGCGGTCATCGGCATGTTCCTCGCCACCCCCGGCATGGTTCCCCTGCAGCCGCTGGTATTCGCAACCATCGGCATTGCGCTGGTCGCCGGCGCCGCGGCCGCCATCAATTGCCTGGTCGAGCAGAAGATCGACAAGGTGATGGCACGCACGCGCGCGCGTCCGCTGCCGATGGGTCAGCTCACCTCGACCGAGACGCTGGTGTTCTCCTCCCTCGTCGGCGGGATCGGTTTGTGGATGCTCTACGCGCTCGTCAATCCCCTGACGATGTGGTTGACGTTTGCCACGTTCGTGGGCTACGCGATCGTCTACACGGTCGTGCTGAAGCCGCTCACGCCGCAGAACATCGTGATCGGCGGTGCGTCCGGCGCAATGCCCCCGGTGCTTGGCTGGACCGCAGTGACCGGCGAGATCGGTTCGGACGCGCTCCTGCTGTTCCTGATCATCTTCGCCTGGACTCCGCCGCACTTCTGGGCGCTGGCGCTCTACCGCAAGAACGAATACGCGAAGGCGGGCGTACCGATGCTGCCGGTCACGCACGGCGACCGCTTCACGCGTCTGCACGTGCTGCTCTACACGTTGATCCTCTTCGCGGTCAGTCTGCTGCCGTTCAGTACGCGGATGAGCGGGCTGATCTACCTTGCCTCGGCCGTGGTCCTCGGCGTGGTGTTCGTCTGGTACGCGACGCGGATCTATGCGCGCTACAGCGACGAGATCGCGCGGCGCACGTTCCGCTACTCGATCCTCTACCTGTCTCTGCTCTTCGCGGCACTGCTGGTCGATCATTACGTGCCCATCGGGCTCTGAACCGTGCGGCGCGCAGCCCAGCTCCTTCTGCTGATCGGGCTTGGCTTCCTGGCCGCCTGCGACCGGTCACCGTCCGGCCCGGGCTTCCAGTCCACCGACATCACTGGCGCCGAGCTCGGCCGCTCGTTGACGCTGACCGACCATGAGGGTCGGGAACGCTCCCTGGAGGACTTCAAGGGGAAGGTGCTGGTCGTCTTCTTCGGATTCACCCACTGCCCGGACGTGTGTCCGACCACGCTCGCTGAGTTGGCACAGGCGCGCAGCAAGCTGGGCGCACAGGCGGAGCGGGTGCAGGTCGCGATGGTGACCGTCGATCCGGAGCGCGATACTCCTGAGGTGCTCAAGCAATATGTCACCGCGCTCGATCCGACGTTCGTCGGACTCACCGGCAGCGCGGAAGACATCGCGCGGACCGCGAGGGAGTTCAAGGTCTTCTACCAGAAGAGCGAGGGCTCGATCCCTGGCAGCTATTCGGTGGATCACTCCTCGGGTACGTTCGTTTTCGATCCGCAGGGACGCATCCGGCTTCTCGTCCCGTACGGCAGCGGCGTGGACGTTTTCGTGCACGACATCGGTCGGCTGCTGGAAGCTTCCGCCTGAGGCAGCGCCGGTAAACGAAGAAGCCGCCCGTGGGCGGCTTCGTTTAACGACTGGATATCCGGGTCAGGCTGCCGGAATCAGCGCCCGCATCTTCTTCATCGCCTGTGCCTCGATCTGCCGTATCCGCTCGGCTGAAACGCCGAACTCCGCGGCGAGGTCATGCAACGTGAGCGTGTCCTGTTCGCGCAACCAGCGTGCCTCGATGATGCGGCGGCTTCGGGGGTCCAGGCTCTCGAGCGCGCGTACGAGCCCCTCGCTACGCAACCGCGCATTCTGGTCGTGCTCGAGGAGGCGGCCGGGCTCGTCCTCGGGATTGGTCAGGTACGAAATCGGCCCGAACGTGTCCTCGTCGTCCTCGCCGAGGGGTTCGAGCGCCACGTCCTGCCCACCCAGCCGGGTTTCCATCTCGGAAACGTCCGTCGCCTTCACGCCGAGTTCCCGGGCCATCGCGTCGGTCTCCTCGCGCGTCAGCGAGGCGTGACCCTTCTTCATGCTGCGCAGGTTGAAGAACAGCTTGCGCTGTGCCTTGGACGTGGCGATCTTCACGATCCGCCAGTTGCGCAGGATGTACTCGTGAATCTCGGCCCGGATCCAGTGCACCGCAAAGGACACCAGGCGCACGCCGCGCTCGGGGTCGAAGCGCTTGACCGCCTTCATCAGGCCGACGTTGCCTTCCTGGATGAGATCGGCGTGAGGCAGGCCATAGCCCAGATAGCCCCGCGCGATGGACACGACCAGCCGAAGGTGCGAGAGGACGAGCTGCCGGGCCGCATCCAGGTCCTCCTGATCCCGATACGCGCGCGCGAGGCGCGTTTCGTCGACGTCGGTGAGAAGCGGAAAGCGGTTGACCACCTGGATGTAGCTCTCCAGGCTGCCGGCCGCCGAGGGCAGGGACATGGAAACTGGCAGTGTGGTCATTGAAAGCCTCCTTGGATGCAGCAATGTTAGCACTCAGGGTATGAGAGTGCCAATGTCGGCTGTTGTTCCCGAACTTGAGCGAAATAGTCGGCTATTTCGCGCGCCCGCGGCGTAGGTAGTCCTGCACGGACAATGCGGCACCCAGTGCGCCGAGCAGCGCGCAAAGGCCGCACACCCCGGCCACCAGGGCAGGCGAGGGCAACCCGAAGCGGAACGCCGCTCCATAGAGCCGATTCAGCACGGCCAGTTCCTGACCGATCGACGCCGCGATGGCCGCCACCAGCAACCAGGCGACGGCAGCCCCGAGAAGCCCCTGCAACAGCCCGAAATAGATGAACGGGCGGCGCACGAAGGCGTCGGTTGCCCCGATGAGCTGGGCCACTTCGATCTCGGCCCGGCGACCGAGTATCTGGAGCCGTATGGTATTGAAGGTGATCGCGATCAGGCCGGCGGCAAGCAGGCTCGCCACCGTCAGTACGAATGTCCGGCCCAGGGAAAGCAGGGCGTCCAGGCGCTGAGCCCATTCCAGATCGGATTGCACGTGCTCGACGCCGGACCAGTTCGCCGCCTCGCGACGCAACCGCTCGAGTTCACCGGCCGAGCCTCCGCTCACGTCCGCGACGAAGGCGTCGGGAAGGGGGTTGCCAGGCAGCACAGCGGCCATGTCGCCCAGTCCCGCGCTGCGCGCCAGATCCTCGAGCGCGGCATCCCTTCCCACGAAGCGTATGGTGCGGACCGA
>CAYLTE010000099.1:2600-7003 GCA_964386195.1 uncultured Burkholderiales bacterium | reverse complement strand
GGCCACGTAGATTCGCTTCCACCGCCTGACGCTGCGGCGCGGCTGCGTTCGGGGAGAGGAACACGCTCAGCTGAGGGCCGGCGGTGATGCGCCCAACGACTTGCTGCGCCTGCGACAGGGCCTGGAGAAGGCCGAGAGGCAGACTCACGGCGATCCCGATCACCAGCACGCTCAGTCCCGCGGATAAGGGATGGGCGACCAGGCGCCGCCAGGCGTCGCCTGCCGCACGCCCGTGCGCGAGCAGCCACGCCTTCATGCGGAAGCGTCGATCCGGGACAGCGTGCCGGCGTGCAGCCGGACCTGCGCGCCCGCGAGCCGTTCGCGGGCCGTGCGGTCATGCGTGGATACGATCATCGTCACCCCGAGTGCGTTGAACGAGTCCAGCATGTCGAGGACACGCTGCGCCTGCGTTTCGTCGAGATTTCCCGTCGGCTCGTCGGCCACGATCACGCTCGGCCGGTGCACGATGGCGCGCGCGATGCAAAGCCGTTGCTGTTCCCCACCGGAGAGCGCGACCGGAAGCGCCTTCTCCTTGTGAAGCAGTCCGACCTTGTCGAGTGCCGCCCGCGCCCGCCGCTGTGCCTCGCGGCGCTCGAAGCCGCCGATCTCGAGCGGAAGCATGACGTTCTCGAACGCATTGCGGTCGAACAAGAGCTTGTGGTCCTGGAAGATCACACCGAACTGCCTTCGCAGCGCGGCCAGCGACCGTGCTCCGAGCGCCCGAGTGTTCTGACCGTCCACCAGGACGCTGCCGGAGCTGGGGAGTTCGATCGCGCTGAGCAGTTTGAGTAACGTGCTCTTCCCGGCGCCCGATTCACCCTCCACCAGCACGAGCTGGCCGCGCTCGATGGTGAGTGAAACGTCGCGCACGGCCTCGATCCCGCCCGGATAGCGCTTGCTGACGTGGCTGAGCGTCAACATGCGCGGCCCTCGCGCGAAGATGCGGGCAGGGTGACAATCGCTGCCTGCTCAGTCGAACAGGGCATCGACGAATTCGCGGGCGTCGAAGGGGCGCAGATCGTCGATGCCCTCGCCGACCCCGACGAAGCGCACCGGGATCGGCTTCTGCTGTGCGATCGCTGCGATCGTGCCGCCGCGCGCCGTGCCGTCGAGCTTCGTGATCGTGAGGCCGGTCAGGCCGAGCGCCTCGTCGAAAGCCTTCACCTGCGCGAGCGCGTTCTGCCCCGTGTTCGCATCGAGCACCAGCATGATCTCGTGCGGTGCGGCGGCATCGACGCGACCGATCACGCGCTTGACCTTCTTGAGTTCCTCCATCAGGTGCAATTGCGTGGGGAGCCGGCCCGCCGTGTCGGCGATGAGAACGTCAACGTTGCGTGCGCGTGCCGACTGCATGGCGTCGAACATGACCGCCGCAGGATCTCCGCCTTGCTGCCCCAGGACCTGCACGTCGTTGCGCTCGCCCCAGGTGCGCAACTGCTCCACTGCTGCCGCCCGGAAGGTATCGCCCGCGGCGAGCATCACGCTCTTGCCCTGCCCCTGGAAAAACTTGGCGAGCTTGCCGATGGAGGTGGTCTTCCCCGAACCGTTCACGCCGGCAACGAGCAGGACGAAGGGGCGGTGGGCGTGCGTCTGGAGCGGTTGTGCCACCGGCGCGAGCAGCTCGAGCAGGCCTTCCTTGAGCACGCCCTTGAGCTGCGCCGGATCCGCGATGCGATCGCGAGCAACCCGCTTGCGCGTCTGTTCCAGCAGCATCTGCGTGGACGCCACGCCGACGTCGGCTGACAGGAGCAACGTTTCGAGCTCCTCGTACAGGCTCTCGTCGATGCGGCCGTGCGCGCCGAGCAGGGTTCCGAGCTGCGTTCCCAGCCTGTCGCGCGTGGCGCTCAGACCGGATTTCAGACGAGACAGCCATCCCGATTTCCTCTCGGGCTCTGTCGCCTCGACTGGAGCGGTACCGGTTGCAGGAGCGCTCTCGGAGACAGGCGGCGGGGCCGCCGCTTGCGCATCCTGGCCGACGGTTTCCGACTTGCCGTCCTTCTCCTTGTCCTTGTCTTTCTTGTCGCCCCTGAGGAAACCCCACATACTGATGCGTGTCCTATTCGCTTGCGGAGCATCGGCTCCGCATCAAGTTTACCAGTCCGCAATCGCCCCAATGTCCTTCGTTACCAGCATCCGGCGCGCCGCGGCCGCTGCGCTGTTCCTGCTGCTTTCGCTCGGTGCGTCCGCCGCGGACCGCCTCCAATCCTTCACGCTGGGAAATGGCATGCGCGTCCTCGTGCTCGAGGACCGTCGAGCGCCCGTAGCGGTGTCCATGGTCTGGTACCGGGCCGGCAGCATGGACGAGCGGACTGGCGTGACCGGCGTCGCACACGTCCTCGAGCACATGATGTTCAAGGGAACGCAGGAGGTGCCGCCGGGGGAGTTCTCGAAGGTGATCGCGCGCGCGGGCGGGCGCGACAATGCGTTTACCGGCCGTGACTACACCGCGTATTTCCAGCAGTTGCACGCCTCCAGCCTGCCGCTCGCCCTGCGTATGGAGGCAGACCGCATGCGCAACCTCGTCCTGAGCGAGGAGGAATTCGAGAAGGAGATCCGCGTCGTGATGGAGGAGAGGCGGTTGCGCACGGACGATCGGCCGCAGTCGCTGCTCTACGAAACGTTCATGGCCGCAGCATTCAAGGCGCATCCGTACCGCACTCCGGTGATCGGCTGGATGGGCGATCTGCAGAACATGACGGTGCACGACGCGCGCGATTGGTACGAGCGCTGGTACACGCCCGCCAACGCAACCCTCATCGTGGTGGGGGATGTCGATGCACAGGCCGTCCTGAGCGAGGCGCAGCGCTGGTTCGGTCCGATTCCTGGCCGTGCTCTTCCCGCGCGGAAACAGCACGTCGAACCGGTTCAGCTCGGTCAACGGCGGGTCGTGGTTCGAGCGAACGCGGAACTGCCGCGGGTGCTGATCGGCTGGCACGTCCCGGTGCTGCGCGACGTCGAATCCGATAGGGAGTCCTACGCGCTGTGGGTCCTCTCGTCGGTGCTCGCGGGCAACGACGCTGCGCGCCTCCCGCGCGCCCTGGTACGGGAACAGCGCGTCGCGGTATCCGCCGCGGCGAGCTACGACGCGGTGGGGCGGGGTCCGGGACTGTTCATGCTCTCCGCAACCGTCGAGAAGCACGATGGCATCGCGCGCGCCGAAGAGGCGCTGCTTGAACAGGTCGCGCGCATTGCCGAGCACGGCATCGAACCGGAGGAGTTGGCTCGCACGCGGGCACAGGCAGTGGCTGCCCAGGTGTTCCAGCGCGATTCGATGTTCGGACGGGCGATGCAGATCGGTGCGCTCGACAACGCCGGGCTGCCTCCGGACTCGGTGGACGTGCAGGTTCGCATGCTCCAGGAGGTGACCGCCGAGCAGGTGCAGGCGGTGGCGCGCAAGTTCTTCGCGCGCGACGCGATGACCGTCGCGGTGCTCGAGCCGCTGGAAGAGGCCTCGCCGCGAGGAGGCGGCGATGAGTAGGACACATCCCTGCGCACTGATGCTGCTGTTGGGGCTCGCGCTGCTGGCCCAGCCGGCGCGGGCTGCGCTCGAGGTGCAGAACTGGACCACGCCGGGCGGCACGCGTGTGCTGTTCGTGGAGAGCCGCGCGTTGCCGATCGTCGACGTGAGCATCGAGTTTCCGGCCGGCTCCTCACGCGACGAGCCGGCGGTGTCGGGCCTGGCCAACCTCACGCTGCAGATGTTGCGCCTGGGCAGCCGGGCGCGGGGAGAGCCGCACGCGCCAACGGCAGATCCTGCGCTTACGGAAGATGAGGTGGCGTTGCGTCTTGCCGACGTGGGTGCGCAACTCTCGTCGACCTTCGATGTGGATCGCGCCGGGTATTCCCTGCGCACGTTGAGCAGCGCGCGGGAGCGGGCACAGGCGCTCGACGTGCTGGCTGCAGTGGTGCAGCGACCGGCTTTTCCGCCCGAGGTGGTCGCGCGTGAGAAGGAACGCGTAATCGCCGGCCTGCGCGAAGCGGCGGTCAAGCCGAACGTGGTGGCGCAGCGCGCCTTCGCGCAGTTGGTGTTCGGAGAACATCCCTATGCACTGCGTTTGACGGGAGAACTCGAGAGCGTGGCTGCGCTGCAGCCCGAGCAGTTCGCGCAATTCCACCGCACGCACTACCTGCGCGATCGCGCGGTGATCTCGATCATCGGCGACCTGGACCGGTCGGAGGCCGAGCGCATCGCGCACGCTTTGAGCGATGGATTGCCGCTGGGCGAAAGCGAGGCCGGCGATCCGCCGCCATCGGTGGCCTCGCTCGCTGAACCGGTTCAGCGCTACATCGCGCACGATGCCGCGCAGGCACACGTAATCGTGGGGGCGCCGGGGATGCGTCGATCCGACCCCGACTACTTTCCGCTGCTGGTCGGCAACTACATCCTGGGTGGCGGAGGGTTC
>CAYLTE010000099.1:0-2590 GCA_964386195.1 uncultured Burkholderiales bacterium | reverse complement strand
CATCACGCTGAGCGGGTACAACGGCACGAAGGTGCTCACGGTGCAGGTGCGCGAGCGCCGCGGGCTCACCTACAGCGTCTACAGCGCCTTCTATCCCTATCTGCGCGAGGGCGCGTTCGCCATCAGCCTGCAGACGCGCAAGGATCAGGCCGACGAGGCATTGAACGTGGTACGCGACACGCTCGCCCGATTCGTCAGCGAGGGCCCTACGGAGGCGGAGCTCGATGGCGCCCGGCAGCACCTGGTGGGTGCGTTCCCACTGCGCATCGACAGCAATCGCAAGTTGCTCGACTATCTGGCAGTGATCGGCTACTACGGTCTGCCGATGGACTGGCTGGATCGGTTCCCGGAGCGGGTGAGCGAAGTGACGCTTGCGCAGATCCGCGATGCGTTTCGTCGGCGCGTGGATCCTGCGCGCATGGCCACCGTCGTCGTGGGCGGTACGCCGCCCTCGGCCCAGCCCTGAGCAATGTCGCAGCCGCGAAACCGGGTGCGCATCATCGGCGGCACCTGGCGCAGCCGGCGGTTGCGCTTTCCCGACGTTCCCGGTCTGCGCCCGACGCCGGACCGCGTGCGTGAGACGGTGTTCAACTGGCTCGGCCAGGATCTGACCGGAAAGAGCTGTCTGGATCTGTTTGCCGGCAGCGGCGCACTGGGCTTCGAAGCCGCGTCGCGTCACGCGTCGCGCGTGACGATGGTCGAGTCGGACTCACGGGCCGTGCGGGCGATTCAGGACAACGCGCGGGAGCTGGGCGCGAGTGCTGTGCATGTCGTGCGTTGCGATGCGCTAGAATTCCTGCGCACCGACAGGTCGGTGTACGACGTCGTGTTCCTCGATCCGCCATACGCCAGCGCCGAGCGTGGCGCACTGCTCGAACCGCTGCGCGCGCGGATGGCAGCCGGAGGGTTGCTGTACCTCGAGTCGAACCAGCCGTTGCCAGCCTTCGATGGCTGGACTGTCTTCCGGGCCGCACGCGCGGGGGATGTACATTTCCAACTGCTGCACGAGGCAGGGGAGTCGAAACCGAAGTGAAGAAGGCGGTCTATCCCGGGACGTTCGATCCCGTCACACGAGGTCACGAGGATCTCGTGCGTCGCGCAGCCCGGCTGTTCGACCACGTCGTTCTGGCGGTTGCCGACAGCCGCACCAAGCGCCCGTTCTTTTCGCTCGAGGAGCGCGTGGAGATGGCGCGCACGGTGCTCGCGGACTGCGGCAATGTCACGGTGCTCGGGTTCTCCGGACTGCTCATGGACTTCATGCGGCAGCAGCACGCCCGCATCATCCTGCGCGGACTGCGGGCGGTGTCCGATTTCGAGTATGAGTTCCAGATGGCGGGCATGAACCGGCAACTCTATCCGGACGTCGAGACTGTGTTCCTCACCCCTGCGGAGCAGTACATGTTCATCTCCGCGACGATGGTGCGCGAGATCGCGACCCTGGGTGGAGACGTCGGACCCTTCGTCAATCCTGCCGTGCTGGATCGCATTTCGCGCATGAACGGTGGACGGGACTGACGATGGCGCTTTGGATCACTGACGAGTGCATCAACTGCGACGTGTGCGAGCCCGAGTGCCCCAACCAGGCGATTTCCCAAGGGCCGGAGATCTACGTCATCGATCCGGGCCGGTGCACCGAATGCGTGGGCCACTTCGACACGCCTCAATGCGTAGAGGTGTGCCCGGTCGACTGCATCGTCACCAATCCTCAGGCGGTCGAGTCGCCCGAACAGCTTCGAGCCAAGTACGCGACGCTCATGCGCGCCGCGGAGCGAGCGCCGGCACGCTAGCGTGGCGGCTGCCCACTAGCGCTGGCAGCGCGGGCAGTAGAAGGCCGAGCGTTGCCCGATGCGCGTCGTCTTGATCGTGCTGCCACATCGGCGGCACGCTGCACCCCGCCTGCCATAGACGAAGTACTGCTGCTGAAAGTAGCCGGGACTGCCGTCTGCGCGCACGAAATCGCGCAGACTGCTGCCGCCGGCTTCAATCGCCTCCCGAAGCGTGGCGCGGATCTCCTCGACCAAGCGCGCGTAGCGTGAGATCGAGATGCGGCCGGCGGCACGAGCCGGGTGGATGCCCGCGCGAAACAGCGACTCGTTCGCATAGATGTTGCCTACGCCTACGACCACGTGCGCGTCCATCAGCACGTTCTTCACAGGCGCTGTTCGACCGCGGGTGCGCTCGAACAACCAGCGCCCATCGAATCGATCGGAAAACGGCTCCGGGCCGAGGTCGCGCAGCAGCACGTGCGTTGCGGGATCGCCCTCCTGCCACAGCACCGCGCCGAAGCGGCGGGGGTCGGTGAGCCGCAGCGTACGGCCATCGTCGAGTTCCAGGTCGAGGTGGTCGTGCCTGCCAGGTGCGCGGTCGCGTTCGACCACGCGCAGGCTGCCGGACATGCCGAGATGCAGGATGAGCCAGCCGGCCTCGCAATCGACCAGCAGGTACTTGCTGCGCCGTTCGAGTCGCCGCACGCGCAACCCCGAAAGCAGTTGCTCGAGGTCGTCGCGCACGGGCCAGCGCATGCCGCGGTGGCGGACCACGACCCGCTCGATGCGCCGGCCGAGCAGCCAGGGTTCCAGCCCGCGACGGG
>CAYLTE010000098.1:0-14296 GCA_964386195.1 uncultured Burkholderiales bacterium | reverse complement strand
GATGTTGTTTTGCAGGGCCTCCCACGCATTCACTTCTTCCATGAGCGGAACATGCTTGTAGGCTGCTGCGTGAAACACGACCTGCGGCCGGAACTGCTCGAAGATCTGATTGACACGCACGTCGTTGCGCACATCGCCCACCGCACATATGATGTGCAGCTGAGGAAACCGGGCACGGAACTCTTGCTCTATCGTGTAGAGCGCATGCTCGGATATCTCGAATAGAACGAGGCTCTTCGGTTCGAATCGGGCGAGCTGACGGCACAGCTCAGAGCCGATCGACCCTCCAGCTCCGGTGACCAGGACGGTACGCGCCGATATCATCTCCTTCAGGCCGGCGTTGTCGAGCACGACCGGATCACGCCCAAGCAGGTCGTCCAGTTCGACGTTGCGCAACTGCGATACCGTGACCTTGCCGCTCACGATGTCGTCGTAGGAGGGCACCGTCATCACGACCAGTCCGGCGTCGGTCGCAGTAGCCACTGCATTGCGGCGCAGCTGATGCGACACGGACGGCATGGCGACGATCACATGGCGCACGTCGAAGTCGCTCGCCACTTTGGCCAGATCTCTTAGCTTCCCGCGCACTGGCACGCCATGGATCTGGCGCCCCTGCTTGCCAGAGCTGTCGTCCAGCAAGCCCACGACACGCCAGCTTCCGGAGCCGGCAATCTCCCTGAGCAAAGCTTCGGCTGCATCCCCGGCTCCGAGCACGAGGACGGGAGTACCTCGACGCGCCAGGCTCGCCACCCGGCCTTCCTTCCATGCGCGATACGCCAGCCTGCTTCCTCCCATCAGCAACAGCAGCAGCAGCGGCGAGATGATGAACACCGACCGCGGGACGGGATCAGCCAGCCGCAGGATTACAAGCAGGGCGGGCACGGCGAGTGCCGCGACCGAGACTGCGGTCAAGATGAGGCGGAGGTCGTGCAGACTGGCGTAGCGCCAGATGCCGCGATAAAGCCCGAAACGCCAGAAGATGAGCGCCTGCAGGGCCATCACCGGCGCAAGGGACTGCAGCATGACGCCTGCGTAGTCCTCAGGCAGTTCCAGATTGAGACGCAGCCAGAAGGCGCCGGACCACGCGATTCCGCTGGCGAAGAAATCGTGCAGCATGGCCGATGCCGTGCGGGGATTGAGGCCTGTTCTCATGCGCCTGACTTCGTCGTCCATCGGCGCCAGCGACGGTCGACGTTCAATCCGGCAGCAGCATAGGCGAACACCAGGCCGGCGAGGGCGCCCATGGCTCCCGCCTGGGGCAGACGCAAGGCGATCAGTGCGATAGCTCCGGAGAGTCCCATGAGGGCGTACGAGGTGCCCGCGAGCCGGGCATGGGTCCATCCCATCAGGACCAGTCTCTGATAGTAATGACTTCGATGCGCGTGCCAGACACGCTCTCCCGCCAGAACGCGGCGCGTGAGGGTGACGGTTGCGTCGAGCACGAACGGCGCGAAAACGGCCACGGGGAACCAGATTGGCCAGTATTCGCGGCTCCATCCCAACAGCCCTATCCCTCCGGCCAGGAACCCGAGCGGAATGGATCCCGCGTCACCTAGAAAAACCCGGGCAGGAGGAAAATTGAACGCGACGAAGCCGAGAGCGGCCATGGCAATCACCGCGCAACTTCCAGCTAGAGAGGGGTCGCCGGCTGTCCAGGACGCAATGGCGTAGCTGCCGAATCCGAAAATGGCCATTCCTCCTGCCAACCCGTCCGCGCCGTCCATGAAATTGTAGAGGTTAGTCATCCAGACGATAAGCACCACGAGCGCGGCGCTCACCCACGGCGCTCGGTCCGGCAGTACGGTCAGCACGAGGGCGGAGGCGACCGCCAGGTGGACCAACAGCCGGATCACCGGAGACAACCCTCGCCAGTCATCGAGCACCGACAGCGCGCAAAGGCACGAAGCCAGGACGATGATCGGCGACACCCAGCCCTGCAGCGACAGTCCGGTCGCCACGCCGAGCGCCATCGCGAGTCCGCCGATTCGCGGGGTCGGCGCCACATGGAGCGAGCGCGCGTTGGGTCGATCCATCAGCCAGCCCCGCTTGCTGAGAGACATCAGCAGTGGCAACGATGCCGTCGTCACCAATAGGGCGGCCAGCGGGGCAATGAGGTCCTCGGCTGACATTTGATTTCAGGAAGCGCTCATGCTCTTCGGGGCAACCCCGAACAGGCGGCGGTCATCACGAAGCAGTGCAAAGCCGCGAGGATCGAAGCCGAAATCGCGCCGAGCGTCACTGCTGTCGAAGCACATGTCCATCTCCATCCGAGTGGCGAGTTCCGGAGAGAGATCGTGCAGATGCGGCATGATCCGGGCTGCACGTATGCCCGCTCGCAGCGCCCACCCCGGAATATGTATGAAGCGTGGCTGCAAGCCCAGACAACGGAACACTTCCTCCACCATGCTGCGATAGGAAAGGCGCGTTCCTCCTGCCAGGTTGTATGCCTTGGCGAAGGTCTCGCTGTTGTTCAGTACTGCTACACACGCTTGCGCGAGATCTTCTGCATGGACGGGCTGGCGCAGCCCGTCACCGCGCCCCAGCAGAGGAAACACCCGGAAGCGGTGGACGAATCTGCCGATCGCGGTAACGTTACGATCCCTGCCCCAGCTATATACCAACGTAGGCCTGAACACGGTCCACGCCACCTGCTGCCTGGAACAGACGGAGGCGATCGAAGCCTCGGCCTTCATGAGCGAGTCTACGAGCCGCCGTTCTTTCGAATCACCGGAACTGGCCTTCGTAAACACGCTGGTTGAACTGAAGGCGATCACCCTCGTGATGCCGAGGCGGGCGATCAACTCCTCCAAGCGAGCCGCCAGCAATGGCGCCGGGAGCAGACTCACCAACGCGGCACCACGCAGCGGTGGAGCATCGCGGAAGCGTCCCGACGCATCGGCGTGCAGCCAGACCACGCCTCGGGCCAGCGGCAGACGCGACTGCTGCCGGGATACGGCGAATACCTGCCAACCGCTCTCGACCAGGGCGGGCAGTAGAAAATCTCCGACCTGACTTCTCGCACCCAGCACCAGAACCTGGCCGGGACCGCTAGTGCTTGACACCGATCTCCTCCAGGCCCACGTGGCGCGCTCGGTCGGCACGACGCTTCTGCACGAAGATGCGGGCAGACGTTGGCATCATCACGATCGCCTTACCGAGAAACCTGACCCAAACCGAAGCCACCACTGCCCACATCAATGCGCCGCCATAGCGCTTTCGCAGATGGAGTCGGTAAAACCGAATCATGCCTGCATGTTTGTGGAACTCCACGCGCATCGGGCGCGACACGCTCGAGGCTCCTTTCGCATGGACCGCCTTCGCATTCGGCATGAACAGTACACGCCATCCGGCATTTCGGAAGCGGACGCACCAGTCGAGGTCTTCGCAGTGCATGAAGTACGCTTCGTCCAGCATCCCGACCGATTGCAGGCTCTCGAGGCGAACCATCATCAGCGCGCCGGACAGTGCCTCCACCTCGACCGGCCCGCCAGGCAGCGGTTCCCTGCTCATGATGAAATCATCGAACCGGTGCCGTCCGCGAAAGAGGCGCTGGAGGTGCAACACACGCATCAATGCGCGCCACGGCGTCGGAATGTAACGCCTGCACCCCGCCTGTTCCGTGCCATCCTCGTTGAGAAGCAGGCACCCGGCAAGTCCCACGTCCGGTCGCGACCGCATCGTCACCAGCATCTCCCGAAGGGTGGACGGGTCGACGTAGCAGTCGGGGTTGAGAATCACGGCGTAGCGGCCAAGTGCCCGCCGCAGTCCGATGTTCACTCCGCGCGCAAAGCCGACGTTCGATTCGGACCGCACCAGATGCGCGACGTCGAATGCCGCCAGTTCCCTCTCGACGACTTCCACCGTCTGATCTTCGGAGTCGTTGTCGATCACTATCAGCGCGACCGGAACATCGCTTGCACGAAGGGCCCGCAGGCACCGCGCTATATGGCTACTCGAATTGAAGGTGACTACAACGACCGACACACGGTCCATAAACGCCCCCGCGCAGGCCCAAGTATGACTTCTCGTCTTCGGCGCTTCAAGGAGCAAGCGCAGCGCCCGGCTCGACACCTGGCGCTCGATCATGAGCCGGTTTCTGGTGTCCCCACCGCAGGGGCCTCTCGAAGCCTGCCGCCACCGCGATCCTTTGGGGATAACAGCGGCGCGCATTCAGGCCAGGAAATCTCGAGGTCGGGGTCGTTCCACGCGATGCAACGTTCATGCGCCGGTGAGTACGCTCTGGTGGTCTTATAGAGCACGTCCGCCGCGTCGGACGTAACCACGAAACCGTGGGCGAAGCCTTCGGGTATCCAAAGCTGTCTTCTGTTGCTCTCGGACAACACCGCCGAGGTCCAGCGCCCGAATGTCACCGAAGAGGGGCGCAGATCCACTGCCACGTCGAACACCTCCCCACGCACCACCCTGACGAGTTTCCCCTGCGCCATCGGAGCCAGCTGATAATGCAGCCCGCGCAGCACGCCCCGCCGGGAGTGCGAGTGGTTGTCCTGTACGAAATCCGCCAAGATCCCCGCCTGGCTCGCAAACCTCTCCCTGCTGAAGCTCTCGAAGAAGAACCCTCGTTCGTCCTCGAACACTTCCGGCTCCAGAATCAGAACATCACTTATCGCAGTCTGCGTGACACGCATGGCTACTGAACTCTTTGCTGGAGCAGGCCGAGCAAGTAGCTCCCGTATCCGCTCTTCTTCAGGGGCTCGGCCAAGCGAAGCAACTGGCCGTCATCGATCCACTTCTGCCGCCACGCGATCTCCTCCGGACAGGCGATCTTCAGTCCCTGACGCTTCTCGATCGTCGAGATGAACTGCCCGGCATCCAGCAAGCTCTCGTGGGTCCCGGTATCCAGCCACGCATAGCCCCTTCCGAGGATCTCGACGTGCAGCCGGCCCTGCTCCAGGTAGAGCCGATTGAGATCGGTGATCTCCAGTTCGTTGCGCTGTGAAGGGCGCAGGCCACGTGCCAACGTGGAAACCTGTTCGTCATAGAAGTACAGTCCGGTCACCGCATAGTTCGACTTCGGCTCCGTCGGCTTCTCCTCGACCGACAGCACCTTGCCGAGACGGTCGAAGTCGACGACGCCGTAGCGCCCCGGGTCTTGAACGTGATAGGCGAACACGGTGCCGCCGGTGTCGCGCGACACGCTGCGCTCGAGCAGCCGCTGCATGTCGTGGCCATGAAAAATGTTGTCTCCCAGCACCATCGCGCATCGGCGATCGCGGATGAACGATTCACCGATGATGAACGCCTGCGCCAGTCCGTCCGGGCTAGGCTGTACCGCGTAGTCCAGGCTCAGCCCCCACTGACTGCCATCGCCCAGCAACTGCTGGAAGCGCGGGGTGTCCTGCGGCGTCGAGATCACCAGCACCTCGCGGATGCCGGCAAGCATCAGCGTGCTGAGAGGGTAATAGATCATCGGCTTGTCGAACACCGGAAGCAGTTGCTTCGACACCGACAGAGTCGCGGGATGCAGACGGGTGCCTGCACCGCCAGCGAGAACAATTCCTCTCGTCGTCATATTCGCCATGCCGACTTCAGACAACCTGTGATTCCAGTGAAGGTCTCTTATTATGGCTCAGCATGCCACTTCCCCTGCGAACTAACGAACGCGAGCTCACGATCGAGATCGCAGTTGCTCGATAGTCTGCCGCCTGTCCGGACAATGATAGCGGCGCGCCAGGTACAACGGCAGCGGATGCGGCCGTGTGCGGGTGCCGCCAGCTGGAACGCTTTTTCTTGGTCATTCACGCTCCAGTTCAGCCATCTCGTCGACGAACCGGCCCAGCGGCTCGGTCCAATCCGGGAGTCGCACGTCGAACGCATTCTGCAGCCTGCTGCAGTCGAGCACCGAGTTCGCCGGACGCGTAGCGGGACTGCCATACGCAGCGGAGTCGATGGCTTCGACCGACTCGGGCCGCGCGCGCAGCGCCATCCCGCGCGCGTGTCCAAGCCGCAGCAGCTCTCGCGCATAGCCGTGCCAGCTCGTCCGACCCGCCGCCGAAAGGTGATAGGTTCCAAGCAGGGAGACGGCAGCGGGCTCGCGCTTCAAGAGGTGCAGCACGAGCGCGGTCACGTCCGCAACCAGTTCGGCTGGGGTCGGCGCACCGAACTGATCGGCCACGACGCGCATTCGATCGCGTTCACGCGCATGACGCAGGATGGACTTGGCGAAGTTCGTACCGTGCCTGCCATAGACCCAACCCGTGCGTAAGATGAGATGTCGCACTCCGGATGCGCGAATCGCCTGCTCGCCCCTCGCCTTGCTCTCCCCGTAGACCGATCGCGGCGCAATGTCGTCGTCCTCGGTGTAGGGAGCCGACTTCGCGCCGTCGAACACGTAGTCCGTCGAGTAGTGCACCAGCACCCCGCCCGCTGCCTGCACCGCATGGGCGATTGTCTCGACCGCCTCGGCGTTGATACGCCGGGCCGTCTCCTGGTCGCTCTCGGCGCGGTCGACCGCGGTGTAGGCGGCGGCATTGACGAGCACGTCCGGTGCGTGCGCCTGGATGCAGGCACGCACCGCGTCCAGATTGCAGAGATCGAGATCCGCGCGTCCGAGCGATACCAGCCGACCGAGCGGGCGCAATGCACGCTGCAGTTCCCACCCCACCTGTCCGGTCTTGCCCAGCAAGAGCAGTTTCATCGGCAACTCGTGGGGCAGATCACCGCCATCACACGAGGCCGCGGCATGCTCGATGCACGATGGCCGCCGCCGGCGCCGATACTAGCTTCGCCCATGCAATGCACCGGCTGCGTCATACCCATTTCCATCGCGCACGCTTTCGAGCACCTTCATCATGTCCTCAGCCTGCCGCTCCCGGCTGTACAGCGGTGCGGCACGGTGGCTCGCGCCAGCGAATCCACGCAGCAGCGCATCGTCCGAGGCGAGTTGCCGGACCGCGTTGGCCAGCGCCTGCGGCTGCTCTGCCGGCACGTGGATGCCCATCCGCTCCCGGTCCACGATACGACTGGCCTCGCCCGCAGGTGCGGCTAGCAGCACGGGCAGTCCCATGCCCATGGCCTCGAATAGCTTCGATGGGATCACTCCGGCGAAGGTCTCGTCGTTCTTCAAATGGATGAGCGCAACGTCGCACAGACTCCAGAAGCGCGGCATCATCTCCTTGGGTTGTATGGGTACGAACACGACGTTGTTCAGCTGCTCTTGCTCGGCCTGCCTGACCAGCGCATCGCGAGCAGCCCCTGCACCGACGAACAGGAAGCTTACGCGTGGGACGTCGCGCAGGGCGTTGGCCGCCTCCAGCACGCGTTCGAGTGCATGCGCCATACCGTGCGTGCCAATGTAGCCGACGACGAAGCACTCCTGCAGTTTCAGCCGGGCAAGCAGTTCTGCATCCTTGGCAATCGGGGCATAGCGGGGCAGATCGACCCCGTTGATCACCACGGCAATCTTGCGTTCCGGAATGCCTCGGCGAACGAGATCCTCCTTGAAGCTGGATGTCAGGGCGACGACGGCTGCCGCGCGGCGGTACAGGAACAGTTCCAGACGCTCGATGGCCCGCAATGCGAGACTCGCGCGTACGGCTCCCACCGCTTTGATCGAGGCGGGCCACAGGTCGCCGAGTTCGAACACGAACGGCAGTCGTCTCGCCGCAGCCAGCAGCCAGCCGCCGACGGCCGCGAAGAACTGCGGAGAAGTGGCGACCACGACGTCAGGGCGACGCTGAAACAGGCCCGCCGCCGCCGCGGTGAGCATGAAGCTCAGGAAATCGAGCGTGCGCAGCGCGACGCCCTCGTTGCGGGCGATGAACGTCTTGACGCGGACCACGCGGATGCCGTCCATCTCGGTGGCCTGGTACCAGCGGTTGCGGTAGCCGGGGAAGAGCCGCCCCTGCGGGAAGTTGGGCTGCGAAGTGATGACGGTGACCTCGTGACCCCAGGCGGCCCAGTAGCGTGCGCGCTCGTACACCCGCGTCGCGGCCGCGTTGGTCTCCGGAGGGAAGTTCTCGGTGAGGAACAGGACGCGCATTGCGCCGGGTCAGGGGGGCGAGGGCCAGTCGAATCGACACGAAAAACGGACGGGCAACTTTCCCTGCCATGCAGCGAGGATGCACGGATTGGGAACGGACAGCCCGAACTGCGGATTGTAACGAGAGGTCTCGATCCGCACGTCGAGGCACGGCTCGAGAGTCATGGTACACACGCAGTTGCGCTCCGCGTCGATCAGGTCGAATCGATTTTGCCCCTTGAGCACCGGTTCAACGTCGGGATGGAGATGAAAGGGGATCTCGACATGGTGCGTACCGCTGCCTTCCAGGTTGTCGTCGACGGCAAGGCTGCCTGCCCGCATGGTCCACTCGCGCCGGTGAAGGACGCGCTGCGACGTCTTCTGGTAGCCGTCGTGCGCGGCGCGCACCATCAGAACGTCTTCGCCGCAACGGGTTTCCACGTCCTGAACGTGGGCGCGACGCGCCACACGAAACGCCCCCCACACCTCTGACGAGTCGATGCCGTCGAGCACCACGGTATTGTGGGCACGTGTGCTGCGTTCCTCGGCCCGGATGGCGCCCGCCTCGTAACGTGAACAGCCGGAATCGACGATCAACCGTCTTCCGTGCAGAGACAACTCGAAGCTCAAGGTATCGGCGTGCCCGTGCGCGAGCAGATAGTCCGGCCCAAGCGGCCCGACGTCGAGCAGGGCCACCGCACCGGTCTTCGACAGACGCACGTAGCCGCTCTCCTTCAGATGTACGACGGGAGCCGGCGGCACGCGCGGCTCGACGGCGAATCCCAGCCGTGCAGCGTAGGCGAAGAGCTCGCGCGGCTCCGCTGCGATCCCGAACGCGGAGTCGTTGAACAGGGCGATCCGATCGTCCGGGTGGCACATTGCAGACAGCCAACGGCACATGTTCACCGCCCTCGCCCGCCATGCGTCGGGAACGGCCTGTCCATAGGCTGCGAACAGATTCACCAGATCGAGCAGATCTTCGAGGACGATGCAGTGGTACATCGGACTGCGCTCGAAATGACCGCCGTCGGCGAGAACCTGCTCTGGAAGCTCGCGGGACAGGATTGCCGATGCCGTATCCAGCCACCTTTCCGCCTCTGCGTCCTCGAACCAAAGTCCAGCAAACGCGAGCGCCTTGGCGTTGGCGAGCAGGTGATTGCCCAGCAGGTGGAACTCGAGCCGCTTGGCCAGGTAGCGCACCTGCACTGCCAGGCTGTGATGGGCACGCGCACTCAGCGCGTGGCCGCCCAGGGACCACTTGATCCAGTTGACGATCCGCAGCGACAACGGATATGCCTCCCAGCCGGCTCCCCAGGGAGGCGGATTGTGGTCGATCCAGCGCTCGATCAGCGCACGTTGCCAATCCAGCCGGTCACCGGCGTCGGCTGCAGCGAGGTCATCGAAGTAGTGCGCGTTGTAGCGCCAGAGTCTGGGCTTCGACAGGTCGTTCCAGTCCTCTGCTCGGTCAAGCTCTCCCTCCACGTTGAGAAAGCGGAACCGCTGTGGCTCGACCAGGCTTCGGGGCCGGGAGACCGGAGGTTGCCACCGACCGACGCGCGGGCGCGCGCAAGGCGCCGGCCTCGGGTCCACGCGAGGTTTTCGAAGGTGAAAGAGGACGCGGCCGAAGGTCTGGGAGGCGCGCAGGTGCCGTATGGTCTCTGCGTAGCGCCGCAGTTCAGCGGCGAAGGGCATCTGCCATCTCGAACGTCGCGCGGGTCACTTCCACCAGCTCCTCGAAGGGAACGGGTGCGGGACCGCCGGACGCCACGGCACGCACGAAGGCATCGGCGCAGCCGCGATTTCCCTTGTCCTGCCGCCACAGCTTCAGGCTCTTGAAGCCGGGCCAGCCCCATCCACGCAGGTGCCTGAAGTTGTCCAGCTGCAGGATTCGCCCGTCGCAGAATACCTCGACGCGCTCCTTCGGAAAGGCACGGTGCCCGTTCGCCAGATAGTGAAGGCTGCCGAGCGACCCGTCCGCGAAGCGCAACGTGACGATGGCGCTGTCCTCCAGCGCAACGCCCTCGCGCGTCCTGAGATTGGTCGTCTCCACGCCTGCAATCGGCACACCGACGAGATAGCGCAGCAGATCGACGAAGTGGCACGCCTCGCCGATGAGCCGCCCCCCTCCGCTCTCCCGGTCCTGCGTCCAGTGTTCGGCGGCGATCACGCCCGCGTTCACCGTCACGCTCACGACCTTTGGCGCCGCGACGCCCTCGAGCAGGCCGCGCATGCTTCGTGCGTGCGGAGAGAAGCGCCGGTTGAAGCCGACCGCGAGCAGGGGATGGCGCCCCTCCTGCGCCAACTTCCCGTACAGCGATTCGATGTCCGACAGCCCGTCGCGGTCAATCGCCAGCGGCTTCTCGACGAAAACGTGCTTGCCGGCCGCGAGCGCCTCGCACACCAGGCTCGCGTGCGAGTCGTGCCGCGTCGCGATGACCACCGCGTCGATCTCCGGATCTGTCAGCGCTGCCGAGGGCGACGTTGCAGCCTGCTCGAAGCCGAACCTGCGCCCAGCATGGAAGCCGCTCACGCCGCCGTTCGCGACGACCGTCTTCAGTCGCGCGCCCGCTGCACGAAAGGCGGGGATCAGAACACCCACGGCGTAGTTGCCTGCCCCCACTACGGCCAGCGAGGTGCTTTCTCGGCGAGGCGGCGAAGCCAAGCCCGGCTCCAGCACCACGGTCGTGTCGCGGATCGCCTCTCGCCCTTCGCCGACAGTCTCAGGGTAATCGAGCAGGACCGCGAGCGATTTCTCAGCACCGGAAATGAGCGCATACGCCTGGTCTGCGCGGTCGATGTCGAACCGGTGCGTGACGAGGGAACACGGGTCGATACGCCCCTCCGCGAGCATGTCGAGGACCGCTTCGAAGTTGCGCTGCTCGGTCCAGCGCACGAACCCGACGGGATAGTCCTGTCCGCGCATCTCGTACGCGGGGTCGTACCGACCGGGGCCGTACGAGCAGGACACCTGGAAGCTCAGCTCCTTCTCGTAGAAATCCGCTCGCGACAACTCCAGCCCGGCGACGCCGACCAGGACGATGCGTCCCCGCTTGCGGCACATACGGGCCGCTTGACGCACCGGGTCGTTGCTTTCGGTCGAGGCGGCAATCAGGACCGCATCCACGCCTCGTCCCCGGGAAAACGCCGTGGCGGCGGAAACAGGATCGGCCATCTTCAGATTGACGGTTTCGGCACCGAGCGCGCGTGCGCGTGCCAGTCGCTCCTCGTCGAGATCGACACCGAGTACGCGACAGCCGTGCGCCCGGAGCAACTGCACGGTGAGCAGCCCGATCAAGCCGAGGCCGGAGACCACGACCGCCTCGCCGAGCGTGGGCTGCACGAGCCGGATGCCCTGCAGCGCGATGCTGCCCACCACCGTGAACGCAGCAGCGTCGTCCGAGACCGAGTCGGGCACGCGAGCACACAAATTCGCGGGCACATTCACGATCTCGGCGTGCGGCCCGTTGGAGGCGACCCGGTCCCCGACCGAGAACCCGATCACGTCGCTGCCGACCTCGATCACCGTGCCCACGTTCGAGTAACCCATCGGCAACGGCCGGTTCAGCTTGCTCCGCACCGCCTGCAGCGTCGGCAGAAGTCCATCGGTGCGGACCTTGTCGAGCACCTGGCGCACCTTGTCCGGCTGCTGCCGCGCCTTGTCCAGAAGATTGGCCTTCCCGAAGGCCACGAGCATGCGCTCGGTGCCAGCCGAAACCAGGGTGCGATGCGTGCGCACCAGGAGATGGCGGGCCATGGCCCTCGGCGCCGGCACGTCCGCGACGAGGGTTCCACCGTTTGCGAGATCCTGCAGGACTTGCTTCATCGGCTGGGAGGACTGAGGAACGTAGGGATGCATATCCGCTCGACGTGGCGTGGAACGTGTTCGAGCCGGGTTCGGGCGTTCATCGAATCGATCCCGTTCCGCCGCCGTACTGGTCGTGGCTGTCCACGAACTGCCGCGCCCACAACTCGATGCACAGGAGCGCAAACAACGGATAGGCCGCATCCGCCTGGCCGTTGCGGTCACGAGCACGCAGTGCCTCGACTGCAACGGGATCGAACCAGCCGCGCCGCTTCAAGGTATCCGCCGACAGGATGTCGCCTAGCATACCGGCCAATGGGCCCTTGAGCCATGCGCGCAGCGGCGCGCCGAAGCCGGTCTTCGGCCGGTAGATGACTTCTCGGGGCAGCAGCGGCTCCATCGCCTTCTTGAAGATCCACTTTCCCTCGCTGCCATGTTGCTTGAGTGCGGCGGGCAGCCGGGCAGCCAGCGCCACCAGTTCGACGTCCAGAAGCGGCACGCGCACCTCAACTCCCGCCGCCATGCCCATCTTGTCGGTGTAGTTCAGGTTGTGGTCCGCGAGGAAATGCCGGCACTCGAGGTGGAGCATGCGCTGCAGGGCCGGGGTGTCGGCGGGAATGCGCGCGAGCGTATCCTGCACGGCGTCGGTGGTTGACAGCTGACCGCGCAGCGCCGGGCTCAGAAGGCGGGCCGACTCGTCGCGATCGAGCCACCAGAAGTAACGCAGCAGGCGTTCGTCCGGCGCAAGATGGGCATAGGCGAATGCCTTCGACAGGCGCCTCGATAGCGGCATGCTCTGAGGCAGACCGCGCGCGGCGTGTGCAAGCGACGTGCGCAGTCGTGCAGGCATCCAGGCCCAGTACTGCTCCAGCGATAGCGCCCGGTGACGTCGGTAGCCCGAGAAGATGTCGTCGCCGCCCGCGCCGGACAACAGCACCTTGATGCCCTGATCGCGCGCGAGACGCGAGATGAACAGCGCGTTCAAAGGGGCCGGGTCAGCCTGGGGCTCGTCGAGGTGGTACACCATCTCCGGAACGGCATCGGCCATCTCCGGGCCTACGCGGACCGTATGCAGATCCACGCCCAGGTGCTGCGCCACCTTTCTCGCATAGGGCAGGTCGGCCGTCATCCCCTCTCGCGCAGCCTCTGCATCGTCGAGCTCGATGCTGAAGCACTGCAGGCGAGCGTTTGGCATCGCCTCCTGCGCGAATGCGGCGACAGCGCTGGAGTCCAGTCCGCCGGACAGGAATGCACCGACCGGCACGTCTGCCACCATCTGCCGACGTACGGCCTGACGAACGGCTTCCCGTACTGCATCGATCGATTCCGCCGGGTCAGACGACTCGGGAGCGGCATGGGTCGGCAACTCGTAGTACGTCCATTCCCGGACGATCTGTCCATCCCGCACTTCGATCGCTGCACCAGGCGCCAGCTTGCTCACCGCCTGCAGCGGCGTATCCGGCGCCGGACACCACAGGTAGGTCAGGTACGCGCGCAGTGCATTCGCGTTGACCGCTCGATCCAGATCCGGCAGGCACAACAGCGCTTTGAGTTCGCTCGCAAACGCGAATCCCCTGCCCGAGCGGGTGAAATACAGCGGTTTCACGCCCAATCCGTCTCGCGCGAGAAACAGCGATCGTCGGCGCGCGTCCCAGATCGCGAAGGCGAAGATCCCATTGAGGCGCTCGAGCATGCCCGTTCCGTGCGCGACATACAGTGCGAGCAGCACCTCGGTGTCCGAGTGCCCTCGGAAGCACCAGCCACTGCGCTCCAGATTCGCCCTCAGGTCCTTGTAGTTGTAGATCTCACCGTTGAACACGATCGCGACCTGACCGGATGCATCGAACATCGGCTGGTGGCCCAGCGGAGACAGGTCGATGATCGACAGACGCCTGTGCGCCAGGCCCACTCGATGCTCGGGAAACGTCGCGATGCCTTCGTCGTCCGGGCCCCGGTGCGCCAGACGGGCGGCCATGCGCTCCAGCACCTCCGGCTCGTACCGGCCCTGGAAGCCTGCGATTCCGCACATGGGGTCAGCGCCTCACCTTGCAGGCGCACCGTGGATGCGTCATGGCATCGATCCCGGGAGGTGCATTGCGTACGCACCGAACATGCGACGGTTCTGCTCGACGACTTCCGGATCCTGAATCCGCGCCTGCGCGAACTCCACTGCGCGAATCGACATGCGGCGGTGCGCCTCGTCGTCCATCATCAAGCATTCGGCGAGCGCGCGCTCGAAGAGCACGGGCTGATCCAGCGGAAGATCCCACCCGACCTCCGCCTGTTCCAGATTTCGCCAGGGTGTGCGGTCGCTGATCATGACAGGACAGCCGGCTGCCAGGGCTTCGAGGATCACGTGTCCGAAGTTTTCTCCCAGCGTGGGAAACAGAAAGACATCGTGCTCGCGGAAGACTCTTCCCACCTCACCGTGCGCAAGCATGCCCCGGTAGTGCACGGCCACGTTCGGGGGAAGGTTACGGATCGCCTCCTGGCACTCCTGCCAGTAGCCTGCATCC
>CAYLTE010000097.1:0-14617 GCA_964386195.1 uncultured Burkholderiales bacterium | reverse complement strand
CGCGGCAACTTTGGCCTATCGCGACGCCACCACCCGTGCACGGCTTACCACGGCGCGACCAGCACCTTCGCCATCTGCGTGGCACGCTACGAGGATGGCACCATCGCCGGCCGCGCCCTGGTCGGCCAGCAGAACAAGGTGTTCGTGCGCGTCTATGGCGTCGACGAGCCGGTGCGCCGCGGACTGATCGACCACCTGGAAAGCGAGGGCTACACGCGGGAGTCGGCATTCGTCGGCGAGCGGCTGGTGCTGCGCGAGCACCCGGAAGAGGACAACTGCTGGCTGCTGCCCTACGTCGACGGCAACGTGCAGTATTGCGACGAGGATGGCTGTATCGACAGCGCCGGCCACATCAGCCTGTCGGAGACATCAGGCGCCGTGGAGCGCGACGACGGCCCACGGTGTGAGAATTGTGGCGACTGCACGAACGACGCCATCACCGCAGTGTACACCAGTCGCCGATGCACGCAGGAGTGGTGCGAGCACTGCGTGGACGCCGGCGCGTTCTACTGCGACCACGCCGGCGAATATGTGAGCTCCGACTACGCTGACTCGGTGGAGGTGACCATCGACACTCTCAGCACCGGCGGCTTCGTCACCGAGACATGGAGCGAGCACGCTGCCAACGACGACGCGTTCTGGTGCGACGCGACCGAGCGGTACTACGCATCGGGGACCTTCAGCGCCATCGACGTGCAGGACCCGACCAACCCCGGCAATATCGAGACATGGTGCGCCGATGCGACCGACAGCACCGAGACGGACGCAGACGGCGAGCCTGTGCCGTCACCCGAGTGGCTGCAGAAGCGGTTCGGCTACATCGCCGCGCCGGAGCAGCAGGAACTTCCCATCAACCAGGAGGCTTGAGACATGCCGACCAACTATGCCGCGCGACTGGCCTGGGGCTGGATCGCCGCCGCGCTGCCGCCGGTGCCGCTGGTGGTCGATCTGCGCCCGCTGCTGCGGTTGACGTAAGCAGCAACATCGAGTAGTATGATCTTCCTGCCGCAAGGAACGCGGCAGGGAGCCTTGTTAGGCCACATAACAAACCGAAGGACGCACGACACCATGCGAACCGTTGACATTCCTGGTATGAAGCAGGCGATTTCGCACCTCGCCATCCGCATGCGAGAGCCGCTGATGTTCTGGGGGCCATCCGGCTGCGGCAAGACCCAGGGTGCGGATCAGGCCAGCACCGAGAACGACACCCTGCTGTGCGACATCCGTGTCTCGCAATACGAGGGCATTGACCTGCGCGGCTTGCCCAACGTGCAGAACAACCGCACGTTGTGGAACCTGCCGGCGACCATGCCGTTCATCGGCAACGACGCCTTCCCGGACGACCGGCCGATCCTGCTGATGTTCGACGAGATCAACAGTGCCCAGGACGACGGCGTGCTGGCGGTCTGCTATCAGATCATCCAGGAGTTCCGCTGCGGCGAGCACGTGCTCAAGCCCAATGTGCGCATCATCGCCGCCGGCAACCGTGAGACGGACCGCGGCGTGGTACGGCGCATGCCCGCCCCGCTGGCCAACCGCTTCACGCACTTCGAGGTGGTGGTCAATCCCGAGGCGCTGGTGGCCGAGCTGCACAAGCGCGGCGTGCCGCGACTGTGCCTGGGCTTCCTGCTGTTCCGCAAGGCGCTGGTTAGCACCTTCACGCCAAAGAGCACCGAGAAGGTGTTCGCCTCGCCGCGCACCTGGGAGAAGGCGTTTCGCTACCACGCCGACCCGTTGCTGCCGCTCGACCTGAAGCAGAAGGCTATCAGTGGCGCCGTGGGCGAAGGCCCGGCCGGAGAGTTCCACGCCTACACGCAGATGGCGGGGCGCGTCATCACGTCGAAGGTGATCCTCGCCGACCCTGATGCCGCGCCGCTGCCGCAGGGTGACGGTGCGGAGGGCATGTGCTGGGCGACGGTGATGAACATCAGCGGCGACATGGATCAGGCGACGGCGCGCCCGTTCCATCGCTACCTCAGCCGCATCGCCAACGCGCGACAATTCGGCCCGGAGTACGCCGTGGCGGCGTGGCAGCTGGCGCTGCAGCGCGACGTGACGCTGTACGAGACGGACGCCTATCTCGACTTCGCCAAGTCGTTCCAGGAAGTGTTCGAAGGACGATGAGGATGCCGCGCATTGAGCAACAGTGGACCCTGGTGGCGGTGTTCCTGGTGGACGGCAAGCCGGTCACGGCGGTCAAGCACGTGAAGCGGCGCGTCACACGCCAGGAGGCGGTGGATATGACCGTCCACCAGCTGGGGTTGCGAAGCAACCTGCACGAGATTGTGGCGATCCCAGGCATCCACACCTTCGTCTACCACCGGCAGGCGCCAGAGGGCTGGCGCAAGCGACCGGGGCCGGGGCGCCACATCCCGTCCTGATTTTGTCAGCCCCGCTCACAAACCCAACTGAAGGAGACTGCACAATGGCAACCTACCCGTACACAGGCATCAATGGCGCCTACTACGACACCAAGTTCCTCGATAGCGTGTGGGAGTATCTGCACAAGCAGGCGCTGCTGTGGGCGGCTGGCGTGTCCGAGCCAACACCCAGCGACCGACTGGCCTACCAAGTGCTGCGGTCAACCACGATTGCATCTGCGCGCGACAACAAGGAGGACAGCCTGTGACCCCGATCCAGAAGGCACGTACGCGGCTGATGCTGCGCAACCCCTTCTTCGGCACACTGCTGCTGACCACGCCGCTGGTCGAGACGTCGTCGATCCCGACCGCGGCGACCGACATGAAGCGCATCTACTGGAACCCGTCGTTCTTCTCCACGCTGACCATCGACGAGATCGTCGGCGTGCTGGCCCACGAGGTGATGCACATCCTGTTCCTGCACGGCTTCCGCCGGGGCGGCCGGCACCCGGAGAAGTGGAACTACGCCTGCGACTACGCCATCAACTGGACGCTGCAGTCCAACGGCCTGACGCTACCCAAGCGCGCGCTGCTGGACGCGAAGTACGCCGGCATGGCGGCCGAGCGTATCTACACGCTGCTGCCGGACGAGCCGCCGGGCGGTGGCGGCGGGCTGGCTGGCGACCTGATGCCGGCCGACGTGTCGGGGCCGGACGATCAGGCTAAGGTCGAAGAGGATATCCGCGGGCGCGTAGCCCAGGCGGCAACGGCGGCGCGCCTTGCCGGCAACCTGCCGGCAGACCTCGAACGCATCGTCGGCGCGCTGCTGGCGCCGCAGGTGGACTGGCGGGAGATGCTGCGCCGCTACATGACGCAGCGGGCGCGCAACCGAATGGACTGGTCACGGCCGAACCGGCGCTTCCCGTCGCTGCACCTGCCGACCCGCCGCGGCACGCAGACCGGCGAGGTCGGCATCATCTTCGATACGTCAGGGTCGATCACCGACAAGATCATCCGTGTCGTCGGCTCCGAAGCGCACGCCATCGCCGCCGACATCAAGGCCGAGCGCATTCGCGTGAAGTATGCTGATGCTTGCACGCGCGGCGAACAGGTGTTCGAGGCCGGCGCACCGCTTGATTTGAAGCCCGTAGGAGGGGGAGGAACCGACATGCGCGTGCCGCTCGCGGAGTTCGCCAACCAGTCGCCGCTGCCGGCAGTCGTGGTGCTGCTGTCGGACGGCCGTACCCCCTGGCCTGCGGCCGATCCGCCCTATCCGCTGGTGGTGTGCTGCACCACGGATGCGAAGGTGCCGGTGGGCGATGTGGTGCGTCTCGATGTCTAAGCAGCAGTCTGGCTGGCTGCGCTGTCACGACACGTACGGCGTAGAGACGCTTGTGCACCCCGATGCGCTGCTGAGCATGAAAGCCATGGCGCATGTGCCGCTGATGCGGCTCGTGACCTTCATCCAGGCGCAGTCGCAAGGCGGTCGGGTGCAGCGGGAGGACCGGCCAGGGTTCGCCGACTTCGCCGAGATCATCGCTGCGCGCCCGGACAACTACCGCTTCGCCGTGGTGCAGGTGCCCAAGGTCACCACGCCGTTCTGGGCCGTTGACCTGTACGACACCATCGTGACACGTGACGGCATGACGATCGAGCCCGGCTGGTACCTCAAGTTTCCGACCGAGGCGGCGGCCATCATGGCGGCCATAACCATCAGACGACCTGATTGACATCCAGCAGGCCGTTTGTTATCAACCCTAACAACCGCAACACACGAAGGACATGAACATGAGCATCACCACCCAGTGCATGGTCGCCAACCTCAGCATCTCGCTGTGGACCGGGCAGCGTCTCGACAAGGAGGCGTCCCGCAAGGTGACCGACGAGGCCAACGCCGCGAACGACGCCGCGCGGGTCAACAAGCACCTTGTGCCGAAAGAGGCGCTGAAGCCGATCATCGCGGCTCAGAGCGCGCTGCGCGGCCACTTCTACGAGAACACCCTGCCGTGGCGCGACAACGGCGACCGCCTGCTGACGCGCAAGCGGTTCCAGACCTTCATCGCCGAACACGGTGGGCTGAAAGCGGCGTTCGACGAGGCGGTCGACGACTTCATCGACAACACCTACCTGCAGGCGCGCGAGCAGGCGGCTTTCCGCATGGGCGCGCTGTTCAAGCCGGACGACTACCCGCTTCCCAGCACGCTGCGTCGGCGCTTCGCCGTGGCGCTCGACATCGACGCCGTGACCGAGGCCGGCGACTTCCGGGTGCAGATGGACGCGGACGCCGCGGAGCGGGTGCGGGCCGGCATGGAGAGCGCCATGCAGGAGCGCCTGGGGCGCGCCATGAAGGACGTCTGGATCAGGCTGGCCGAGGCGGTTGGGCACGTCGCCGACCGGCTGAAGGACCCCGAGACGGTGTTCCGCAACTCTCTGATCGAGAACCTGACGTCGGTGGTCGACATGGTGCCGGACCTCAACGTGCTCGACGACCCTGACATTGCCCGGCTCACCGCCGAGGTAAAGGCGAAGCTGACCGGCTACACGCCGGAGGACCTGCGTGCCGACAAGGACATGCGGGCAGAGGCCGCCACTATCGCGCAAGACATCTACGCTGAAATTGGCGGGCTGATGCGCGCCTTCAGCGGCAACCCGTAAAGGACCCACCATGGCCACCACGCTCGACGACATCATCCACGCCGTCCACGCCCTGCGACGGGACTTCGCAGCCACGGACCAGCACGTGTCCGAGGTGCGCGACCGCACCCGTCGCACGGAGACGCGCCTCACCCGCTACCTCGAAAGCATCGGCTTCGGCACCAAGGCCACCAAGCCCTGGTACGACGCCACCATGCGCGCGGTGCAGGTGCCGAGCCCTGACTGTTCGCTGAAGGACGTCATGGACGCCATCCCGCCCGAGGACGACCCCAGCCGAGTCGCTGTGCGCGTCGGCAACGACGTGATCGCCTACATCACCCGCGCTCCCTGATCCACCCAATCATCCCCCACGAAAGGTATACGCAAATGATCTCCAACACCTTCTACCTCAACACTCCGCGCTTCAACATGCTGCAGGCGCTGCTGCGCACGCCGCTCACGTTGGACGATGCGCGGCGCGTGGCGCCCTCGCCGATCAGGACGCTGCGTTCCCTGGTGGAGCAGGGCTATGTCCGGCACGATCCCAACGCGTCGCCGCCCGTCTGGGCCATCACGTCGGTCGGACGGGCCGCTATCGCGCGCGTGTTGACGAAGCCCACGTTGCCCAGGTACGCGGGTGGCCCTGGGAGCCCCAACCAGCGCGGCAGGAAGCCAGCGAAGCCCCCGGTCGAGGCTCCTGCACCGGTGGAGGTACGCGCGTTGCCGGCACCAGAACCAGAAGCGACCACTATGCCGCAGCACGGTGAGGTCGGACTGATGGTCACGTTGAAGGTGCCGGTGACGCTGCCGCTCATCGCCCAGGTGGACGTCGGCGCGGTGGCGCAGGCGGTGAGGACGCGGCTGGGCGATCTGCGCGACGTGGACCGGTTCATCCGCGGATGGACCATCGACGCGCTGATGGCGGGCGCCTCTGTCGTGGTAGCCGAAAAGGTCAACGACGATTGAGGGATGTGACCGCAGGTTGTTAGGCCACATAACAAACTTTACGTATGCTGGGGAGCGTGGTAGTTTCCGCGCTCTCTGACATGCTGTGAAAGGTCAACGACCATGCTGCCCATCCAGAGCGACGTTCCGCTCCCCAAGAAGATGCGATCTGCGCAGGGAGCGCGACCGCGCAAATATCCGTTCGAGCAGTTGGAGGTGGGACAGATGTTCTTCATCGACGACAAGAAGCGCAACACGCTCAACACCTACTTCTCGAACGTCGGCAAGAAGCTCGGCCGCAAGTTCGCGGCGCGCATGCTGCACATGCGTCAGGACGGAGACATCTGGGTGCCCTGCGCGCCGGATGATGCGGGGGCGACCCTCGGTATCGGCGTCTGGCGCATGGAGTGACCTGACCGGACGCCCTGCTGCAGCAGGGACCAGAGGCCGTGCCCGTGGCGAGCCCACGGAGGGCCGCCGCAGTCGGTGGAAGCCCGACACCTATATCTCACACGAAGGAGACACAAGCACATGCCTGAGATCGACACCAGCGCGGAGGCGGTGGAGCGGCTGGCGCGCTGCCTCGACGGTATCGCGCGGCAGAGCACGGTTTACGCTCATCTGGACCGCGCCAATGCCAAAGACGCCGCCGCCACCCTCCGCGCCCTGTGTGCCGAGCGGAAAGAACTGCGGGCTTCGTTTGATCTGCGCTGGAAGGCAGACATGCGAGCCATCAGGCTTAGACGTGAGGCGCGACCGGACGACGACAACCTGAGGTGGCCAGATCACGCCGATCTCGTTGTGTGGCTGCTTGCCGAGCGCGACGCCGCCCGCGCGGAGGTGGAGAGGCTGACTGCCGAGGTCGCGTCGCTGCGGCTGACGCTAGGCGGCAAGACGTTCTCGGCCAGCGTGCCGGAGCCTGTCGGCTGTCCGATGCCGGGAGCATGCGCCACGGTCGCGGAGATTGTGCGCGCGAGAGAGATGCAGGCGGCATGGATGCGCGTGATCCAGGCCGAGAACACCTGCGGCGTCACTGGCAAGCCGTGCGACGCCGTGCGCTGCGGCTGCTCCGCCGAGCAAGAGATGCTGATCAGGGAGGCGAACGAGGCCCGCGCCGCGCTCGCCGGGGAGGGCCGCGAAGATGGGTGATCTGACCGACGCTATCTACGACGTGCTGGCGGCCTACACGGGCCTCAGCGACAGGCGGAACCGCGCCATTGCCGTGCTCGTGGCCGATGCGGTCAGCACGCACACCGAGGCCCGCGAGGCGGCGGCTGCGGAGGCGATGCAAGAGGCGGCAGCGCAGTATCTGTTCACGCTGTCCGCGTCATCGCCCAGGTGGGGAAGCCCCGAGGAGCACAGCGAACACATTCGCGCCCTGCCCATCCCCGCCCCCGACGCCCTCTCCCGCGCGCTGGCGCAGGCACGGGCCGAGGAACGGGAGGCGTGTGCGAAGATCGCGCTGCGCACAATGCTGCCCGATGACTGCGGCCCGGCCGAAGCCCACGGGCGATTTCAACAGGCAGTCGCGTGTTGCGAAGCCATCCGCGCGCGGGGGAAGGAGGTGGGCGGGGAATGACACAGCGCACGCTCGACAAATGGCCCGGTCGGCCCGGCATCCACGTCATAGCCGAACAACTCGGCATCCCCGCCGCCACCCTCGCCGGGCTGCGTGACGGAACGCTGGTCGCGGTACCAAAGAAAGACCTGACCAGTCTTGCAAAAAACACTGGCTGTGTGGATGCCTGCCCGTGCTGGCGCCGGTTGCGCGATAAGGCCGACTTCATGCTCGCCGCAGCACAGGAGGCGGGCCGATGAGTGAGCGAGAGATACTGCTGGCGCTGGAAGCGGCCACACGCGCTGGCTGCGCGTGTGACTGCAAAGCACCGCAGCCCGCTTGTATGCAGACGGTTGCTGACGAACTGGCTGCGTTCCTACGGACATTTACGGATGACGGAAAGGGGCCATGGGTGCTGCCGGATGACGGCCGTGCGCGGGGGAAGGAGAAGATGGAAGATGAGTGACAGCGATAGGTATATCCCAACGCATGTTGAGCCATGCACCCCGGAAGAAGCGCAGGCGCGGCGTGACGCTCATGCATCTCGGTGGAGCGGCATCCCCGCCGCCACCCTGCGCGGCCTGCGCGACGGGTCGCTGGTGGCGGTGCCGAGGGAGCCGACGCGAGCATGGCGCCATGTGAAGCGCGGGACAACCTACGTGGAAATCGGCAGGGCGAAACTACAGGCTGCCACCGGCCCGGCGGGCGAGGGAGACACGCTGGTCATCTATCGAGGCAGCGACGGGAATTTGTGGGCGCGGGAGGCCCACGAGTTTGAGGACGGACGATTTGAGCCGGTAGCCGCCGCGCAGGAGCCACCGCGATGACGGACCGCAAGCCGCCGCGCGAAGTGCGGGCGTTCTGCGCCGCTGGCAAGAGCGGGCGCCTAGCCCCTTCGAGCGCCGCGTTTCAGGCGCGGGAAGTGCGCGAATATTTCAACATGCACGGAGACACATGGGCCGCCGCGAAGAAGCGCGGCTGGCGCGTCATCCCCGTTCGCATCGTCCCGGAGGCCGCAGATGAGTGAAAGCGAGATCATGCGCGGCATTTCCTACGAGCCGTGGCAAGCGACGAGCGGCCCCTATCACCATCGGTGGTGGCGGCTCGAATTGGCATATGGTCGGCCGATATGCTCGCCGTCCGTCTGCATGACGGGCTTCACATTCTGGCTGGGGGAGCGCGCGATCTATGGCAACTGACCCGATCCGCGATGCGCTGCGGGCGGCTGGCGAGGCGGCGCGCGATGCCTTCGCATGCAAGCCGTGCGGCGAACCGTGCACGCTGCCACCCTGCCGGTGCGCCGATGCTGCCGGCGCCGCCGCCGTGGCCGCGTTCCTGCGGGCGCTGCCTGCCTGCGATGTGATGATGGACCACCCCGAGGGCGCCATGCACAGCACGCGAACGCTCGCCGCCGCCGTCGAGGCCGCCGCGAGGGGGAGGGTATG
The DNA here is from genome assembly GCA_964386195.1 of uncultured Burkholderiales bacterium. Taxonomy (GTDB): domain Bacteria; phylum Pseudomonadota; class Gammaproteobacteria; order Burkholderiales; family SHXO01; genus SHXO01. Next base: position 5,675 of record CAYLTE010000097.1, on the reverse strand, counting down.
ACCATGACCGAACACCCGACAGATCACATCATCCGCCGTCTGAACGACGTGGCGACACTCATGCGCAACGGCCATGCCATGCGCGTGCCCGATCTTCTGACGGTCGCCGCGCAGCGACTGCGTGACATCCCGCCGCCTGCGAAATTGCCGCCGCCGAAGCGTCCTGCCGGCCGAGTACGACTCGCGCTGAACAGTCTCGCGGTTGGTCAGCAGACAACCATCCCTGACGTCGACAGCTACGTTGTCCACAAGACCATCACGCGCATGCGCCAGCGCAACAAGTCAGTGTATTTCAGCGTCCGTACCCTGCCGACCGGCGTATTGGTGTACCGCCGCGCATGAAACTCTCAGCCTTCGACCTGGAAACCTCCGGCACACTGCCGGAATACGCGCTGCAGCCGTGGCGCATGCGGCGAGGCGAGTCGTGGATCACGTCGTTCGTCGGTGCGCGCCGCGGCGATGACGGCAAGCCTGACACCTATGGCGGCGTGATCGACCGTACCGGAACGCTGACCCAGCCCGCCCTACGGGCGCGCGCCGCGGCTTTCATCGAAGGAGCCATCGCGCGCGGCGAGAGGATCGTCGGCTGGAACCTCACCTTCGACATCGCGTGGCTGCTCGCCTGGGGCCTGGACGATCTGGTGTTCAAGGCGAAGTGGCTCGACGGCATGCTGATCTGGAAGCACGTCACCATCGAGCCGGAGTACGACACCGACCGGCACCGCCGGAAGCCCTACGGGCTGAAGAACGCGGTCGCCGAGCAGTGGCCGGAGCATGCCGGCTACGAGGACGACATCGACTACCACGACGATGACCCGGAGGTGCGGGCGCGCTTGTACATCTACAACGTGAGGGACACGATCTTCTCGCTGCGCCTGACCAAGATGTGGTGGGACCGGCTGGGTGAGACGCAGCGCGCCGCGGCGCTGATCGAGGCTGACACGCTGCCGCTGATCGCCCAGGCCAACCTCGAAGGCATGTGCGTCGACGTGCTGGCGGTGAAGGAACTCGAAGCGCACCTGACGAACGTGGCGACGCAGAATCTCAAGGTGCTGACGCCGCACGGCGTCACCGAGAAGGTGGTGCGTTCGCCGACCCAGCTTGGTCGGCTGATGTTCGACGTGTGGAAGTTGCCGGTGCTGAAGGAGAACACCGGCAAAAAGACCGGCAAGGTGTCGCGCGCCACCGACAAGGAAGTGCTCCACGAGCTGTCGTTTATCGACCCGCGCGCCAAGGACCTGCGCGCTTACCGTGAGGCGCTGAACAACCGCACCAAATTCGCCACGGGCATCCTCGCCAGCGTCGACTACAACCAGGACGGGCGTACCCATCCCCTGGCGCACGTGTTCGGCACGTACACATCGCGGCTAACCTACTCGTCGAAGCAGGGGCGCAACAAGGACGAGCGCCCCATCGGCTTCCCGCTGCACCAGGAAAAGCGTGACGGCATGTACCGCGCGGCCATCGCGCCGCCGCCGGGCTACACGCTGATGGAGTTCGACGCGTCCGGGCAGGAATACCGCTGGATGGCCATCGCCAGCGAGGACGACGCGATGCTCGGACTGTGCATGCCGGGCGAGGACCCGCACTCCTACATGGGTGCGGAGATCGCCGGCGTGGACTATCGCTGGTTGCAAAAGCAAGCCAAGCTTGAGGATGCAGCAGGAGCAATGCGTCAGCTAGGGAAGGTGGGGAACCTCAGCTGTTGTGTCGGGTCGACTTTGGTATTGACGCAGCGCGGACTTACTCGTATCGACGAGGTGCGTGCGGCAGACCTTGTATGGGACGGGGTTGAGTTCGTTCGCCACGGAGGCGTGATCTGCAATGGTGTCCGACCGGTCATCTCTTACGCCGGCCTTATCGCCACATCTGACCACCTCGTCCTCGTCGGAGGGGAGTGGGTCGCCTTCGGCGACGCCGCAGCCAATGGTTGGAGCATCGACGTCGATCCGCGTTTCGACTGGGCAGATATTCGGGGCGTGGACTGTTACAGCGCCTACGCTGACACGCAGGCACAACACGCAGTACGTGCAGGTGCGGTGTCTCTGCGGCGTGACGAAGGAGGTCAACCTGCGCGACTTACGCGCCGGGCGTTCCCGCCAGTGTCGCGCGTGTTCGTCGAAAATCCAGCATGCGCGGCGGGGGCACATGGTCATCGAGAGCGCAGTGGACCTGAGGCTACAGAAGCGTGCGAACGCCATGCGGCAGCGATGCACCAACCCGAACGATCCGTCCTGGCGCAACTACGGCGGACGTGGGATCGAGTTTCGCTTTGGTTCGGTGCGCGACTGCGTGGTGTGGATCACAGAGCACCAGCCGCACGAGACGTATCTTGGGGTGGATATCGACCGGATCGACAACAGTGGGCATTACGAGCCAGGAAATCTGCGACTAGAGACGCGCAGCGTGAATTTGCGCAACACGCGCGTCAATACAATGGTGTCTTGGCGCGGCGAGATGACCCCGCTTCTGGGCTGGACGCAGAACCCATACAGCATCACAGCTGCTGGGAGGTATGCAAACGCCGGCCTAACCGGGGAGCAGATCATCGAACGCGCATGGCAGGCAGTGCGCGAGAAACGCAAGGGATGGCGCGCCATGGAGAGCAGGCTGTTGTCTATGACATCTTGAACTGTGGTCCGCGCAACAGGTTTGTGGCTAACGGGCTGATCGTGCACAACTGCCAATATAGAGTTAGTGCCAGGAAACTCCTGACCGTCGCCAGGGTCCAGTACGACATGGACATCAACATCGGTCAGGCGCAGCATATCCATGCGACGTATCCGCGCGCGTATCCAGGCGTCAAGCGATACTGGGGCACGCAGGTTGCGCAGGCACGGCGCGATGGCTACGTCGAAACCTTCGCTGGCCGCCGGGTGCAACTGACAGGGTCGTGGACCCGCGAGACGGAGTGGCAGTTGGGCTCCACGGCGATCAACTACCGCATCCAGGGCACTGGCGGCGATCAGAAGTATCTCGCCCTGGCAGTGCTGCGGCCGTATCTTCGCCAGCACGGGGTGCGGTTCGCCTGGGACCTGCACGACGGCCTGTACTTCTACGTGCCAAACGACAAGGTCGTGCAGGTTGCGACGGAGGTCAAGATGATCCTGGACAACCTGCCGTACAAGAAAGCCTGGGGTTTCACACCACCTATACCCTTGCCGTGGGACTGCAAATTTGGTAGTTCCTGGGGAAACATGAAGGAGTTTAAGGGATGACCAAGCTGTACCTTGTACACGACACGACGAAGCGCCGGTTCGAGGTGATGCAGGTGGATCGTGAGAACGAGCGCATCACGCTCAAGGGCGAGCACGCCACCTTCGACGAGAAGTACGACCCGCCGCGCTTCAAGCAGCTCGGCTACCGGATCGAGAAGGTCGATGAGTAACCTTGTTAGGAGGGATAACAAGATGTGCCAGGATGACAATTGAAATGCGCTGGTCTGAGAGGCTGTCTCACTATCACGCAGAGACAGGATTTCCACAGAGCTTGTTCGTAGCCGGCGACGGGAGAGTGGTTGGCACGTGGATTATGGGGAACGACTACCGAGTCAAGAGCGGCTACTACGGCGGGTACCCGGCAGGCTATTTGCGCCGTGTCGCAGCGCTGTTCCCTGACCGGCAGAACGTGCTGCACGTGTTCTCGGGGAAAGTGGACCTGTCGGCCATGCCCGGCGACACTGTCGACCTCAATTCTGAACTGCAGCCAACGTTCGTGGCAGACGCAGCCGGCATGGAGGGCGTGCCGCTGGCAAACTACGATCTCGTGCTGTGCGACCCGCCTTACAGCGTGGAGGACGCAGAACGATACCAGACCAGCATGGTCAACCGAAATGCTGTAATGGCCGCGCTTGGGCGCGGGATGCGCCCAGGCGCCCACGTGGTGTGGCTCGATCAGGTCTTGCCGATGTACCGCAAGATCGAGTGGTCAGTCGAGGCCGTCATCGGCATGGTTAAGAGCACAAACCACAGGTTCCGCGTTGTGACGATCTTCAGGCGGAAGGAGGCCAGTGATGCCTAGCAGCCCAGGCTACAAGCGGGATTACAGCCGCGAGTACGAGCTTCAGAAGAAACGCGGCGAGAGCGGCACCGGCTCCGACAGCGGCAACGCCCAGCGCAAGCGGCTGCGGCGCAAGGCGCTGAAGCTGGGCATGGTCAAGAAGGGCCAGGACCTCGACCACAAGAGGCCGCTGTCCAAAGGCGGCAGCAACACGCTGGCGAACGCCCGCGCCACCACCGCGTCCGAGAACCGCTCCTTTCCGCGGAACAAGGACGGCAGCATGAAATCCAACGCATGAGCGCCGACATCATGCCGGCCCGCGCCACGGCCACGTTGGTGGAGGCCACCATTCGCGCCGAGACGCGCAGCCTCGCCCTGGCGCTCGCCCACTACACTGCGGCCGTCGTTATCCCGCTGGACAGCGATTACCGCGACCGCGCCCTCGCCGCGGCGCTGGGCGAGTTCGAGGCATCCATTGCCCGCATCCGCAACGCCCTGGCGGGGCGTGTGGACGTGCGCGGCGGCAAGCCGGAGGGCTGACGTGAAGCCACTGCCGTGGAGCCCGTCGTCACTGGCTGACTTCGTCAATTGCCCGAAGCAATTCTACGAGAAGCGCATCGCCAAGAGCGTGAAGCAGGAGGACACCGAACAGATCAAGTGGGGCAACTACGTCCACAAGGCGTTCGAGAACCGCCACAAGGACGGCACTCCCCTGCCGCCGGAACTGGATCAGCACGAAGTGGTCATGCTGCAACTGACCGTCATGCCTGGGCAGCACTACGTCGAGCAAAAAACCGCGCTCAACGTGCGGATGCAGCCCTGTGGGTTTTTCGACAACGACGTGTGGATGCGCAGCATCATCGACTACCACAAGATTAGGGATGACAAGGCCCTGATTGTGGACTACAAGACAGGCAAGCAGCACTCGAAGTTCGACCAGCTGCAGGTGAATGCGCTGTGGCTGTGGGCGGCGAGGCCGGAAGTGAACACCATCAAGGTGGCCTACTACTGGACACAAGACGCCACCATGACGGCGCAGATTTACCGGCGCAGCGACGTTGAGAAGCTGTGGAGCGGGTTCCTCCCGAGCCTGACGCAGTACAGGGAGGCGTTCAAGACCGACACGTGGCAACCACGCCCGAGCGGGCTGTGCCATGGGTGGTGCCCGGTGACGACATGCGAATACTGGAAGCCCAAGAGGCAACGGAGATAAGATGAACATCGACGTGACTGCTGACACCGCGCTCGCTGCGGCCTACTCGCGGGCCGACGCCGGGCGCAAGATGGCCAAGGCGGCGCCGGTGATGCACGCCGCGCTGACGCGCCTCGTGGACGCCCATAGCCGCGGCATGGCCCCGACCGATAGCGCGTGGCGGGAGGCCATCGGCGCGCTCGCCCAGGCGCGGAGCGGCTGACATGCGCTCATCTCTCACAGCCGCCCAGGTGGCCGACATGGTCGGGCCTGACAACCCAGGCTGCGACTGCCTCGCCTGCAAGGAAGTGGCGACGGTTCGCCGCCTCATATGCGACACGATCACGGCACACGACACCGTCAGCCAGACGCGCTACGCCGGCACCGAGGACGCGGACTACCAGCCGGCGGCGTGGCTGACCGTGCTGCTGATCGCGGCCTCGCGCGCCGCGGCGCAGGGCTTTTCGACGGGCCATCTGCTCGA
>CAYLTE010000096.1:0-14766 GCA_964386195.1 uncultured Burkholderiales bacterium | reverse complement strand
TCGAATTCGACGTACAGCTGTCGCGTGACGGCGTCGTCGTGGTGCACCACGACGGCTCCAGACTCCGGCTGCTCTGCCTGCGCACCTACGACAGCTGGGATTTCCCCAAGATACCCGTGACCGACGAAGGTGAGGCCCTGCAGGCGGCGATCGCGGAGACGCGCGCCGCCACCGGCCTCGAGGAGTTCGAGTTCCCCTGGGGAGAGGAATACCGGGAGACGGTCGCGTTCGACGATGGGCGCGTGTCGCGTTACTACCTTGCCGAGAGCGCTGACGGAGAGGTCATCCTGCGGCTGCCGGCGGATGCCGACGCCGAGGACGACTTTGGCTATGCCTGGGTCACCTTCGAGGAGGCCGAGGACATCTTGCCGCCTCGCCTTGCCCTGGTGCTCGACTGGGCGTTGCGCCGCGTCAGCACGCCGAGGAATCCCACCTAAAGTCAGGAAAACCCTTAGACGATATTACACACTACCGCCGTATATCCGGTTTCACCCGGTCCCAATAACACTTCTAAGCACACAACCCGGATGTCCACCGCCGATATTGCACGCCGTGCCCTGCACCGCCTGGCCGAACTGGGCCTGCCCCCCACGCCCGAGAACTACGAGAAGCAGTACCGCTCCGTCGCGAACCTGCCCGATCGCATCCCCAACGGCCTGCACCCGGGCGCGGATCCCACTGCGCTGCAGATGATCCGGGCGCTGCTGCAGGTGATGACCAGCGCCAACGCAGACCTGCACGCCGACCTCACCCGGTTCACCTCCGAATCGACGGCCCTGCTGGAGCAGGCCGAGGCCGAGTCGGATCCCGAGACGCTCAACGACGTGTTCAAGGCCATGACGGTCTCGTCGAGCTGGCTGCTCGATGAGGTCGAGCAGATGCGCAGCGAGCTCGAGCGCACCCGCAGCGAGCTCGATACGATGCAGTCGCAGCTGCAGAAAGCCGAACACCTCGCGGTGTCCGACCCCCTCACATCGCTGCCCAATCGCCGCGGACTGGAGGCGGTGCTGGCCCGCGAAGTCTCGCGCGCCCGCCGGCACAAGGTTCCGCTCTCGCTCGCACTGCTGGACATCGACCACTTCAAGCGCATCAACGACCAGCACGGCCACGCGGGCGGCGACAAGGCGCTGATTCACTTCGCGCACACCGTCAGGGCGCGCATCCGCGATGTCGACATCCTCGGCCGCTTCGGCGGCGAGGAATTCCTGCTGCTGATGCCCGACACGCCTGTGATCGGAGCGGAGTTCGGCGTGAACCGGCTGCTCGGCGAGATGCGCAAGCTGCCGCTCCAGCTCCCCGAGGCTGCGCTGACGGTTGTGTTCAGCGCCGGTGTCGCGCAATGGCACGGCGACGAGAGCGTCGAAGCGCTGATTGCGCGCGCCGACGCGGCGATGTACGCGGCGAAGTCCGCTGGCCGCGGACGGGTTGCGGTGGCAGCTTCGACCTACGAGGCGCCGGCGGTGACTGCCGGACATCGCCGCTGACTCACTCGGGCACCAGCCAGCGCACCTCCCAGCCACCGGTGCGCGCCTGCGATAGCGCGCCCCACAGCCAGGGAAGGATGGCGCGCGCCTCCTCCTCGAATCCGAACGGCGGGTTGACCACCAGCATGCCGCAACCGCGCAGGCTGTCGTTCCAGCCGTCTGGCAGGACCGACAGTTCCAGTTGCAGAACCTTGCGGATGCCGCGCGCGCTCACGTCCCGGTCGAACGCATGCATGGCAGACGCCTCCATGAGCGGGTACCACAGCGCGTAGATGCCGGTCGACCAGCGCCGGTGGGCGAGCGAGAGCGCCTCGGCCAGGCGTGCGAACTCCCGGGCGCGGTCGAACGACGAGTCCACCAGCACCAGCCCGCGCCGCTCCTTCGGCGGCAGGAACGCCTTGAGCGCCTGGTAACCATCCATCAAGTGGACGTGCACCCGGCGATCGCCCTCGAACAGCATGCCCAACGCGTTGGCATCGTCCCGGTTCAGTTCGGTCAATTCGGCACGATCGCCGGAGCGCAGCATCGCCTGCGCGATGCGGGGTGAGCCGGGGTACCAACGCAGCCGGCTGTCCGTATTCTCGGCACGCACGACAGCCATGTAGGGCTGAAGCAGATCGGGCACGTCGTCCCGGTCCCACAGCCGTGCGATCCCCTCACGATACTCTCCCAGCTTCTGCGCCCAGTCGTGCGTGAGGTCGTACCGCCCGATGCCCGCGTGCGTGTCCACGTAGCAGAACGGCTTGTCCTTGCGGCCGAGTGCGATGAGCAGGCGCGTGAGCAGAGCATGCTTGAACACGTCCGCGAAGTTTCCGGCATGGAACAGATGACGGTAGGCGAGCATGGGCCACAACCGAAATGGAGAAGCCGTGGCCGCGCTTCCTGCGGCGACCGGGCTAGAGCTTGTCGTACTTGGTGGAACGTCCGCGCGCCTTGTCGACAGGATATTTCTGTGCGTTCAGCACCAGCTTGCGCTGAGCCGCCTGCAGCAGATCGATGTCCAGACGGTCGCACAGGCGCAACAGAAACAGCAGCACGTCCGCCGCCTCGAGTTCCACCGCGGCGCGGGTCTGCGCGTCGAGTGCGTCGGCCTGCTCGGCAGTCAGCCACTGGAAGTGCTCCAGCAACTCACCTGCCTCGACGACCATCGCCATCGCCAGGTTCTTCGGGTTGTGGAACTGGTCCCAGTCGCGCTCGGCAACGAACGCGCGCAACTGGTCGCGAACCTGGTCGAGGGAAGGCGAGGGAGTCATGAAAGGGCGGATGCAAAGGACCGAATGCTACCGCCTTTTGCCGCCAGCGCGCGCTGGGACGAGGCAGGACGCCTCCCCTAGCAGCGCGACGATGGATGCTTTCGCCGTCGGGATTACCAGCCCCGACGCAAAGCTCTGCCGCTTTTGTATTCTCACGGCAGCGTGTTTGACTGGTCGTGCAGCGAGCCCCGTGCCGGAACGCGCTCCACAGCCGCCAGGCCCATTCATCGGCCCCGCGGAATTGTTCTTTAGATGTGTTACAGCTCTTCGGGTTCCGCATGCCTCGCTCGACCCCGCTCCATCGCATCATCCTTATCGCCTGGGCGCTTGCCAGTACATTGCTCGCGAGTCCCGGCTGCGCCGCGGAACTCGACATCGATGCCCTGCTCGATGCCGTCGAGGCGCAGCGGATCGAGCACGGCGTTGCCGGGGTCGGACTGGCGCTGGTCTCCCGCGAGAAGGTGCTGTGGGTCGGCGGCAAGGGCCTGGATAGTCTGGAACGCAGAGAGCCGGTGTCGGCCGACACGGTGTTTCGCGTCGGTTCGGTGACCAAGGTGTTCACCGCGCTCGGTCTGCTCATCCTGGAGGCGCGCGGCCGGCTGCGTCTGGACGATCCTGTCGACGTCACCGTGGGTCCCGGCTGGCTGGTGAATCGCTGGGATGCCGACGCCCCGGTCTCCACTGCGCATTTGCTCGAGCACACCGCGGGACTGCACGACCTCACCCGCACGCAGTTCGCGCACAGCGACGCGAGCGTGATGTCCCTCGAAGATGCCCTGCGGGTGGAACCCGACACGCGCATCCTGGCCTGGAAGCCGGGCCTGCATGCCGTCTACTCCAACATCGGGTACGGGCTGGCGGGACTGGTCCTGGAGCGCGCCGCGAAGCAGCGCTACGAGGACTTCATTGGCGCGGAACTGCTGGCAGCGCTGGACATGCGCGACTCGGGCTTCTTTCTCGATGGCCGCACGGCCGCCGCGTTGGCCACCGGCTATGACACCGACGCACGTACGCCACTTCCCTACTGGCACATGCTGTTTCGCCCGTTCGGAGGCCTGAATGCGACCCCGCGCGACATGGCCGCGTTCGTGCGCCTGCTGATCGATGAAGGCCGTCACGGCGGTCGGCAACTGATCCCGCCGGAGGCGATGGCGCGCCTGCACACGCCTTCCACCAGCCTTGCGGCGCGCGAGGGTCTGCGATTCGGCTACGCGCTGGGCATCTATCAGTGGTATCGGGACGGCACGCGCTTCTTCGGACATGGGGGCGACGGCGACGGCTATCTCGCCCACTTCGCCTATGAACCGCGCAGCGGCCTCGGCTATTTCGTGGCGATCAACGCGTTCCGTCCGGCCGCCCTGCGCGCCATCCGGCGTCCGATAGAAAGGGCGATCGCGGCACGTACCGGCCGTGCTCCCGTCGCGCCGACTCCCGTGCCGACGGCGGGAGAACTGGATGCCTACACCGGGCGCTACGAACTGGCGGCGTGGCGCTTTGTGTGGACGAGCGAGGGGGAACGTGCTGAGCAGGCCATCGAGATCGTCCGCGAGGGCGACCGCCTGGTCACCGTTTCGGCCACCGGGGAACGGACCGCCCTGATCCCGGTGAACGCCCGGCACTTCCGGCGCGAAGACGAGCCGGATGCGACGAGCGCGTTCGTCATCGACGATGGACGCCTGTACTTCCAGGAGGACGAGAGCTACGTGCGCGTGTCGCCGTGAGCGACAATTCCGTCGGAAGATTCCGCGGTCCCATCCAGTCCTGCCAGTCGCAGCATGTACTGGGCGAAATCAGGATCCTCACCCTCGAGCTGCTCGGGCAGCGACTGCCGGAAGTCGCGGCGCGTGCACCAGTCGCGCATGTAGTCCTCCCAGGACTGCCAGAGCCTGCGTCGCTGCTTGTCCATGTCGTCGTCGTGGACGAGGATGTAGGCGCGCTCGAACAGGGCCACGAGGATGCTGAAGATCGCCTGCTTGCGTTCGCGCTGCTCCGCCGTCAGCTCGCCCTGCGCGCCCGCCTTGTTCAGCAACTGCAGATCCGCGTTGTCGATGACGAGTTTGAGGAAATCGTTGTACTCGTCGGACAGGCGCTGGTGAATCTCCTCCTCCTCGTTCTGCCGCTCCTTGTGCTGCTCGACGAGGAACACGTAGATCGCGAGCGGCAGGCCGACGATGGTGACGACATAGCTCAGCAACTCCGTCCACTCCAGGATCGTCTCCGGCATGCCGGCAGCCTCGCGCAGAATCGATGCGCCTATCTTGCCAGGGATCGGGCGCGAGGCGGAACGTCTGTCGATCCGTCATCAACGCAATCAATGCGTCACGAACGGGCTGTCGAAGAACATCAGTTCCCCCGTTCGCCGGTTCTGGTACCAGTCGAGCCGATCCTCGGTGCGCAGGAAGCGGACCAGCCGCTGAAAGGGCACGTCGGGCAGAGGTTCGAACGCGCTCGACTGCTCCGGCTGCCAATCGGGAGGCACCGCCAGCCGGCCGGGGCGATGGGCCGCGTGCCAGCACACCGGGAGACCCTCGTCGCTGTGGCCGAATTCGATCCACAGGCAGGGATGCAGGATGCCGACGTTCTGATCGACCACGGCCACCTCCGGCGCCCGGGCACGAGCGCGTGAGTGCAGCCCAGCGGCCTCGAGCAGCCCCAGGAAGAAGCGCGTGTCGCGGGGAGACAGAAATCCAACGCGGCTGAGGCGCCCATCGGTACAGAAGCTGGCATTCGGACAGTCGCGCGCGAACCCCGTGACGCCGCCGGGGTAGCTGGCCGCGAGCACCTTGTTCTCGACCACGATGCTGAGCGCCTCCGCCAGGATGCTCATCGGATGCACCCTCCCTGACAGCGTGCGTAATCCGGACCGTAGTTGGATCGCATGACCGACTCCCTCGTGACGACGTATGCCGCACAGCATGCGCCGGACACTGGCTCAACAGGTGAGCCAGGCCGGATTCAGTCGGACCAGACCAGCGCCGGCGCCGCGCCGCGTCGCCCGGCCACCACCGCGTTCTGACCGAAGCGCCGGGCGATGCGGCGGGCGCGGCCGGGCGGCACCGGCGCCACGAGAACGCTCGGCTCGGGCTTCCAGCCGGATGCGTCGGGCACCCCGAGGCCGGGCAGGCGCAGCCGCATGCCGGTCAGCGACCGCCACAGGCGCAACTGGCGCGCGCGATTGCGCCACGCCGGCAGCGGGCGGGATCCGGGATTGCAGGCAGTGACGAACGCCCAGTTCCGCATGCCCGACGCATGCAGGAGGCGATCGAGGGCGGGCGCGCGCGCGCCGATGCGCAGGTCGAGGCGCTCGTTGCCGGCGAACAGCCGATAGGTGGTGGCGAGATAGGCGCGCTCGAAGCGCGCGCGCGTCGCGCCCGCCATCGGAATCAGCCGTAGCGGGCCAGCGCCGCGGCGAGGCGCTGGCGCACCCGCTCGCGCAGCGCTGGCGGTTCGAGCACCTCGACGTCCTCGCCGTGGCGCAGGATATCCATCACCAGTTCGCGGTCGTCGCTGAAGGGGATCTCCAGAACGTAGCTCCCGTCGGACTCCAGGCGTGATCGCTGCAGCGGATGCCACTGCTCCTGGGCGACCCAGCGCGCGCGCAACGCGGTGAAGCGCAACACGGCCCAGCGCGTGTCGCGGCCGCCGAAGATGCCGTAGCCGGCCGCCAGCACCGCGTCGAGGTCGGTCTCGGCCACTTCGTGCGCGGCGGCATCGAGGATGTTCGCCGCGCGGATCGCGTCGACGGCGAAGCTGCGGATGTCGCCGCGCAGGTGGCACCAGGCATCGAGGTACCAGTTCTCGCGGTAGTGCACGAGGCGCTGGGGAGAGAGCTCGCGCTGGGTGCGGTCGTCGCGCACGCGGTTGTAGTAGTCGATGCGCAACCGCTTGCGCTCGAGCAGCGCCCGCGCCGCAGTCTGGAAGTGTTCGAGCGGCAGCGCGCGGCGCGCGGCGTGCAGGATGCGGATGCGCTTCTGCACCGCTTCCGCCGGGTGGTCGCTGCTGCCGATCGCCGCGCTCAGACGCGTGAGCAGCGGCTGGACGTGCGGGCCCAGCAGCCCGGGCTCGAGGTTGCGCAGCAGGTGCTGCATGGTCAGCAGCGCATAGATCTCGGCCGCACTGAACCACAGCCCGGGCAGCTCCTGCAGGCCGGAGCGCGCGTCGAAGCGGTAGCCGGCGGCCTCGCGATCCCAGACGATGGGAATGTTCAGGCGCGAGCGCAGATACTCCAGATCGCGCTTGAAGGTGGCGAGTGAAATCTCCAGTTCCTCGAGGAAGCGCTCGACCGGCACCACGCGATGGCGCTGAATCAGCTGCTGGATGCGGTAGAAACGTTCGGTGCGGTCCACCGATGGATTCTAAACCGCCCTAGAATCGGGACATGGACACGATCGCGCTGTTGTCCGGCGCCGCCGGGCTGGCCTGGGTCAGCGGCTTTCGCCTCTACCTGGTGCTGTTCCTCGCCGGCCTGTTGGGACGACTCGGGTTCGTGCCCCTGCCCGCCGGTCTCGACCTGCTCACGCACGACTGGGTGCTGGCGGCCAGCGGCGTGATGACCGTCGTGGAATTCCTCGCCGACAAGATTCCCATGGTCGACTCGGCCTGGGATGCGGTGCACACCTTCATCCGCATCCCGGCTGGCGGAATCCTCGCGGCCGCCGCGCTCGGCTTCGACAACCCGGCTCTGACGCTGGCCGCGGCGATCGCCGGGGGCGCGATCGCCTCAGGCGCGCACCTCACCAAAGCCGGCACCCGCGCACTGATCAACACCTCGCCCGAGCCGTTCAGTAACTGGGGGGCGTCGATCGCCGAGGACGGCATGGCGCTCGGCGGCCTGTGGGCGGCGCTGGTCGCCCCGCTGGTGTTCCTGGGCCTGCTCGCCGTGTTCCTGGTGGTGGCGATCCTGCTCGTTCCCCGCCTGTGGCGCGCCATGCGCGCCGTGCTCGGCCGGCTGCGCGATGCCGGCGCGGCGCCCTGATACGTCTGCCCGAGTACACTTCCCCCATCCGCTCACCCCGATCCGGACGCATCATGGAAAAGAGATTCGCTTCCCAGGCCGACCTCGAGGAGAAGAAGGTCTCCTTCACCCGGCTCGCCGAATGCGCCTATGCCTACACCGCGGAGGGCGACCCAAACACAGGGATCGTCATCGGCGACGATGCGGTCATGGTCATCGACACCCAGGCCACCCCGGTGATGGCGCAGGACGTGATCCGGCGCATCCGCGCGGTGACCGACAAGCCCATCAAGTACGTGGTCATGTCGCACTACCATGCGGTGCGCGTGCTGGGCGCCAGCGCCTACGGCGCGGAGCAGGTCATCGCCAGCCAGGGCACCTACGATTTGATCGTCGAGCGCGGCGAGGCCGACATGCGCTCCGAGATCGAGCGCTTTCCTCGACTGTTCCAGGCCGTCGAATCGATCCCTGGTCTGACCTGGCCGACGATCGTGTTCAAGGAGGAGATGACGCTGTGGATGGGCCGGCTCGAGGTGCGCATCATGCACGTGGGACGCGGCCACACCAAGGGCGACACGATCGTCTGGCTGCCGCGCGAGAAGGTGCTGTTCAGCGGCGACCTGGTCGAGTACGGCGCCACGCCCTACACCGGCGATGCCTACCTGCGCGAGTGGCCGGCCACGCTGGACCGCCTGCGCGCGCTGGGGCCGGAGAAACTCGTCCCCGGCCGTGGCGATGCGCTAGTGACGCCCGAACAGGTGGAGGCCGGCCTGCAGGGCACGAAAAGCTTCATCACCGAGATGTTCTCCGCCGTGCGCGACGGCGCCAATGCCGGCAAGTCGCTCAAGGAGGTGTATCGGAGCACCTACCAGAGGCTGCGGCCCGACTTCGGGCACTGGGTGATCTTCGACCACTGCATGCCCTTCGACGTGAGCCGCGCCTACGACGAAGCCACGCACTATCCCGATCCACGCATCTGGACCGCGCAGCGCGACAAGGAGATGTGGCAGGCCCTCGAAGGCTGAGGGTGCCGCGGTGCCCATGAGCACGCTGCCCTACCGCAAGGCGCCCGAACTGGACGGCCACGCCGCGCCGCGCTACCGCGTCGCGATCGTCGGCGCAGGACCGGTCGGCCTGTGCATGGCCATCGATCTTGCGCGCCACGGCGTGGAGTGCGTGCTGATCGACGAGGACGACAAGACCTCCGAGGGCAGCCGCGCCATCTGCTTCGCCAAGCGCAGCCTGGAGATTCTCGACCGCCTCGGCGTCGGGCAGCGCGCGGTCGACAAGGGTGTGGTGTGGAACGTCGGCAAGGTGTTCCTGCGCGAGCGCCTGCTCTACCAGTTCGACCTGCTGCCCGAGTCCGGCCACAAGCGCCCGGCCTTCATCAACCTGCAGCAGTATCACCTGGAGCAGTTCCTCATCGAGCGCCTGGAACAGACCCGCGTGGACGTTCGCTGGCGCAGCCGGGTGACCGGCGTCACCGCCCACGCCAACGGCGTGAGCGTCACGGTCGGGACGCCCGATGGCGTCTACGCCCTCGAGTGCGACTGGCTGCTCGCCTGCGACGGCTCGCGCAGTCCGGTGCGCACGATGCTCGGCCTGGAGGCGCGCGGCCAGGTGTTCCGCGACCGCTTCCTCATCGCCGACGTGAAGATGCAGGCGTCGTTTCCCACCGAGCGCTGGTTCTGGTTCGATCCGCCGTTTCATCCGGGCCAGTCGGTACTGCTGCACAAGCAGGCCGACGACATCTGGCGCATCGATTTCCAGCTCGGCTGGGATGCCGACCCCGAGCAGGAAAAGCAGCCGCAGCGGGTACTGCCGCGCATTCGCGCCATGCTGGGCGAGGACACGCCGTTCTCGCTGGAGTGGGTCAGCGTGTACACCTTCCGCTGCCAGCGCATGGAACATTTCCGGCACGGCCGGGTGATCTTCCTGGGCGATGCCGCGCACCAGGTTTCTCCGTTCGGTGCGCGTGGTGCCAACAGCGGCATCCAGGACGCCGACAACCTTGCCTGGAAGCTCGCCCTGGTGCTGAAGGAGCAGGCATCCGAGGGCCTGCTCGACACCTACGATCGGGAGCGCACTGCGGCTGCCGACGAGAACATCCTCAATTCCACGCGCAGCACCGACTTCATCACTCCGAAGAGCCGCGTCTCGCGACTGTTCCGCGACGCCGCGCTGGAACTGGCGGGCAGGCACGGCTTCGCGCGCGGGCTCGTCAACAGCGGGCGGCTGTCGCTGCCGCACACCTACGTCCATTCCGCACTCAGCACGCCGGACCGCGATCGCTTCGCGGGGCGCATGCAACCCGGCGCACCGTGCGCGGACGCCCCGCTGCGCGCCGGCGGCGCACACGCCTGGCTGCTCGATCAGCTCGGCGACAACTTCTGCGGCGTGTACTACGCCGGCACGCAGGCGCCGGACGAGGCGCTGCTCGCACGGCTGCAGGGACTTGCCCGCCTGTCGCTCGCGGTGCGCCCGCTGCTGGTGTGCGCCGCGGGCTGCGGCGCGCCGTGGCGTGCCCTGGGCGCGAGCGTGTTCGAGGATGCCGAGGGCCTGTTCGCCGGACGCTACGATGCAGCACCCGGAACGGTCTATCTCATCCGTCCCGACCAGCACGTCGCGGCGCGCTGGCGGCACTTCGAGCTGCGTGCGCTGCGCGAGGCGCTCGCGCGGGCAACAGGACAGCAGGCCGAGGAGCACCTGGCGTGAGCACGCTGCAGACCATCGGCCGCCTGGAGGCGCCGGACGATCTCTACGAAGCGCTGATCGAGGCGCACCGCGGACTCAGCGACAGCCAGAGCGAGATGCTCAACGCCCGGCTGGTGCTGCTGCTGGCGAACCACGTCGGCGACATGCAGACACTGCGTGAAGCGCTCGCCGCCGCCCGCGAGGGACTGGACAATCACGAGTAGGCGTGCACCGCGCCGCATGCAGCAGAGGCAACCATGAGCAAACGCTGGATCAGCTTCCCCAAGGCCGAGGGCGAGCACTCGCGCCAGGCGCACGCCGATCTGCCCGAAGGCACGTTCGAGCGCGAAATGGGCAAGGAGGGCTTCTTCGGGCCGAGCGTGCATTTCCACCACCGGCACGCGCCGACCGGGTGGTCGGACTTCACCGGCGACCTGAAGCCGCGCGCCTACGACCTGAACAGACTCGAGTGCGACCCGGCCTCGCCCTGGTCGGCCGCGCCGTTCCTGCGCAACGCCGACCTCGCGCTGCGCTTGTGGCGCACCGGCCGCAAGATGGATCATCTCGCCCGCAATGCCGATGGCGACGAGTTGCTGTTCGTGCACGAGGGCGAGGGTGAGCTGTTCTGCGACTGGGGCCGGCTCGCGTATCGGGACGGCGACTACATCGCGTTGCCGCGCGGGGCGATGTGGCGCATCGAACCGGCTTCGACCACGACGATGCTGCTGATCGAATGCACGGAGGGCTCGTTCCAGCTGCCCGAGCGCGGCATGCTCGGGGCGCATGCGGTGTTCGACCCGGCCATCCTGGAGACGCCCAAGCTCGACCACGACTTTCGCGCCCAGCAGGTGGAGATCGAGACACGCGTGGTACTCAAGCGCCGGGGCCGGCTGTCCACCATCACCTATCCGTACAACCCACTGGACGCGATCGGCTGGCACGGCGAACTGGTGCCGGTGAAGCTCAACTGGCGCGACATTCGGCCGCTCATGAGCCACCGCTACCACCTGCCGCCGTCGGCGCACACCACCTTCGTCGCGAAGAACTTCGTGGTGTGCACGTTCGTGCCCCGTCCCATCGAGTCCGATCCCGGCGCACTCAAGGTGCCGTTCTTCCACAGCAACGACGACTACGACGAGATCATCTTCTACCACCGTGGCGAGTTCTTCAGCCGGGACAACATCAAGCCGGGCATGGTCACGCTGCACCCGTGCGGGTTCACCCACGGACCTCATCCGAAGGCCTTCCAGGTCGGTGCGAAGGCGGCGCGCAAGGAGACCGACGAAGTGGCCGTGATGATCGACACCCGCTTTCCGGTGGATGTCGCGTCGCTGCCGAGCGGCGTCGAACTCGAAGGCTACGCCGATTCCTGGAAGCCGAAGGCGTGAGGCGGATTGCACCTGCGCTGGCTCTGCTGCTCGGCCTTGCGTCGGTCGAGGCCGCCGCGCAGCTGCGCTACCTCGGGCAGCAGATCGTCCCCACCGGGTATCGCTACCAGGACACCGAGGTGGGCGGGCTATCCGGACTGGATTTCGACGCGCGCACCGGCAGCTTCTACGCGATCAGCGACGACCGTTCGCGCGATGCCCGCTTCTACACGGTCGCGCTGGATCTGACCAGGTTCAACCGGGCACTGGGCCCAGGCATGGCCGGTGTGCGCTTCACCGGCATTCAGTTTCTGCGTGACGCCGATGGCAGCCCCTTCGAGAGCCGCAGCGTGGACCCGGAGGCGATCCGGCTGCACCCGACGACGCGCACGCTCGTGTGGAGCAGCGAGGGCGACCCGCGCAAGGATGTCGCGCCCTTCGTGCGTGAGATGAATGCGGACGGCACGCCAGTGCGGGCTTTCCCCGTTCCCCCACAGTTCCTTCCCGCTTCGGGCCGTTCGACAGGTGTGCGCAACAACCTGGCATTCGAATCCGTGGCGCTCACCCCCTCGGGCGGACGCGTGCTCGCGGCAACGGAGAATGCGCTCGCGCAGGACGGTCCGGTGGCGACCCGGCGCGAATCGAGCGATTGCCGGGTCGTTGTCTTCGACCACGCTTCGGGGCGTGCGCTCGGGCAGTATGTCTACCGCGCCGATCCGGTGGTCGCGCCGTCCCTGGCGCCCAACGGGCTGGAGACCAACGGCCTTGCCGATCTCCTGGCGGTGGACGAGGATCTGTTCGTCGCCGTGGAACGTTCCTTCTCCGCCGGCAGCCGGCTGTCGATCCGCCTGTACCTGACGCAGACCGCGGGGGCCACTGACGTGTCGGCGCTCGACACCCTGCGCAAGGCCGAGTATGTGCCGATGCACAAGCGCCTGCTGCTCGATCTGTCCGACCTCACCAACGACGATGGCAGCCCGCTGTGGCTGGACAACATCGAGGCCGTCTCCTTCGGCCCGGTGCTGCCCAGCGGCAACCGCACCTTGATCCTCGTGGCGGACAACAACTTCCGGGACAGCCAGCAGACGCAGTTCCTCGCCTTCGAGATCGTCGAACCGCTGCACTGATGCCCAGGCTCGTCCACCTGGCGCGTCCACGGTCTGCGCTCGTCACCCGTGGCGCCAGGGGCTGCCATGCCACCGCCTTGTCCTGGGCCGGGATAGTCCGTACCATTTCTCGACCGACCGGTCGAGGAATGCTGTGCGTTATCCGGAGACCGGCTCTGCGGAGCCCGAGGAGATGGCCAGCCCGTACCAGCACGTCCTGCTCGAGATCGAAGGCGGCGTCGCCACCCTGACGCTGAATCGCCCCGAGCGCCTCAACAGCTTCACCGAGGCGATGCACGTCGAGTTGCGCGACGCGCTCGCGACCACCCGCGCGACGGCCGCAGTGCGCGCACTGATCCTCACCGGCGCCGGGCGCGGCTTCTGCGCCGGGCCCGACCTCAACGACCGGCGCGTGCCGCCGGGCAGCCCCCCAGTGGACCTGGGGGATTCGATCGAGCGCAACTACAAGCCGCTCATCCTCTCCCTGCGCACCCTGCCCATCCCCGTCATTGCGGCGGTGAACGGCGTCGCTGCGGGGGCCGGCGCCAACATCGCGCTGGCCTGCGACGTCGTGGTCGCCGCCCGCTCCGCGCACTTCGTCCAGGCGTTCTGCCGCCTCGGCCTGATCCCCGACGCCGGCGGCACCTACTTCCTCACCCGGCGGCTCGGCGCGGCGCGCGCGCTGGGTCTCGCCATGTTCGGCGACAAGCTGCCTGCGGAGCAGGCCGCAGCGTGGGGACTGATCTGGCGCTGCGTCGACGACGAGGCGCTGATGCCGAGCGTGCGAGCCATGGCCGAACAGCTGGCGCAAGGGCCCACGCGCGGCTACGCGCGCACCAAGCAGGCGATCTACGCCGCGGAACGCCAGGGGCTGGAAGCGCAGCTCGACCTCGAGCGCGACACCCAGCGCGAACTCGGATTCGGTGGCGACTATCGTGAAGGGGTCGCCGCCTTCCTCGAGAAGCGCGCACCTCGCTTCAGCGGAGCCTGACGGATGGATGCGCAGGCGATCGCCGATCACGTCGGCCGGGGGATGCTCGCCGAGGATGCCGCCTCGAGCGGACTGGGCATCGAGATCGCGGCGATGGGACCGGGCTACGCGCGGATGACGATGACGGTGCGCCCGGAGATGCTCAACGGGTTCAAGATCTGCCACGGCGGCTATCTCACCCTCTTCGCCGACTCCTGCTTCGCGTTCGCCTGCAACAGCTACAACGCGTTGACGCTCGCCGCGGGCATCGTGGTCGACTTCGTCGCACCGGCCAGGCTCGGAGACCTGCTCACCGCCGAGGCGCGCGAAGTCACGCTCAGCGGCCGTACCGGCGTGTACGACGTGACCGTCACGAATCAGCGCGGCGAGACGGTCGCCGTCCTGCGCGGGCGCTCGCATCGCGTGCGGGACCGGCAGACGGTGCCGCTCGAGCGCTGAGCGAGGAGAGCGACCCATGCCTGCCCGCAGTCCGAACGCCGGCGAACTGGAACCGATCGAACGCGCCTCGCAGGACGCCTTGCGCGCGCTCCAGCTCGAGCGCCTGCAGTGGAGCGTGCGGCATGCCTACGAGAACGTTCCGCATTATCGGCGCAGCTTCGAGGCCCACGGCGTCCACCCCGACGACGTCCGGTCGCTCGACGATCTGGCGCGCCTCCCGTTCACGGAAAAGGGCGACCTGCGCGAGAACTATCCGTTCGGCATGTTCGCGGTTCCGCGCGAGCAGGTGGTGCGCATCCACGTCTCGAGCGGGACGACGGGCAAGCCCACGGTGGTCGGCTACACCGAGCGCGACATCGACACCTGGTCGGACCTGATGGCGCGCTCGATCCGAGCCGCCGGGGGCCGCCCAGGCGACATCGTCCACGTCGCCTACGGCTACGGCCTGTTCACGGGAGGACTCGGCGCCCACTACGGCG
>CAYLTE010000095.1:6915-14819 GCA_964386195.1 uncultured Burkholderiales bacterium | reverse complement strand
CAACCTCCACGCCGAAGGTATCGGCGCCGATCAGCATGACGTCCTGCTTTGCGAGCCACTCGCCGGCCGGGGCACCGATGCCCGGGGTGTCCTTGTTGTAGGTGATGTTGTCCACGCCCCACAGGCCGCCATATCCCGACCGGATCAGCACCGCATCTCCAGGCTGGATGCTCACAGCCTGCTTCTGCAGAGCGCCCTGCAGGTCGGCCACCGTGATCTCGTAGCGCGAGGGCAGCCGATCGACGCCCTTGTAGGCGGCGACGTCGACGAGCACGCCGCGCGTGTACAGCATGCCGATCTTCTCGATGCCCAGGCGGCTGAACCCGTTGCGCGTGGCGATCTCGTCGGTGTCGATGCAGTTGTAGAGCTGGTTGCCGATGGTCTGATGCGAGAACATGTCGAACTGCGTGCCCACCTGCCCGATCTCGGTGACGACCAGTTCCTCGTTGCTGCGTCGCTTGTTGCTTCCCAGCGCAGGGCCGGTGCGCTTGGTGTGGATGTCGAAGCGCCGCGTCCCGAAGGTCGGAATGCCGGGCTCGAGCACGTGGCCGAGTTCGAAGACCTCGCCGGTACGGATGTAGCGCGCCGCGCGCAGCACGTTCTGAGGCGTCATGTGGTTGGCCGCGCCGCGCTCGTCCTGCGCGCCCCACTTCGACGGGCAGCGCTGCTCCGGTGCCGGCGGTTGCCAGGACGCGTTCTCGGCCCATGCCGATGCGGCAGACATGGCGCCCAGCAGGCCTGCGATGACGGCAGCTTTCATTCTCGTCTCCCCCGTTTTCTAGGTGTCCGGGGAGTGTACCGTGCAGAGGCCGCGCACGCTTCGACTGTGCAGCGCCTCTATCTGCCGAGCATCAGATTGAGGATGAAGCTGAAGATCGAGATGAACAGCGCCACGCCCACCGCGGGAAGCAGTTCGATGGTGCCGAAGCCCGGCACCAGCCAGGCGACGAGCATCAGGATGACGGCATTGATGACCAACAGGAACAAGCCCAGTGTGATCACCGTGATGGGAAGGGTGAGGAGGACGAGGATCGGCTTGAGCACGGTCTGCGCGATGCCGAAGACGAGGCCGGACACGATGACCGTCGAGAGCTGGTCGAATCGCACGCTCGCGAAGAGATAGTCGGCGACCCAGAGCGCCAGCGCGTTGACGAACCAGAACAGGAGGAAGCGGATGAGCAGGCCCATGCGCCGCAGTGTAGCACCGCCCCGTTCGCCTTCGTTATCATCGATGCTTACACCGGTGTTACTTCCCCTCTCCACTCCTGCATCTTCACGAACTTCGTGACGACCGACCAGCACACGCTTCCGCGATCGACCTGGCTGCTGCTTGCCGCGCTCACGCTCGGATGGGGCTTCAACTGGCCGACGATGAAGATCGCGCTGGCCGAGATTCCGGTCTGGACCTTCCGCGCGATCTGTGTGACCGGCGGTTGCGCGGGACTGTTCTTCATTGCCTGGCGCGGCGGGCTGCGCATCCGACCGCCGGTGGGAAGCGCATCGCGGCTGACGGTCACCGCCTTGTGCAACGTCACGCTCTGGAACGTGCTGATCGGACACGGACTCACGCATCTGCCGGCGGGGCGCAGCGTGATCCTCGTCTACACCATGCCGCTTTGGGTGGTGGTGCTGTCGCACCTGATGCTGGGCGAGAAGATGACCCGGCGACGCCTGGCAGGACTGGGCCTCGGCATGGCCGGGATGCTCGTTCTGCTCGGGAACGAACTCGCGGTGCTGCGCTCGGCGCCCGTCGGCGCGCTGCTGATCCTGAGCGCGGCGCTCTCGTGGGCCATGGGGACGGTGCTCATGAAGCGTTTTCCGACCGATCTGCCGACGGTCTCCTTCACCGGCTGGCAGATGCTTCTCGGCGGCATACCGCTGGCCATCGGCGCACTGCTGATCGACCCCGGCAACTGGCGGCCGATCGGTTGGCAGGCGCTCGCCGCGGTGCTGTACAACGTCTTCGTCGCCTTCATCTTCTGCCACTGGGCCTGGTTCACGATCGTGCGCCGGTCGCCGGCGAGCGTGTCCGCATTGGGGACACTGCTCATTCCCATCGTGGGCGTGTTCAGCAGCATGCTCGTACTGGGCGAGCGCCTGGGATGGCCCGAATATGCCGCCATGGCGCTGGTCCTCGGCGCCCTCGCCACCGTCCTCGTCCCGCCTCGCGGCCATCGCTGAGCGACCCACGCGCCGGCGATCCGCCTGCCCACGTACTCGAGAGGACGCGCGCAGCCTCTGCGCGACGATCCTGGCGGCACATGCCTTGCTTTTTCACCGCCCACGACCGCTTCAGCCGGTACGCCGGCGGCCGAAAAAGGGTCATCCAAAGGTAAAACGCGCTGCCCGATGCTCACCCGCCTGCTTCGCATGTGCCTCGCCCTCGCCCTCGCCGTCCCCGCAGGGCACGCGCTCGCCGACATCTACCGCTACGTGGACGAGAACGGCACCACGCACTTCACCAACATGCCGGACGACCCGCGCTTCAAGCTGTACATGAAGACGCAGAAGGCGCCCAGTCCGGTGACGCAGACGCTCGAGCAGCGCAGCTACCCGCTGCCGCGCGGCGGGCGCGACAAGTACCACGGACACGTGGTGGCAGCAGCCAAGACCTACTCGCTGGAGCCGGCGCTGATCCATGCGGTCATCACGGCGGAGTCGGCCTACAACCCGCTCGCGCGCTCGCCCAAGGGCGCCAAGGGGCTGATGCAGCTCATGCCCGGCACGGCACAGCGCTACGGCGTCAAGAATCCCCTCGATCCCAAGCAGAACATCCTGGGTGGCGCCGCCTACCTGCGCGACCTCCTCACCATGTTCGGCGACGACATCCAGCTGGCGCTGGCGGCCTACAACGCCGGCGAAGGCGCGGTGGCGAAACACGGCGGTCGCATCCCGCCCTACCGGGAGACGCTGGAGTACGTGCCGAAGGTGTTGTCGTACTACAAGCGCTACAAGTCGAGCATGTGATCGCATCGCCCATCGCCGGCGCATTCCCGCCGCCGGGAATGCGGCACGTGCCGGCAATCAGGCCAGCGGACCGAGCTCGCGCGCGTATCGCCGCACGCATTCCATCCCGAACGCTTCCGGCCTCGTTCCCGGCTGACGGTCGAACACCTCGCCCAGACCCAGGCGCATGGCCGCCAGGCGCTTTCCGTAGCAGATCAGACTGTCGAGGGACTGCATGACGAACACGATCGCCGGCAGCACCGCCCGGTAGAGTTCCTCTGCCTGTTCGGCATCCGCGTCGCTTCGCGTGCGCATCAGTTCGAAGATGCGCACCTGGTAGTCGAAGCTGTCGGTGGCGGGGATCATGCCGGCGCAGCCCGCCCGCAGGTTGTCCGGAAGTTCCAGTCCCCCGCGACCGTTGAACACCGCCAGCCGTCCGCGCAACGCCTCGATCGTGCGGTGGATCGTCAGCGCCGGGCCTTCTCCCTTGAGCAGGATGAAATTCGGGTGCGCATCCCGCAGCCGAGAGAGCGCGGCATCGCTCAGCCCGATGCCGGTGTATTCGGGCGCGTTCTGGATTGCGACCGGGATGTCCACCGCGCTCATCACCTCGGCGAAGAATGCCTCGTACTCGCCCTCCGGCCGCCCACGCTCCGGGGGAGGTTGCAGGATCAACCAGGACGCCCCGGCGCGCTGCGCGTGGCGCGCGAGATCCCGCTGCGCGGCCGCGGTGGCGCCGGCGACGGTTGCCGCCACGGGCAGGCGGCCCCCCACGTCGCGCAACACCCAGTCGAGCAGCGTGCGCCGCTCCACGTCGGAGAGCTTGTTGACCTCGGTGGCGAGCCCGAGCACCGCCAGGCCGTGCGCGCCGTTCGCAACGGCCGCCTCCGCCTGGCGACGCATGGCCTGACGATCGAGCCCGCCCTGCGCATCGAAGAACGCGTACTGCATGGGATAGATGCCCGCAGGCGCCGGCCCGTTCATCCCGCCCCCTCTTGCCGCATGGCGGAGGCTTCGGACACATGCGGTACCATCCCTGCATCCCAACGTACTGGAGCTTCGATCATGCGTCGCACTCTATCCATGTCGTCCCTGATCGCGTTGCTGCTCGCGTTCTCGTCAGCCGCGGCGCAGACGCCGCTGAGCCCCGATGAAGTCGTCGCCGCTTTCCGCGCACCGACCGCCAGCACCGGCAACATCGCCGATGCCGTCGAGGAGGCCACCGGCGCGCGTGGCTTCATGTACCACGACATGAAGCCCATCTTCAAGGCGAAGATCGTGGGCCGGGCCGCCACGGCGCTGCTGCGGCCCGTGCTCAAGCACGACACGCGGAAGTACCCGAACTACGCGCTGCAGATCCTGGACGAAGCGCCGCCGGGAAGCGTCCTGGTCTACGTGCTCGAGAACGGTCTCGAGATCGCGGGCATGGGCAACCTGATGGCGACCACCGCCAAGGTGCGCGGCCTCGAGGGCGCGGTGATCGACGGCGCGGCGCGCGACGTGGAGGAAGTCTCGCGCATCGGCTTTCCCATCTTCAGCCGCGCGATCAGCCCGGCCACCTCGGTGGGCCGCTACGTGAGCGTCGCCAAGCAGATCCCGGTCACCTGCGGGGGCATCCTGGTCCGACCGGGGGACTACATCGTCGGCGATTCGGACGGCGTGGTGGTCGTGCCAGCGGAGGCCGCCACGCGCGTGGTGGAACTCATTCGCGAGTACGACGACAAAGAGAGCAGGATGCTTCCGATCATCGAACGCGAGAAGTCGATGCTGCGCGCGCTCGAACTGTACAACCGCTACTAGGACGCACCGGTCCGGGAGGTTCGATGCACCCAACCCGACGCAGGCTCGTCGGCGCGCTGGGGGGCGGCGTGGCGCTTGCCGGCGTGTCGCCGCTGCTCGCTGCAGATCTCCTGGCCACGCCCCGCCAGTCCAAGGGCCCCTTCTACCCGCTCGAACTGCCGCTCGACCAGGACAACGATCTCGTGCACGTCTCGGGTCGAAGCGGCGTGGCGCGCGGCGAGATTCTCGACGTCGCGGGAACGCTGCTCGACGAGCGCGGCGCACCGTTGCGCGGGGTGCGGATCGAGATCTGGCAGGTCAATGCGTACGGCCGCTATCACCATCCGCACGACGGGCAGGACAAGCCTTGGGATCCCGACTTCCAGGGCTTCGGTCGCACGCTGACCGACGACCAGGGCCGCTATCGCTTCCGCACCATCCGCCCCGTGGCCTATCCCGGACGCGCCCCGCACATCCACTTCGCGCTGAGCGACAGACGGTTCGCCACGTTCTATACTCAAATGTACATTGCGGGTGCACCGGAGAACGCCGGCGATTTCCTGCTGAGCAGGATCGACCGCCGCGACGCTCGGGACAGTCTGATCGTGGATCTCGTGCCTGCCACGACTGAAGGTGCCCGCCTGCAGGGACGATTCGATATCGTGCTCGGCAGGACCGTGCTCTCGCGCGAGGCCGGTTGAGCGCGCGCAGGCCACGCAGTATCGGGCTTCCCGCGCGCCCCGCCAGGGAGGAAGCGACGCCAGGGAGGAAGCGACGATGGTTGAGGACAACGACAACGAAGGCGGCGCAATCCTCGAGCGCATCGAGCAGTTGAAGATCGAGCACCGCGACCTCGATCAGGTGATCGCCCGGCTGCTCGACGACGTCGACCACGACGAACTGCAGATTCGCCGGCTCAAGCGGCGCAAGCTGCTGCTCAAAGACCAGATCGCCCTGCTCGAGCGGCAGCTGAACCCGGATATCCCCGCCTGATGCCTACTTCGACTCCGTCGGAAGGGGATACTTGTAGTAGCGCTGCGCGACGTAGGCCGTGACCGCGTCGATGTCGCTCTCGCTCCAGCTCAGCCCGGTGTTGGTCTGCCAGCGCGTGACCTGTGCGCGCACCTCGGTGTAGTTCTTGGCGATCCGTTCGCCGCGCTTGTACGCGATCGAGTCGTGGCACATCCGGCAGTGGTTCTCGTGCAGCATACGGCCGCGCTCGACATCCTGTGCCGTCGCCAGGCGCGGCGCCAGCGCACAGGCGATCGCGACTGCGGTAAGGGTTCCTCGCTTCATGCGTCCTCCAATGGGGCAACTGCCACCTTAGCCACGAGCATGCGCATGCGCTTGATCCACGTCAACCGTGCGCACACCCAGAACCCGCCTCCTCGGGCATAGTCTCACTCTCGTTCCACTGCTCGAGGCCTGCCATGCCGCTCCGATCCGACCGCGCCCTGCTCATTCTCCTGTTGTGCGGCGCCCTTGCCATGGGCGGCTGCGCCACGCGCGATCCCCTTCCCATCGAGCGCGTGATCGAGAGCGCCCGCGCGGGTCAGAGCGCCAGCGGCACCGTCCAGACGCTGAAATCGAGCAAGACCACGTACGCGCTGCGCGGATCCGACTTCGGCAAGCTGCGCGAGGCCGGGGTTTCCGATCCGGTGCTCGATCACATCCAGCAGCAGTTCATCGACGACGTGGACCTGCTCACCCGCTACTGGGTGCTCGGCGAGTCGGTGGGCGGGTGCGCGCGCTGCGTGCCGATGGAGGTCGATCTGAGCGACATGGAAGCGCCTCGGATGCGACCGACGGCGACCTCCCCGCCGCCCGACCGTCCGCAGGGAATGCCGTCCTGGTACCGGCCGTTCACGCCACATCGCGAGGAACTGAGCCTGGCACGCATCGAAGAGATGGCGCGCGCCGGCGCGTCCGAAGACGAGATGATCGCCACCGTGCGCAACAGCCGGCTGGACAGCGTGGCGGGCGTAGGAGGCATCGGGACGATCCGTACGCATCCGGTCGCCGGCGTCTCCGGGACTGCGCTGGCCGACCTGCATGACGCAGGCGTTCCGGACGCGGTCATCGACGAAGTCCAGAAACAGTTCCTGGCGCAGTTCGTCGAGATCGCGCGGCTGCGCTATCAGAACCTGGGCAAGGGCCCGGCGGGCCCGAACCACTGAGGCAGGCGTGCGGTTCGCCGGCGCGGCAAAGGACGCGCGCCGGGATGAAGACGTTCCCCGGCGCGCTGCTGCCGACGCTCAGGCGTCGGGCAGGTCGGTGACTGCGCCCTTGCTGGCGGTGGAGACCAGGCGCGTGTACTTGGCCAGCAGACCTCGCTTGTAGCGCGGCGCGGGCTGCTTCCACTGCGCCTTGCGGCGGGCCAGTTCGTCCTCGGGGACGTTGAGCTGGATGAGCAGCTCGTGCGCGTCGATGGTGATCGAGTCGCCCTCCTGCACCAGCCCGATCGGACCGCCGAGGAAGGCCTCTGGCGCCACGTGGCCGACCACCATGCCCCAGGTGCCGCCCGAGAACCGCCCGTCGGTGATCAGGCCGACCGATTCGCCCAGGCCCTGGCCGATCAGTGCCGAGGTGGGGGCCAGCATCTCCTGCATGCCCGGCCCGCCCTTCGGCCCCTCGTAGCGGATGACGACGACGTCACCGGCCTTGATCTTGCCGCCCATGATCGCCTCCATCGTCTCGTTCTCGGAGTCGAACACACGTGCGGGACCCGTGATGACCGGGCTCTTCAAGCCGGTGATCTTGGCCACGCACCCCTCGGGCGCCAGGTTGCCCTTGAGGATCGCGAGGTGCCCCTGCTTGTAGATGGGCTTGTCGAAGGGCCGGATGACGTCCTGGTCAGCCCTGGGTTGCGCCGGTATGTTCTCGAGTTCCTCGGCGATCGTCTTGCCGGTGACGGTCATGCAGTCGCCGTGCAGCAGGCCGTTGACGAGAAGCATCTTGAGAACCTGCGGTACCCCGCCGGCACGGTGGAAATCGACCGCGACATACTTGCCCGAGGGCTTGAGGTCGCAGAAGACCGGCACTTTCTGGCGGATGCGCTCGAAGTCCTCGATGGTCCACTCGACCTCCGCGGCGGAGGCGATCGCGAGGTAGTGCAGCACGGCGTTCTTGATCCCTTGTGTCGAGGCGTGATTCTCGTGACCGAACATCTTGCTCGGATT
>CAYLTE010000095.1:0-6905 GCA_964386195.1 uncultured Burkholderiales bacterium | reverse complement strand
CTCGATCGACTTGCGTGTGATGATGTCGCGCGGCCGGATGCCCTTGCGGATCGCGTTCACCAGGACGCGGGCGGACATCGAAGCGGAATCCGCCTTCTCGGGATCGGGCGAGGCAAGCTGCGAGGATCCCATCAGGCTCATGCCCAGCGCCTCGAACGACGAAGACATGGTGTTGGCCGTGTACATGCCGCCGCACGCGCCCACCGAGGGACAGGCGTTGCGCTCGATGCCGTCGAAGTCCTCCTTCGACATTTTGCCGGCGGTGAATGCCCCCACCGCCTCGAACGGGCTCACGATGGTCAGCGCCTGGCCCTTCCAGTTGCCGGGCTTGATGGTGCCGGCATACACGTAGATCGCCGGCACGTTCATCCGCGCGATGGCCATCATGCCGCCCGGCATGTTCTTGTCGCAGCCGCCGACGACGAGCGCACCATCCATCATCTGTCCGTTCACCGAGGTCTCGATGGCATCGGCGATCACCTCGCGCGAGACCAGTGAATACTTCATGCCCTCGGTGCCCATGCCGATTCCGTCCGTGACCGTGGGCACGCCGAACATCTGCGGCATTGCGCCGGCGTCCTTCAGCGCCGCGATGGCGCGATCGACCAGCGGCTGGATGCCCGCGTTGCAGGGATTGAGCGTCGAGTGGCCGTTCGCCACCCCGACGATCGGCTTGTCGAAGTCGTTGTCGGTGAAGCCTACGGCGCGCAGCATCGCGCGGTTCGGCGAGCGGGCGATGCCGCCGGTGATGAGTCTGGAACGCCAGTTGTCCGCCATGGTGTCTCTCCTCGTGTTCTCGACAGGCGCCGCGAACCGGCGCACGGATTATCGGGGAGCGCAGTGTGCTGCAGCCTGCGCGATGGCGTCTAGTATATTGTTGGGATTGCATTGATACGTTTTTCGAATCATGGAGCTTCGCCACCTGCGCTACTTCGTCACCGTCGCGGAAGAACTGCACTTCGGCCGGGCGGCGCGCCGGCTGCACCTGTCGCAGCCCCCGCTGTCGATGCAGATCAAGGCGCTCGAAGACGAGATCGGCGTCACGCTGCTGGAGCGCAATCGGCGCCGCGTCGAACTCACTTCGGCAGGCGAAGTCTTTCTCAAGGAAGCGCGGGACATCCTTGCGCGCACGGAAGCGGCGACGCAAGCGGCGCGGCGCGCCGCGCGCGGCGAGACAGGCGACCTGCGCGTGGGCTTCGTCACCATCGCCGACTACAGCATCCTGCCGTCGGTTTTGCACCGATTCCGACGCGCCAGCCCCGATATCCGCCTCGTCCTGCAGGAGGCAACCAGCGACGTCCAGCTGCGTGAGTTGAGCGAAGAGCGCATGGACATCGGCTTCGTCCTGCCGCCGGTCGAAGACGACCGCCTGGAAACACTTCCGCTCCTGCAGGAACCGTTGCTGGCGGCACTGCCCGACTCGCACCCGGCCGCGCGGGCACGCGGGCCCGTGTCCCTCAAGCGGCTGGCCGATTCGCCGTTCATCCTCTTCCCTCGTCACATGGCAACCGGACTGTACGACGACACCATCCGCTTCTGCAGGCAAGCGGGCTTCAGTCCGCGCGTGGAGCAGGAGGCCGTGCAGATGCAGACGATCGTGAGCCTCGTGTCGGTCGGCCTCGGGGTGGCGTTGATTCCGGCGTCGCTGCGACACCTGGGGCGGACCGGCGTGGCCTACAAGCCGCTGCGCGAGCGCAGCCCGCTGATCGCCGTGGCCCTCGCGTGGCGCAAGTCGGACGCACGTCCGACGACAGCGCGCTTCATCGACGCCGTGCGCCGCGCGCTGGTGGAGGCGGCGTGACGACGCATCGCGCGATCGAGTTGGCCGATGAACCGGCGACGCTTGCGCTGGGCGGCGCGGTGGCGGCCGTACTCGCGCCCGGGCTGAGAATCTATCTGTCCGGCGAACTGGGCGCGGGCAAGACGACGTTCGTGCGCGGGGTGCTTCGCGGGCTGGGCTACACGGGTCGGGTGAAGAGCCCGACCTATACGCTGCTTGAAACTTATAACGTTTCGAGCTTATACTTGTATCACTTTGATTTCTATCGTTTCGGTAACAACGATGACTGGCGGGATGCAGGATTCGTGGACGAATTCGGTGGGGACGGTGTGTGCCTGGTCGAGTGGCCCGAGCACGCCGGCTCCGCATTGCCTGCGCCAGACATTGAAATCACACTGGAAATCGGCTCCCACGCGGGCCGATGCGCGCTGCTGCGCGGCGTCTCTTCGCGAGGCATGGCGTGTCTCGACCGGCTGAACTTCGCCGCACCGCGCGGCGCGACCTAGTCGCCGGCGTGCGCGGCATCGGGCGGCTTTGGGTGCTGTGGGTGCTCCTGCTGCTGTGCCTGATCCCCGTGGTCGGATACGGCGCGCAGGTCACCGAGGTCACTGCGCTGCGGGTGTGGAGCGCGACCGAGTACACGCGCGTCGCCATCGAAGCCCCCCGGCCGCTGTCGTTCTCGCTCGAAGCCGCCGACGATCGCCGGCGGGTGTCGGTGGTTCTCGAGGGCGTCGAACTGAACGCCGTTCTGGAGAGCCTGCCCAGCCGCGTCTCGACTGCCGACCCGCTGATCGAGAAGGTCGCGCTCGAGCGCATTGGCTCAGGCCGCGTGCGCATGGCGCTCACGCTGCGGCAGGACGGCCGTCCGCACGCCTTCACGCTGCCACCCGCCGCAGCCTACCAGCACCGGCTGGTCCTCGACGTCTACCCCGTCGCCGAGCCCGACCCGCTCCAGGCGCTGCTCGAGGAACTCGAGCGCGAGGAGCGTGGAGAGGCACCGGTCTTGGCCGTCGTGCCTGCGCCGACGCCGGCCGGAACGAAGGTGCCGGCAGAGGCGGCCGGCACCGCGCGATCGGCACCGCGTCCCGCCAAGCTCGCGATCGACCGGCTGGTGACCGTAGCCATCGACGCCGGGCACGGCGGCGAGGATCCGGGCGCCATCGGCGCAAGCGGCACCCGCGAAAAGGACGTCACCCTGGCCATCGCGCGCCGGCTGAAGGCACTGGTGGACGCGCGGCCGGGCATGCGGGCCGTGCTCATCCGCGACGGCGACTACTTCGTGCCCCTGCACGAGCGCGTGAACAAGGCGCGCAAGCTGCACGCAGACCTGTTCGTATCGATCCACGCGGACGCCTTCGTCAAGCCGCACGCACGCGGCTCGTCGGTGTACGCGCTCTCGGCCAAGGGCGCCACATCGGCGGCGGCGCGCTGGCTCGCGAAGAAGGAGAACGAGGCGGATCTTCTCGGCGGCGTGAGCCTGGATGTCGCCGACCCCTACCTCAAGCAGACGCTGCTCGACCTGTCCCAGGACGGGAACATCCGGCACAGCGTGAAGCTCGGACAAGCAGTCCTCGCCCGGTTGGGTCAGCTCAACGCGCTGCACAAGCCGCATGTCGAGCAGGCCGGGTTCGCCGTCCTCAAGGCGCCGGACGTCCCGTCGATCCTGGTCGAGACGGCATTCCTGAGCAATCCCGGCGAGGAGAAGAAGCTCAAGCAGGCCTCCTACCAGCAGAAGATGGCCGAAGCGATCTTCGCCGGGATTCGCGAATACTTCGAGGCGCATCCGCCCCAGCCCCGCGACAAGATCGCCCTTCAGTAGGCCGATCGTTCAGCGCAACGCGTGTTGCACGGCCACCGGTCACGCTTTAGCATGGCGGTCAGTATGCGGCGTGCCGAGGCGCGTCCGCGCCTCAGCAAGGAATGGCCATGGAACAACTCAGGCTCGGGTTTCCCCCACGCGATCCATCCAATCCAGTCGGACGCCTGCTGTTCGGCCTGGCCGCCCTCGTCATGGGAGTCGCCGCGGCAGCACTCGTGATCTTGGTCATCCTGCCGCTGCTCGGAATCATCGTCTCGGCGGCAGTGGGCGGCATGATCCTGGCGGTTGCCGGTGTCGTGATGATGATTCCCTTCATGCTCGTGGCCGCGACCGTGCTCGCGTTCATGGCGAGGAACGAGGCGCGCCGGCCCGGAGCATTGCGGGCACGCGCGCACTGGCGCTGATTGCCCATCACGTGCCCGCCGACGCCGGAACCGCCGCGGACGCCGGCATCCTTCCGGACGCCCGGATCCTCCCCGACGGCATCCTTCTCGCCGGCGGCGCGGGCTCCCGCTTTGGCGGCGGCAAGCTCCTGCATCGACTGCCCGACGGCGAACCGATCGGTCTGCGCGCCTGGCGTAATCTCTGCGCGGCACTGGAACACGTGACCGTGGTGGTTCGCGCCGGCGACCACGACGTGCAGAACCTGTTCCGTGAGGCAGGAGCGGTGGTGACCATCTGCCCGGATGCGCATCTGGGCATGGGCCACAGTCTGGCCTGCGCCGTCCGCGCCACGCGCGAGGCGCGTGGATGGATCATCGCGCTGGCGGACATGCCGTGCGTCGAGCCGGCGACGATCCGTAGGCTTGCTTCGCAGTTGGCCGCGGGCGCCGACATTGTCGTGCCGGTCCATCAGGGACAACGCGGACACCCGGTGGGCATCGCCGCGCGCTTCGGTGAGGACCTGATGGGGCTGACAGGGGATGCGGGCGCGCGTGCGCTGTTGCGCGACAACGCGGAGGCGATCGTACGCATCGAGGTCGCCGATGCCGGTGTGCTGCAGGACGTCGACACACGCGAGGACGTGCGCCGCCTGGTGACTTTCGCGGAACGCGCGCCGCGCTGACGCGCGCGCCCTAGTTGCGCAACAGCATCGCCTGCGTGGTCCCGCCGATCTTGAAGTTGCTGCGGATCGTGCCCGCCGTGGAGCGCAGTTCGACGTACGCGCGACCGCTCACCGCTTCGCTCGGTGCGATCTCCATCTGCCCGGTGGCGTTCATGGCTCCGGCCTTGATCCGAACGCCAGAGTACTGGTAGCGCCCGCTGATCACGGACAGGTTGCCCGCGATCTCCTCGAACGTCGTCTTGCCACCCTGGATGCCAGCCCGCGAAGGCGATTGCAGCGCGCGCACCAGATCTAGTCCGGAAAGGTTTCCCTGCGTGACGACGAAGCTCGCCTGCAGGCGCGGGTCGTTGTCGAACAACGCCGGCAGGTCGGCCGACTGCATCACGTACTGCCCCTTGGCAGCGAGCAGGCCATCCGAGGTAAGCTCCACGCCGAGTGCTTTCATTGCGCTTTCGAGTTCCACGCGCTGCAGATCGAAATTTCCTTCCACCGTCCACGGGCCGGCCCACGTCACCGAGAACTCGCCCTTGCCCTGGCCGCCGTAGACCGAGTATTCCAGCTCGGCAACGTGCAGCCGTTGTCCGGAGAGCAGTCCCTTACCGCTGAATTGCGCGATCTCGAGCCTGGGCCCGAACGGCAAGGTGAAGTTCAGGCCGCGTCCCGCGATCTCGATGCCCTGCTCGACCGGCTGGATGTCGGCGACGAAGTGCCCGTCGTTCGTTTCCAGGCGCGCCGAGGCGACCGTACGCATCGGTGTGAGCACCAGCGAGGCATCGAAGGTAGGCAATTCCATGCCCGCCACCTGCACCTGCGCGCGCGTGAACTCGACACGTTCGACCTGAACGTTCCCCGATTTGCCCTCGGGCGAGAGCAGGCGCGGAAGGCGCCGCAACGCATCCTGAGGCACCACTGCGTTCTCGATGACCAGACGGCTCACCGACTTTTCGTCCCCTAACAGGCTGCCCATGCCGACGAAGGCGATCACCTTGGCGGCCTTGATGTCCTCGACGTCACCGACTCCGACGCCATCGAGTTCCACATGCAGGCTCGGGAACAGCGAGGCGCGCATGCCACCGATCGTCACGCGCTCTCCGAGCGCCTCGGAAGCGATCTTCTCGACCGCCGGCGCATAGGCGGTGAAGGGCGTGAACTGGATCGCCGCGACCAGCAGCGCAGCGGCAGCAGCAACGCCCACCGCGATCTTCTTCCCGGGACCGAAGGAGCGCTTGCGCGCCTCGCGCTGCAACAACTCGATCTCCGACTTGCGGCGATCGGCTTCCTCCTGTTCCTTTCGGCGGCGCAGGAGTTCCTCCTCCCGCGCACGCTGCTCGGCCAGGTGACGCTCGCGTTCGCGCTTCTTGCGCTGCTCCTCCGACTGCTTCTTGCGTTCGACCTTCTCGCGGGCACGGTCTTCGCGCTCCTGCTCGGCACGCGCCATCGCTTCCTCGCGCGCGCGCTGCTCGGCTTCCTTGCGTGCGCGCTCGGCAGCCAGGGCCATCTCGCGCGCCTCCTTGTCCGCGCGCTCCCGTGCCTCGCGCTCGGCCTTGTCCATGGCGGCACGCGCCTCTTCCTCCATGCGGAAGCGGCGCTCCTGCTCCTCGAGGGCCTTGCGGATCGCTTCCTCGCGCGCGGAAAACTCCTGCTCGACCTGCGCTTCGGCGAGCGCGAGCGCCTCGATGTCGCTGTCGCTCACCGAAACTTCCGGCAGTTCCTGCACGTCCACGGCAAGCAGTTCGACGTCTGCGCTGACCTCCTCGATCACATCGCCGCCGATCTCCGCGACCGACGCGCTGGAGGTGTCCTTGCGCTGCCGCGACTGTTCCAGCCGCTGGCTCAGCGCCTCCTGCTCCAGGCGGTGCTTCTCCTCGAGCTCGCGGCGTAGTCGATCCTCTTCTTCGCGCTGCCTGCGCTCTTCCTCCTCGTTGCGGCGGCGCTCCTCTTCTTCGCGCCGCTGGCGTTCTTCCTCTTCCTTGCGACGGCGCTCCTCTTCCTCGCGCCGCTTGCGCTCCTCCTCCTCCTTGCGCTTGCGCTCCTCCTCCTTGCGGCGGCGTTCGTCTTCCTCACGCCGCTTGCGCTCTTCCTCTTCCTTGCGCTTGCGCTCTTCTTCCTTGCGACGCCGTTCCTCTTCCTCGCGCCGCTTGCGCTCTTCCTCTTCCTTGCGCTTGCGCTCTTCTTCCTTGCGGCGACGTTCCTCTTCCTCGCGTCGCTTGCGCTCTTCCTCTTCCTTGCGTTTGCGCTCC
>CAYLTE010000094.1:0-14893 GCA_964386195.1 uncultured Burkholderiales bacterium | reverse complement strand
GAGAGGCGGGGAAGCCGGTACACACAGGCTGGCGAGAGGCGGGGAAGCCGGTACACACAGGCTGGCGAGAGGCGGGGAAGCCGGTACACACAGGCTGGCGAGAGGCGGGGAAGCCGGTACGCACAGGCTGGCGAGAGGCGGGGAAGCCGGTACGCACAGGCTGGCGAGAGGCGGGAAGGGCTGCGTGCCCACTTCCCCTCCTTTTCAAGGAGGGGTGCCGCCGCAGGCGGCGGGGTGGTGGGGGTGAAGACAGCCCCGGTTATCGCCTCACCGTTCCTGCGTTCTGCCCGAACAGAAACTTCCTCGACTCTTCGTCCACCGTCGGTCGGGTGTTGATCGACTTGCCGACCTCGTATGCGCGCTGTACGGCGGGACGCGCCTGAATCCGGTCGAACCAGCGTTTCAGGTTGGGAAAATCATCCAGGTTCTGGTTCTGCCGCGCGTGCGGCACGATCCACGGGTAGCACGCCATGTCGGCGATCGAATAATCGCCGGCCACGAACTTGCGACCGGCAAGGCGCTTGTCGAGCACCGCGTACAGCCGCGCCGTCTCGTTGACGTAGCGGTCGATGGCGTACTGGATCTTCTCGGGCGCATAGTGGACGAAGTGATGCGTCTGGCCCGCCATCGGGCCGAGCCCCGCGATCTGCCAGCTCAGCCACTCCATCACCTGCACCCAGGCGCGCGTGTCGCGTGGCAGGTATCTGCCCGTCTTCGCAGCGAGATACACCAGGATTGCGCCGGACTCGAACACCGGGATGGCCTCTCCGCCATCGGCCGGATCGTTATCGACGATCGCCGGCATGCGGTTGTTGGGGGCGATCTTGAGGAAGTCCGGCTCGAACTGCTCGCCGCGGCCGATATTCACCGGCTTGAGCGTGTACGGCGTACCGGTCTCCTCGAGGAAGATGGTGATCTTGTGTCCGTTGGGGGTGGGCCAGTAGTAGAGGTCGATCATGTTGGGGGCTGGGGGCTGGGGGCGCGGGAGACATCGGCAGTATACGCAGCGACCCGCACGGTCACTTCCCTCGTGCGCTGCGCAGTGTCAGCCACGTGCCGGCCACGACGATCGCCGCGCCGACCACGACCCAGGGATCGAGCGGCTCGCGATAGAGCAGATAGCCGACGAACGCCACCAGTGGCAGGCGGATGAAATCAATCGGCACCACGACGCTCGCATCCGCCAGGCGGAAGGCCCGCGCCAGGCAGTAGTGCCCCAGCAGCCCGCATAGCGACACCACCAGCACCCACGGCCACGCCGGCAGCGAAGGCCAGACCCAGCCCTGGACGAGCGCGGGCACCAGGCCGAGCGGCAGCTGCAGCGCGCTCATGTAGAACAGGATCGACAGCGGCGATTCGGTCGAGGACAGTCGCTTGGTCATGGTGTGGGCGAAGGCGTAGGCAAATGCGGCCGCGAGTACCGAGAGCGCGCCCAGGCTCATCGCCTCCGCACCGGGGCGCAGGATCACGAGCGTGCCGAGGAAGCCGACGAGCGTGCCCGCCACGCGCAGTCTCGTCAGGCGCTCGCGCAGCAGAAGTGCGGCGAACACCGCCGTCCACATCGGCGTGGTGAACTCGATCGCGAACACCTCCGTGAGCGGGATGAGCGCGATGCCGAAGAACCACCCGTATTGTCCGGCGAAGTGGGCGAGGTTACGCGCCGCGTGCCCGCCGAAGCGATGCGTCTTCACGCGTGACCACCCGGCGCGATGCACGAGCACGCCGATCACGCCGAGGCCGATCAGGCTGCGGAAGAACAGGATTTGGAAGGTGCTCAGTTCCGCGGAGAGCTCGCGACCCGCGACCGCCATCGCGGTGAGCGCGACGACTGCGCCGAACATCCACGACGCCGCGAGGCCGGGACGGCCTCCACCGGTGCCTGGCGGCATGGGTCAGCGGACGCGGGAGGAAATTCGCGTCCGCTCCCGATCAGCCGGCCGTGGAGGTCCGGCGTTCGCCTGGGGCGGGACCGAAAATGCGCACCAGGTAGCGCTCGTCCATCGGTCGGGTCATGAGGCTGACGAGGACCATGACCACGGAGGCGGAGATCACGCACACGCCCGCGACGCCGAACGGGTTCGTCCACCCGACGCCCACGTACAGCCCGGCATAGAGCAGCACGCCGGTGAAGAACGAAGCGATGGCGCCTGCGCGCGTGGCACGCCGCCACAGCAGGCCCACGACCAGAGGACCGGCAGCGCCCGATACGATCCCGCCCACGCCGATCCACAGCAGGACCGCGAGGAACTTCGGTGGATCCCAGGCCAGGATGACCGCGATCACCCCGACCGCGACGGTGGCGATGCGCGAGATCCACAGCGCGATGTGGTCAATCTGCTCGGGCGTCTTGTGCGCATGCATGCGCGGCGCCAGCGTGCGCTTGTACAGGTCGTTGCTGAACAGCACGGCGATGGCGATGAACAGGCCGTCGGCCGTGGACATGATCGCCGAGAGGATCGCCACGCCGAGCAGGCCAGCGATCGCGGGCGGGAACAGATGCGTCATCAGGGCCGGGATGGCCGCATCGGGACGCACCTCCGGTCCGAGCAGCGCACGCGCGTGCAGGCCGCCGAGCACGGTAAAGCCGAGGATCGAGCCGATCGGGATCGCCAGGATCAGGAAGGTGCGCAGGTTCTTCGGCTCCTTGAGCGAGAACGCGAGCTTGCCGATGTGCGGGTTCATCGCGAAGGGCAGGTGCGCGATGAACATCAGGATCACCAGCCAGATGCTGCCGAAGATCGGATCGCCGGGCGCGAAATAGTTGTCCCAGCCCAGCGCGGGATCCTGCTGGACCAGCGCCGCGTTCACCACGCCTGGACCGGTGCCGTCCATGCCGTAGGAGACGAGAAACAGCGCTGCGATGGCGCCCGCGATGAGCAGCATCATGGCGCCTTGCACACCATCGGTCATGATGTCGGCGTGGGTGCCGCCCAGTCCGATGTAGAACGCCACCACGCCCACCGTCAGCAGGACGGCATGCTGATACTTCAGCCCCAGGATGAACTCGAAGATCGTGGCGGCGGCCACGAACTGCGCGGTGATGTAGTAGATCAGCAGGAGCGACAGCAGCGAGAAGGCGATGCGCAGGACTTCGCTGTCGTAGCGTTGCCCCATCAGTTCGGGCAGCGAGTTGGACCGGAAGCGGTCGCCGACGCGCTTGAGCACCTTCACCGTCACGATCAGGCCGAGGTAGATCGCGATCGGGTAGACCGCCGGATACCAGATCGCCGCAAAGCCCTTCGAATACGCGAGGCCCGGCAGGCCCATGAAGGTCGCGCCGCTGGCGATGGTGGCGGCAAAGGCAAGTGCGAGGGTGATGGGGCCGTATGCGTTGCGCGCCACCGCGAAATCCTCGCCGGTGTGCGTCTTGCGCATGCCGTACAGGCCGATGCCCAGGAAGAGGGCCAGGAAGAGGCCCATCCAGATCCAGCCCCAGATGCCGACGCCGCCTGCTTCACTCATGACAGATCCTCCGCGATGCCGCGCCCGGCGCTCATTCCCAGTCCTTCCGGGAGGCCACCCACAGGATGCCGACGATCCAGTAGGCGAGGATGATCAGGCTGACCAGCAGCAGGATGTTCATGGCGTCGTCCTCCGTCCGTGCCTCGAATGCGGCATCGCGAGCGCAAAGGGCGGCATTGTCGCCGGAGGGCGCGGGTCGATCAACCCTTCGTGCGGGTTGACATTCGTGTGGGACCGCTTCAGGGCCGCCGGTGCTCGATGCCGTAGCGCGCGTAGATGCGCGCGACGGTGCCGTCGTCGATCAGCTGCGTGAGCGCGCGATCGACCGCCTGCAACTCCGCCTGGGCGAAACCTCCGTGGGCAACCGCAATGCCCGGCGTGGCCGAAAGGCGACGGGTGCGGGGGTGGGGTCGGGTGGGCACCCGCTGCGCGCAGCACACGAGGCCACTGCGACGAGGGGGCTGGCGCGCTAACGACGCGAGACGAAGCGGTTGCCGCTCATGTAGAAGCGCAGGAGGCGCCGCGCCCAGGTCCCGGCATAGTCCACGCCGATGCGCGCACGCCGGGCGATGCGAAACGGACGGGACGTCATCGGCGCCGCGAGGAACAGGCGCTCGCCCAGGAGGTCTTCGCCGTCGAGGCTGCGGTCGATGTGCAGGGCCTTGCAGAGCAGCGCCGGTCCCTGGGTGCGCCCCTCGACGTTGCTGACGGGTTCCAGCGCGCGGATCAGCACCGCGGTGCCGGTGCCGCCCTCGGTGACTACGTTCATGCAGTGGTGCATGCCGTAGATCAGGTACACGTAGGCGTGTCCGGCCGGCCCGAACATGGCGGCGGTGCGCGCCGTGCGTCCCTTGGAGGAATGCGCGGCGAGGTCGTCGGGGCCGAGGTAGGCTTCGACCTCGACGATCCGTCCGGCAATGAGGACGCCCTCGTGCGAGCGCACGAGCAGCATCCCGAGCAGATCGCGCGCGACGCGCAGCGTCTCGCGCTGGTAGAACTCGCGGGGGAGGCGGCGCCAGAGGGCGCCGTCGCTCACTGCTCCAGCAGGCTGCGCAGCATCCAGGCGGTCTTCTCGTGGACCTCCAGGCGCTGGGTCAGCAAGTCGGCGGTCGGCTGGTCGTTGGCCTTCTCCACCAGCGGGAAGAGCTTGCGCGCGGTGCGGGCGGTGGCCTCCTGCGCAGAGACGAGATCGCGGACCATGTCTATCGCCTTCGGCACGCCCTCGGTCTCCTTGATCGTGGCCAGCTTCACGAACTGCTTGTACGTTCCCGGCGCCACATGACCCAGCGCGCGGATGCGCTCGGCGATCAGGTCCAGCGCGTTCCACTGCTCCGTGTACTGCTCCATGAACATCAGGTGCAGGGTGTTGAACATCGGACCGGTGACGTTCCAGTGGTAGTTGTGCGTCATCAGGTACAGCGTGTAGCTGTCGGCGAGCAGCCCGGACAGGCCGGCTGCGATCTTCGCGCGATCCCCTTCGGACATGCCGATGTCGATCTTCATAACCTTTGACTGCTTGTCGGCTTTCATGTGCGGTTCCTTTCGAGTTTGTATGCCCACTTACTTAGGGTAGCGACGCGTCGGATCGTTCGCAATGGGGAGGGTGCATGCCGGCGTCGTCGGCTGGTACGGATCAGGACGCTGCGTTACAGTCGGTGGCATGCCGATCCCGCGAGTAGAAATTACCAGGGAATGATGGCTTCCGAAGACGCCTGGTCCGGACGCACCGGATTCATCCTCGCCGCGATCGGCAGCGCCATCGGGCTGGGCAACATCTGGCGCTTCGCCTACGTCGCTGGCGAGAACGGCGGCGCAGCCTTCCTGATCGTCTATGCATGCTGCGTGCTGCTGATCGGCCTGCCCGTGCTGATGGCGGAGTTCGTGCTGGGCAGGCACGCGCGCGGCGATCTGCTGCAGGCCTTTCGCGGCGCGCCCGGCTCACCGGTATGGGCCCTCACCGGCATGCTCGCCGTGCTGGTCGCCTTCTTCATCCTGAGCTACTACTCCGTCATCGCCGGCTGGGCCTGCCGCTATTTCTGGCTCTATCTGACCGGGCAACTGCCTGCGGTGCCTAGGCCGGAGCTGGCAGCCGCGTTCGAGCGCTTCGTCGCCGATCCCGTCGCGCCGGTGCTGTGGCACGTCCTGTTCATGGCGATCACCGCGGTGGTGGTGATGGCGGGCGTGGCGCGCGGCATCGAGAAGGCGAGCCAGGTGCTGATGCCGGTGCTCGCCGCAATGGTGATCCTGCTCGCCGGCTATGCGCTGTCTCTGCCCGGCGCGCGCGAGGGGGTCGCGTTCCTGTTCGCGCCCGACTGGTCGGCGCTGCGCACGCCGCGCCTGTACATCGAGGCGCTCGGACAGACCTTTTTCTCGCTGGGCGTGGCGATGGGGGTGATGATCGTCTATGCGGGCTACGTGCGCTCGCGCGTGCGGCTGGGCAGCGCCGCGGTGACCATCGCGGCGAGCGATACGCTGTTCGCCGTCGTCGCGGGCCTGGCGATCTTTCCGATCGTTTTCGCCTTCGGCCTCGATCCGGCCTATGGCGCCGCACTGGCCTTCGTCACGCTGCCGCAGGTGTTCGCCGTGATGCCGGGCGGTGCCTGGATCGGCACCGCGTTCTTCTTCCTGCTCTCGGCGGCCGCGCTCACCTCCGCCGTGTCCTTGCTGGAGGTGCCGGTCGCGGCCGCGCGCCGCATCGGGGCACCGCGCCTGCCGGCGACGCTGGTCATCGCGCTGCTCGCCTTCCTCGCCGGCGTGCCCTCCGCGCTGGGATCGGGTGCGCTGAGCGGCATCGAGCTCTTCGGCAGGAGCGTGCTCGAGGCGGTGGATTACGTCGCATCGAGTGTCCTGCTGCCGGTGGTTGGGCTGGCCGTCGTGCTCTACACCGGGTGGGTGCTGCCGCGCGAGGAGGCGCTGCGTGCATCCGGCCTGAGTGTGGGCGTTGGCTCGATCTGGCACGCGATGGTGCGCTATGTCGCCCCGCTGGCGATGCTCGCCTTCCTCGTGACCTCGGCGATGGGCTGAAACCCCATGGACCGAGACCCGGTTGACTGACACCCGGCGGCCGCGGAACCAACCCACCCGGCCCGCAGATGTTGGCTACACTTCTGCCGCCCGGCGCTCGTGCCGGCATCGAGGAAATCCGCCCACATGACGCTAGACACCCAGACCCTGGATACCCGGACCATCGACATCCTCTCCGCCGTCACCACGGCGACGATCACCACCATCCTGCTCAAGAAGGGGCTGCGCAACGTGTGGATGCGCGGGACCCGGCCGCTTCGTCCCGGGGAACAGCGCAAGGTCGGGCGCGCGTTCACGCTTCGCTTCGTGCCTGCGCGCGAGGATCTGGCCACGCCGGAGTCGTGGTCCTCGCCCCGGTCGACGCGCGCGGCCATCGAGGACATGCCCGCCGGGTGCATCGCGGTGGTGGACGCAATGGGAATCACCGACGCTGGCATCTTCGGCGACATCCTGTGCGCACGCATGGCCAAGCGCGGCGTCGCGGCGCTGGTGACCGATGGCGTGATGCGCGATCTGGCCGGCGTGCTCGGCACCGGCCTGCCGGTGTGGTGCCAGGGTGCGGCCGCGCCGCCCTCGGTGGCCGGGCTGACCTTCGTGAACTGGCAGGAGCCGGTCGGCTGCGGCGGGGTGGCGGTGTTTCCCGACGACGTCATCGTGGCCGATGCCGACGGTGCGGTGGTGATTCCCGCCACACTGCTCGATCACGTGCTGGCCACCGCGCCGGAGCAGGAACGCATGGAGGGCTGGATCATGGAGGAGGTGAACCGCGGCGAAAAGCTGCCCGGGTTGTACCCGATGAACGCGGAGACGAAGGCCCGCTACGAGGCGCAGACCGCGAAGAAGAAGTAGACGGCGGGAACACCGGCCGGCTCCCGGCGATCGAAGCTTTCGCATCGAGCCCGCGTCTGCCGATTGCACGGTGCGCAACCATCACGGAGGAACGATCATGCAGTCGAGCATGCTACGCAGGGGAGTGCTTGCAATTGTTGCCATGGCCGTCTTCGGGCTGCTGTCGCAGGGAGTCAGCGCCCATCACGGCTGGGGCTGGGCGACGGACGAGGAGTTCGAGATCAGCGGCAAGATCGTCAACGTGCGCCTGGGCAACCCGCACGGCGAGGTGACCATCGACGCCAACGGCGAGAAGTGGGTGGTGGAAGTCGGTCAGCCATGGCGCAACGAGCGGGCGGGGCTGGCTGAGGAAATGTTCAGCGTCGGCCGCACGATCACCGTGCACGGCCACCGCTCGGCGAAGAAGGACGAGCGCCTGGTCAAGGCCGAGCGCGTGATCATCGACGGCAAGAGCCACAACCTCTACCCCGACCGGGAGTCCTGACCGGCACGGCGAGGATGCTCGACCAGTGGCTGGCAGCGCTCGAAGCAACGACGTTCGCCCGCGCGCTGGGCGACTCCGTCTGGGCCTACCCGCTGGTCAATGCCGGTCACATTCTCGGGGTGGCGCTGCTGGTCGGCTCGATCGTACCGCTCGACCTGCGGCTGCTCTCGGCCTGGCGGTACCAGCCGCTGGCGCCGCTGTGGGAGGTCCTGACTCGCACCGCTGCCGTCGGACTGGTGCTGGCGGTGGTGTTCGGCGGGCTGCTGTTCGCGACCCGCGCCACCGAGTACGCCGCCTCGCCGTTCTTCCTGGCGAAGATGGGCGTGGTGCTCGCGGGTGTGGTGAATGCGCTTGCCCTGCGCGTCGCGTTTCCGCGTGAGACGCTTGCGGGAAAGGCCGGTGCAGGCGTCCCTGCACGCGTCCGATTCGCCGCTGTCTTGTCGTTGATCGTGTGGCTGGCCGCACTTACCCTGGGAAGGCTGGTCGGGTATTTCTGAATCTGGCGCGACCGCGCCGGACTTCGATCCCACGGCTAGGACACGCGGGTCACACCTTCGCCGCCTTCCATCTCCCGCGCGAGAACAGCCACAGCGTGAAGAGGCCGACCGAGGTCTCCGAGATGAACACGCCCCAGAACACGCCCGAGTGCTGCCAGCCGAGGCCGATCGCGAGCACCCACGACAGCGGAATCTGGATCAGCCAGAAGAACACGACGTTGATCCAGGTCGGCGTGATGGTGTCGCCGGCACCGTTGAACGCCTGCACCGACACCATCCACCAGCCGTAGACGAACAACGAGTAGGACAGGATCCGCAGCCACTCGGCGCCGATCGCGATCACCTCGGGGTCGGCGCTGAAGATGCGCATCATCTCCTCGGGCAGCAGGAAGAAGAACGCCGCCACGGCGACGAGATAGATCATGTTGTAGAGGCCGATCCGCCACACGGACGCTTCGGCGCGGCCAGGCTCCAGTGCGCCCAGGTTCTGGCCAACCAGCGTGGCCGCCGCGTTCGACATGCCCCAGGCCGGCATCAGCGTGAACATCATGATGCGGATCGCGATGGTGGCGCCGGCAACGGCCTCGCTGCCGATGCTGGCCAGGATGCGCATCAGGAAGATCCACGAGGTCATCGCGACGATCATCTGGCCGATACCGCCGAGCGACGTACGTACGATGTTCCACAGATGCGCGGCGTGCCACACGATGTGCGAGGGAAGGACGGCGAGGTGCTGGCCGCCGCGGAACAGAATGACGAGCTGCAGCAGCACGCCGGTGCCACGACCGACGGTCGTTGCGATCGCGGCGCCCTCGATTCCCAGCGCCGGCACAGGACCGAAGCCGAAGATCAGGATTGGATCGAGCAAGATGTTCAGCCCGTTCGCGAGCCACAGCACCCGCATCGCCGCGGCCGCATCGCCTGCGCCGCGGAACACCGCGTTGATGGTGAACAGCAGCATGATCACTGCGTTGCTGCCGAGCGTCCATTGCATGTACCGGTAGCCGTGCTCGAGCGTCCAGGCATCGCCGCCCATCAGGCGCAGGAGATCCTGTGCGAACGCGATGCCGGCGAGCGAGAAGGGCAGCGAAACGATCAGCGCGATCCAGATTGCCTGCACGGCCGTGATCGCTGCGGCCTCGCGTTCTCCTTCTCCCACCCGTCGCGCGACGATCGCCGTCACGCCCATCGCCAGGCCCATTCCCACCGCGTAGATCAGGAACAACAGCGTCTCGGTGAGGCCCACCGTCGCCACGGCGGACGA
The DNA here is from genome assembly GCA_964386195.1 of uncultured Burkholderiales bacterium. Taxonomy (GTDB): domain Bacteria; phylum Pseudomonadota; class Gammaproteobacteria; order Burkholderiales; family SHXO01; genus SHXO01. The sequence goes on along the minus strand of CAYLTE010000094.1, from coordinate 5,313 downwards.
ACCCAGCTTGCCGACGAAGTAGATGTCGACCACCGCGAAGGTCGACTCGAGCACCAGCTCGAGCACCATCGGCACGGCGAGCAGAAACACCGCGCGGCGCAAGGGGATCTTCGTGTAGTCTGCGCCGGTCCCGCGAATGGCATCGCGCAGTTCCGTCCAGACCGAGCGCCGACTGTCAGCTGTGGGGGCGGCCGGGTCGGGCGCAGGAGTGGAATGCGGATCGATGACGGTCATGATGGGTCTGCATAGTGCGCAAAGGGGGGCGATTCGCCAATAGTCGAATCGCCCGGGCCGGAATCGACATCGCGCTGACCGTCGCGCGCGCTGTCGGGGTTAGGTCTTACGTATTGCTAGCCACCTGGCACAGCCAGTAATTCCGAATCGGGGATCGAGGTCGGGTGTCGTCGATGCAACACCCGACCTCGTTTCTCTAACTCTGCCACTGAGACTGAGCGTCGGCCGCCGTCTGTGTCAGGCACACATCCTGGCCGTCCACCCGGTCCACCCACTGCATGGGAATGAAGTGGTGCTGGCCTTTCGCTTGCGGGTCGTTCTTTGTAAGTTTGATCCGATCGTTCTCGACGCCGTCAACGGTGCCGACGGGTTGTCGGTCCGAGCCGACCACGCGCATGTGCGTACGAATCTGGGAAGCATCCATGTCGGGACCTCTCTGGATAGATGAATGGGTCCCTCATCCAGCAGGCCTCGTACCGCCCCGATGCGGCCGAAAAAGACAAGACCTGATCTTCAGTACGCGTACTTCCTGACCGCGTCCTCGTTCCACTCGATGCCGTTGCCCGGCCGATCCGGAACGATGCACTGTCCGTCAACCACCTCGAACGGTTCCTGGACGATCGGGTTGCCCCAGTCGCGGTACTCCAGCCAGTCGGCCGATTCGGTTGCGCGCAACAGATGTGCGGAGACCTCAGGATAGAGGTGGCTGGACATGGGATGACCTGCGGCACCGGCAATCGCGGCCGAGCGCATCCAGCCGGTGACGCCGCCGATGCGCATGAGGTCCGGCATGTAGAGATCAGCTGCCTCGGCGCGCACGGCGTCGAGGAACGAGCGCGGGCCGTAGATGTTCTCGCCGATCTGGATCGGCGTCTTCAGCTCGCGCGCAAGCTGTGCGCTCTGCGCATAGTTGTCGAACACCACCGGCTCCTCGAACCAGTACAGGCCCTGGTCGTCCAGTGCGTGGCAGCGCCAGATCGCCTCCTGCAAGGTCTGCCCCTGGTTGAAGTCGCACATGAGCTGGATGTCCTCGCCGATGGCGCCGCGCACCAGTTCCAGTGCCTTCAGGTCGTCGGCGAGCTTCGGGCGGCCGAGGCGGATCTTGATCGCGCTGAAGTTGCCTTCATCGACCAGTTCACGCGCTTCCTTCGCCAGCTTGTCCAGCGGCAGCAGCCACAGGCCGTTGGTGTTGTAGGTGCGGATCTTTCCGACCGTGCCGCCGAGCATCTCGGCGAGCGGAAGCCCCGCAGCTTTCGACAGCGCGTCCCAGATCGCCATGTCGAGACCCGCTGCCGCGATCACGCTCACGCCCTGTCTGCCGAGCAGGTGCAGCGTCCCGATCACGTCGCGGTACATGTCGAGGGGCGCGAGCTGCCGGCCCTTGAACTTCTCCGCCATGTCCTGAATGGCGGGACCGACGTAGCGGACCGCGTTCCGCAGATAGGGCTCGAGATAGCTGCGGCCGATGACGCCTTCCTTCGTCTTGACGTCGATCAGGATGAAGGGCCACTCGGTGAAGTTGCCGACTTTTGCGACGAGGGGGCGGCGCAGCGGTACAGAGCATGCGCGGATATCGACGCTTTCGAAGGTGAGTTTCTGTAGAGGTTTCATGATGGTTTCTTTGGGCAGTGAGAAGTCTTCGAAAAAATGAATCGCATAAACAATCCGCCTTTGACGCAGAGGGTATCGCAACTGCCTGCCCGGGCCCGGATGGTTCAGCAGACCGAGATCGGTCGCACAAGTTAGGTGACGGACATCATTCTTCTCAGCGTGTTGGCGATGCGCTTAACGGTACGTGGGAGGTGATCTCCTTTTGTCTGACACTCCCATACTGAAAGGACCCGCCATCCAATTTGCCGTAACGCATCACATTTCCGCCTGTCGCGTCGCCGATTTGCGGCGATCTTCTCCGACCAGAAGCTGATGTTAGAGGTCGGTAGGCGCCCGGCACGGCATCCATGGCCATGCCAGAAGCAACCGTTTATGAAAATCACCGTTCGATACTTCGGCAGAACAATATCGGGTCGACCGGGCAAATCGGGGGAGTTGACACGATAACGAAAGCCGTTAGCATGCAGCGCGTAGCGGACTGCAAGTTCTGGGCTTGTTCCTCGCTGGCGCACCGACTGCATACGGCGACGTCGTGCTGCCGGTGTCAGTATGTCCATCTGGAGTGGCTCGACGAATGGCGCCAAGAAAGAAGAGAAATGATAGAACTACTCCCGCGACACTACCGGCAAAGAGGAAGCGTACGACGATCTCCACAACTGACGAATCTCCTCCTAGCCCCGATAGCATTGCCGACATCCTGCGTAGTGTTCGAGCTTACCTGCCGTTGGTTCCGGACGCACCAAGTGCAGATCCTAAGATTCGGACCGGCTGGAACCTTGCGAAGGGGCAACCTGCGGCACGGGACGAAAAGAAGAACTTTGCACAGCGACTATCCGATCAACTTGCCTTACGGGTAGCCAACGAACTCCGAGGTAGATTTCCGAGCATATTGCCCATTGGCAACCGAAGCAACGACGAGCACATGTCCCCGGCTATCCGCGGTGTCGAATCGCTCGCGAGCAGCCTAAAGGGCGTGAAGCGCCTCGACGTGAACTTCAGCACCATCAGGCTCGGGCTTGGGCTGGGAGTTTCGATCAAAACCCTGAACTTTCGGGATGCAAGATCGAAGCGGTATACGAAGAACGTATCCCGAATCGACAATGAGCTCCGCGCTGAAGCATCGGACTACCATGTCCGGCAACCGTATGCAGTACTAGCAGCGATAGTTTTCATGCCCCGCGACTGTGCTTTCGACGCGGGGCAGGCTGCAGACGCACATTCGAGTTTTGGACACGCCTGCCAGACTTTCCGTTTCCGTACAGGACGAGTGAATCCGACTGATTCTGCCGAACTGTTCGAGCGAGTCTACATCGCCCTGTACGAAGCGGAAGACGAGGAAACTCTGGGGAGTCTGGTTTGCTTCGATGTATCGAGTCTTCCGCCCAGAAAGGGACTTCCGTCACGGCCCATCAGCTTCGCAGAGGTCATCAAGAATATCGAGATAGCCTTCTTCGAGCGTAATGCCCCGAAGCGGCTGTGGGAGGATACTAGCGAAGGTGATGTGATCGCCGATCTGGAGCAGATTGCACAAGCAGAGGCCGAGGAACCTCCCGGTGAGGAAGAGTAGGTGACGTAACTCTCTAAGCCAAAGCCGGTGTAAGGGGTAATCCCATGTTTCCACGCATCGGCGGAATCACGCCGCCAAGTGCCGTGACATAGGCTTCTACTGCCTGAATGAAACTGGGATCAAAACGGAGCTTTGCTCGTCGCGTCCGATTCAAGAAACCGGAAGCTGCCTTGAGGGATAGCGGGTCTCCGGGGTGCTGTAAAAAAGCCGTAAGAGAAGCGGGACGAATACCGAGTGGGTCCAGACTCACAATCGCAGCACGACGTACCTTGCCATCAAACCAAGCGGCCTTGGGTAACTTCCCAGAAGACGGAAACACCGCGTGGTGGAGATCCTGGAAAACCCCCGGGTTCTTAAGTCTCCGACCTAGCCATTCGGCAACCTGCACGGTTACCGCACTTCCGACCAAGCTCCAGCGCACGGACGCGCGGGCCACGGACTCGGCTCGAATCGTCCAAGGCTCCCCGTGGACATCCTCAAAACCCTGCAGGCGCTCCGCATCCCGGATGTCCGGCTTAACGAGCCTTCCGTCAGGCAACAAGATCGCCGGAGGGGAAGGGATTCCGATCGTGCTTCCATTCTTAAGCGTCGGAACGGCGTCTGGTGCCCACCCTAGACCGGTGAGCCCTTCAGTCCAATAAAAGCCATGGGCTCTTGCACCGATAGACGTCGTTGGTCTAGCAATTGGTGAGTCATCTGCAAGTAGCACGTCTTCGGGTTTGCCAGCGAGGCTCGCTACAAGAAAGACCCGCTCCCGTCGTTGCGGCACGCCAAACCCGAACGAATCGACAACACGATAAGCCCACCTGTAACCAAGGACTTCGAACTCGTCGATGATCGCGCGCATAGCCTGACCTGCATGCAGTTGGAGCATGAAGGGGACGTTCTCGAGCACGACCCAGGGAATCTTAGGGCGCGCTTCGCGCAGAAGCCGAAACACCTCTGCTACGAGTACCGACTTCTCGCCGGATAGCCCAAGAGTACGGCCCGCTTGGCTAAGATCCTGGCACGGGAAACCGGCGCATAGCAACTCCGTTTCCGAAGGAAGCGCATGGAGAGATTTCACGTCCGGGGAGATCTCTGCGTCCGGAAACCTGTGCTGAAGCACCGCTTGCGCAGCAGGCAATATCTCGCAGAGATGAACGGCCCGGTGCCCCGCCCTGCCCAATCCTAGCTCGAACCCCCCAATGCCTGCGAACAGTCCGGAAGTCTTCACGTCGATATCTCTTGCGGCTTTGTTAGTCGAACATCATAAGCTCATATTGTTCTTTTGTACAGCACACCGCAATCTCCCATTCGGTCCGATCACATACTCCGCCGATACTGCCCACCCACCTCGAACAACGCGTGCGTGATCTGCCCCAGCGAGCACACCCGCACCGCGTCCATCAGCACCTCGAACACGTTGCCGTTATCGATCACCGCCTGCTGCAGGCGCTTGAGCATCGCACCCGATGCCGCCTGGTTGCGCGCGTGGAATTCCTTCAGGCGCTCGAGCTGGCTCTGCTTCTCGTCGTCCGTGGAGCGAATCAGCTCCAGCGTCTCGGGCACCGCGTCGCCGTGCGGGTTGCGGAATGTATTGACGCCGATGATCGGATACGAGCCGTCGTGCTTCTTGTGCTCGTAATACATCGACTCCTCCTGGATCTTGCCGCGCTGGTAGCCCAGCTCCATCGCGCCGAGCACCCCGCCGCGCTCGGAGATCGCCTCGAACTCCTTGAGCACTGCCTCCTCGACCAGGTCGGTCAGCTCCTCGATGATGAAGCTGCCCTGGTTCGGGTTCTCGTTCTTCGCCAGGCCCCATTCGCGGTTGATGATGAGCTGGATCGCCATCGCCCGGCGCACCGACTCCTCGGTCGGCGTGGTGATCGCCTCGTCGTAGGCGTTGGTGTGCAGCGAGT
>CAYLTE010000093.1:0-14911 GCA_964386195.1 uncultured Burkholderiales bacterium | reverse complement strand
ATCGGCACGGCGGCCGCCAACACGAGGGAACCGGGCTCGGGCTGGCGATCAGCGCGAGGCTGGTCGCCCTGATGGGCGGTGAGATCCGCCTCGAAAGCGCGCCCGGTGCCGGCTCGCGATTCTGGTTCGAGCTCGATCTCCAGGCGCTCGACACTCCGTCCGCTCCGCCGAACGTAAGCATGGTGCCGGCCGGCACGCGTGTCCTCATCGTGGACGACAACCGGACCAATCTCGAAATCTGCCGCGAGCAGTTGCGCAGCCTGGCGCTGGAGACGCATTGCGTGGAACGCGGCGACGCGGCGCTGACTGCACTGCGAGACGGCCTGGATCGGGGCGAGCCGATCGACCTGGTCATCCTCGACATGCACATGCCGGGGATGACGGGCCTGGACGTCGCCCGCGCCATGCAAGCCGACCCGCTGTTGCGCAGCGTGCCGAGGATCCTGCTCAGTTCGGTCGGCGACGACGAGACGCCGCACACGCTCAATGCGGCGGGCATCGCCCGCGCCATCGCCAAGCCCGCGCGGCAGGCGCAGCTGCAAGCCTGTGTGGCCGGGTTGCTGAGCCGCTCGGGCGAGGCGTCCCATTTCACCGCTCCGGTTGGCGGGCAGACGCGGTTCTCGGGGCGCGTGCTCGTGGCGGAGGACAATGGCGTGAACCAGCTGGTTGCGCTGGCGATGCTGCGCGCACTGGGACTGGACTGCGAGATCGCCCCCGACGGGGTGGCGGCGCTCGAGGCCTGGCGTCGCGGCAGCTTCGACCTCGTGCTCATGGACTGCCAGATGCCGAACATGGACGGCTACGAGGCGACCCGCCGCATCCGCGAGGAGGCGGACCGCCGGCGCCTGCCGCGCGTGCCGGTCATCGCCCTGACCGCCAACGTCGTGGCCGGTGTGCGTGAGGAGTGCGATGCCGCCGGCATGGACGACTATCTCAGCAAGCCCTACAGTGAACGCGCGCTGGCGCAGGTTCTGGCGCGGTGGCTGCCGCGCGGTGGCGCGGCCAGCGCCGAGGCGGCGCCCGGCGCTCCTGCAGGCTGAGGGCGCTCAGCCGGCCGCAAAGCGGAACTGCACCGCCGGTTCTCGTCCCGACACGATGTCGGCGATGGCACGACCGGAGCCCGCACACAGGGTCCACCCCAGCGTGCCGTGGCCGGTGTTGAGGAACAACCCGGGAATGCGGGTGCGGCCGATCACCGGCACGTTGCCCGGGGTCGCGGGGCGAAGTCCTGCCCACTTCACCGCCGCGTCGAAGTCACCGGCATTCGGGAACAGTTCGCGCACGCGGCGCAGGATCGCATTGCATCGCACCTCGTTGACCGTGGTGTCGTAACCAGCCAGCTCGGCGGTGCCGGCGACGCGCAGTCGGTCGCCCAGGCGCGAGAGGGCGAGCTTGTGACCCTCGTCGGTCAGGCACACGGTCGGCGCCTTCGACCCTGCACCCGGGATCGTGACCGAGTATCCCTTCACCGGATAGACCGGGACCGAGACGCCGAGCGGCTCGAGCAGGAACGGCGAGCGCACGCCCAGGCAGACCAGCACCACGTCGGCCTCGATGCGCCGCTGCGCATTTGCCTGTTCTATCGTCACCGCACGCGCACGCTCCGAGTCCGCCTCGATGCGCAGCGCGGTGCTGTCGTAGTGGAACGCGACGCCGCGCTGGGCGCAGATTCGTGCGAGATTGCGCGTGAACACGTGAGCATCGCCGCTCTCGTCGTCGCGCGCATAGGTGCCGCCCACGGGCAGGATGGCGCCTTCCGCGAGGGCCGGTTCGATCTCCAGGCACTGCTGCGCGCTGCGCGTCTGCAGGTCGTAACCTCCACGGCGCACGAGTTCGGCGCGCACCGTGGCAGCCTCGAATTCCGCGCGGTCGTAGTACAGCTGCAGGATGCCGCGCTCGAGGTGGTGATAGTCCACCCCGCTGGCCGCGCGCAGTGCCTTGAGCTGCTGCCCGCTGTAGATGGCAAGGCGAAGGATCTGCAGCGTGTTGTCGCGCGTGCGGCCGGGCAGGCACTCGTAGAGAAAGCGCGCGCCCCACAGCCACTGACGCATGCTGGCCGTCGGACGAAACAGCAGCGGGGCTTCCTCGTTGCCGAGCCACTTGAGGATCTTCGCCGGTGCCGAAGGGTTGGACCAGGGCTCGGCCTGACTCACCGATATCTGCCCGCCGTTGGCGAAACTCGTTTCCAGACCGGCGCCGGACTGGCGTTCGATCACGTGCACTTCGTGGCCGGCTTCGGCCAGATACCACGCGCTGGTGACACCGACCACGCCGGCGCCGAGGACGACGATCTTCACGTTCGGGACTCTGCCACGGCTGCGAAACGGCGGGATTCCACGGTAGTCCTCACCGCAGCATGTCGACGGTGCATCGGGAAATACCTGACGCAAATAGGTTTTTCTGTGTGGGCGGGCGGTTCAGTGGCGCGCTTGTTGCTCGTTGGCTGCCATCGCACATGCGCGCGTCCCCGCCCTGCGAAACGGACTCGCTGCAACCCACGTCGACGGCAGCCACAACGCCGAGTGCAAGCGCAGGAATTATACGTCGCCCGCATGAACGCACCTCCCCTTTCCGATCGCTATGCCAGGGATGACGCGCGCTTTCGCGCCGTCGTGGAACTGTCGCCCGACGCGATCCTCATGCACACGCATGGACGAATCACCTACGTGAACGACGCCGCCGTGCGCCTGCTCGGCGCCTCCGGCCGCGATGCCCTGTTGGGGCAGCCGGTGCTGGAGCGGGTCGCACCGGAGTTCCGGGAGTTCGCATCGTCGCGTACCGATACGATCGTCGGTGGCAGGATTGCGCAGCCCGCGCACATGCGCTGGCTGCGGATGGATGGCAGCGCCTTCGACGTCGAGGTCAGCGGCTCGCCGTTCTCCACGCCCGAGGGTATGTCCGTCCAGGTGTTCGTGCGTGACGTGACCGAGCGCCGGTGCGCCGAGCGCAGGATCGAGCGGGTGACGCACCTTTATCTGGCCCTGAGCCACGCGGCGCAGCGGGCGGCGGCGGCGAACACGCGCGAGGAGCTGTTCGCCGACGTATGCAAGACGGCCGTCGAGTACGGCGGCCTGTCCACCAGCTGGATCGGGCTCAGCAATGCCGACGGTACGCAAGTGCTGCCGGTGGCGGCAAGCGGGCCGGGCCATGACTTCTGCAGGCGGGTGCACGTGTCGCTCGATCCGCGCCTGGCAGAAAGCGACGATGTGCTCGCCGCCGCCATCCGCCAGCGCGCTACGCTGGTGTGCAACGACATTGCCGCGGATCCGCGCGCCTGCCCGTCGCTGGAACAGGCGCAGGCGTTCGGACTGCGCAGCCTCGCCGCGTGTCCACTGGTGGAGCAGGGACGCGTGATCGGTGTGATCGCCTACTACGCCGACGAGGTCAACTACTTCCAGTCGGAACTGACCGACCTGCTCGCCCGCATCGCCGACCAGATCTCCCACGCGCTGGACCGCATCGCCTCGGAGCGGCGCAAGCAGGAGGTCGAGGCGGCGCTGCGGGCGCAGCAGCGCAGCATGGCGACGCTGATGGACAGTCTCCCGGGCATGGTCTATCGCTGCCGTTCGGATGCACAGTGGACGATGGATTTCGTCAGCGACGGCTGCCTGGATCTGACCGGCTATCGGGCCGACGAGCTCACGCGGGGCGATCCGTTCTCCTTCGCTGCGCTCATCCACCCGGACGACCGGGCCCGGGTGTCGGCCGATACGCTCACGGCGTTGCGCACTCGCACCCGTTTCACGCTCGAGTACCGCATCCTCACGCGCGACAGCGGCGAGAAGTGGGTGTGGGACAACGGCGTGGGCGTGTACGACAGCGACGGGCGCGTCGAGTACTTCGAGGGCTTCATCGCCGACATCACCGCCGTCAAGCGCTACCGCGAGCAGCTCGAGTACCAGGCGCACCACGACCCGCTCACCGGACTGGCTAACCGCGGGCTGCTGCGCGAGCGGCTGCACCAGGCGATTGCGCAGGCCGAGCGCCAGCAACGCGCGCTCGCGCTCATGTTCATCGATCTCGACGACTTCAAGCTGATCAACGACAGCATGGGACACAGCGTCGGGGACGAACTGCTCAAGCTCGCCGCACAGCGTCTACACGCCTGCGTGCGCGACGAAGACACCGTGGCGCGCCTGGGCGGCGACGAGTTCGTGCTGCTGCTGGTCGACCAGGAAGGGGAGCGCTCGGTCAGCCACGCCGTGGAGCGGCTGCGCGAGGCGATGTCGCAGCCCTACCGCGTGCTGGGCAAGGAGTTCGTACTCACCTGCAGTGTCGGCGTGGCGCTGTTCCCGGCGGACGGGCGCGACGTGGAGACGCTGCTCAAGCATGCCGATGCCGCCATGTACCGGGCCAAGGCGCTGGGCCGCAACGCGCATCACTTCTTCACCGAGGAGATCAACACGCAGATCGGCGAGCGGCTGGCCGTGGAGCGCGACCTGCGCCGTGCCCTGCGCAACGGCGAGTTCGTGCTGCACTACCAGCCGAAGGTGGCGCTGCGCTCGGGAAGGATGATCGGCGCCGAGGCGCTGGTGCGCTGGAATCACCCGGAAAAGGGAATGATCCCGCCGGCGCGCTTCATCCCGATCGCAGAAGACACCGGGCTGATCGTCGCGCTTGGAGACTGGGTGCTGCGCGAGGCGGCGCGCCAGGCGAAGGCGTGGCGCGACGCCGGGCTGGAGTTCGACTGCCTGTCGGTGAACCTCTCGGCGCGGCAGTTCAAGCAGCGTGATCTGGCACAGCAAGTCGATGCGGCCTTGCGCGCCAGCGGTCTGCCGCCGCACTGCCTGGACCTTGAGCTGACCGAGAGCGTGATGATGGAGAACGTCGAGGCCAACCTGCAATGCCTGCAGGCGCTCAAGGCGCTGGGCATTCAGCTCTCGCTGGACGATTTCGGCACCGGCTACTCGAGCTTGAGCTACCTGCGGCGCTTCCCGGTGGACCGCCTCAAGATCGACAAGTCATTCGTGCGCGACATCGTGCGCGATGCCGGCGATGCCGCCATCACCCAGGCGGTGATCCGTCTCGGACAGATCCTGGGCCTGGCGGTCACCGCCGAAGGCGTCGAGAGCGAGGAGCAGCTGGAGTTCCTCTCGCGTCACGGCTGCGACGAGGCGCAGGGCTACTACTTCAGTCCGCCGCTGCCCGCCGAGGCATTCGAGGCGTTGTGGCGACGCGGCCTGCTCGCGCCGTCCGGGTGGTCCGCGCCGCTGCGCATGCCGGCGGTGGTCTGAAATCTCACAGCTCGATGGGCCACGCGATGCCGGCGGAGATGCCGCCGTCGACGCGGATCACCTGGCCGGTCACGAAGGCCGACGCCTGCGAGGCGAGGAACACGGTGGCGCCCACCAGCTCGCTCACGTCACCGAGGCGTCCGAGCGGCGTGTTCGTCTTCGCCCAGTCGCGCATGTGGGGCTGCTGCCACATCTTCGACGAGAGCGCGGTGGGAAAGAAACCGGGTGCGATCGCGTTCACGCGCACACCGTGGGGCCCCCATTCCGTGGCCATGCCGCGCGTCATCATCGTCAGTCCCCCCTTGCTCATCGCGTAGGGCGTGACGCCCTTCAGCGGCGCATAGGTGTTGAGCGAGTCGACGTTGACGATGGCGCCGCAGCCGCGCGCGATCATCCTGCGGCCGACCGCCTGCGCCGCGAGGAAGGCGCCGCGCAGGTTGATGTCGAGAATCCAGTCGTAGGTCTCGACGTCGTACTGCTCGACCTTCATGCGCTTGTTCACGCCGGCCACGTTGAGCAGCGTGTCGATGTGACCGTGCTCGCCGATGACCGCCTCGACCATGGCCTCGATGTCCGCCGGGCGGGCGACGTCACACACGATCGTCGAGATCGCATGCCGTCCCTTCGGAATCTCGCTGGCGGTCTTTTCGAGCGTGCCCAGTTCGCGTCCCGCGATGACGACCCGCGCGCCGCGCGCGGCGAATCCTTCCGCGAGCGCGCGGCCGATGCCGCGGCTGCCGCCTGAGAGGAGAACGACCTGATCGGTGACGGAGAAGAGCGCGTCGTTGTGCATGGCGATTTACGAGTGATCGGGTTGAGAGGAACGATACGGTTCAGATCTCGACTGCGGTGGCGCGTGCCAGGAGCCGGCGCCACAGCTGGTCCGGGCGGGCATCGAGGATGGTGTCGAGGTCGGCCGGCAGCACGTACCAGGCGCCGGCATCGATCTCGCGCTGCAGCTGCGTGGCGCTCCAGCCGGCATAGCCCACGAAGAATCGGTCGATGCTGCCGCCGGCCGCGAGCCAGCGGTCCAGGAAAGCCGCGTCGGTGCTCAGGTGCAGCGCTCCCAGCACAGGGAAACTGTCTTCGGGTGCGGGGCTGGCGTGCACGAGATACCACAGCATGTCCTGGCGCACCGGTCCTCCCAGGTAGATCGGGTCGTCCAACTCGCGCAGGATCTCGTCCTCGGCGAAGGCTTCCGCCCAGGGGATGTCGATGCGACGGTTGAGCACGACGCCGGTGGGGGCGCCGTTCTCGGGGAACACCACCAGCACGACGGACTCGTTGAAGTTGGGATCGGACAGTTCCGGCGAGGCCACCAGGAGCACCGGATCGCGTGCGTGCGCCGGCAGCGCGGCGAGCAGCCCCAGCACGAGCAGCAGGCGCGCGCGCAGCGCCAGGCGCAGCAGTGCAGCGGCACATCTGCCGAGGCTTCCGGCTGGTGCCCACATGCGGTCGACGATCATGACGCAACGGTACAGGCCGGAGAATGGCTCGGCAAGTGCACCACGATCAGCGCAGCGAGATGCGCCGCCAGGCCCCCGAGCGCCAGCGCAGGAACATCACTGTTCCCAGCATGCCGGTGTAGAGCAGAAGCGCAGCCCAGCCTCCGGTGGCGCCCAGGCCGAACTGCGGAAGGAAACCGACCAGGCCCTCCCCGGGGGGAAAGGTGAGCATGTGCGCGAGCGGGACGAAGCCGAGCCAGGAGACCAGCAGGACGAGCAGCGCCGGCACGCGCACGTCGCCTGCGCCCCGCAGGCAGAAGCCGGCGCCGAGATTGAAGCCGTCGAAGATCTGGTAGGCAGCGGCGATCCACAGCAGAATCCGCGCGGACTCGATCACTTGCGCCGACGCGGCGTCCTGTGCGGCGACGAACAGCGGCAGCACCCATGGCCCGGCGAGCGCGAGGAGCAGGCTGACCAGCCCCATGTACGTCACGTTGATGCGGATGGCGGCATCGCCCACGCGGGCCGCCCAGTCGCGGTCTCCGGCGCCGATCGACTGTCCCACCAGCGTGGTGCCGGCGCTGGCGATGCCCACCGCGGGCATGTAGGCGATCGAGGTCATCATCATCACGATCTGCGTCGCCGCCCCGGCTGCAGCGCCCAGACCCGACAGCATGATCTGAAACATGGCCAGCCCGGTGAGATCCGCTGCCGGGAGCATGCCCATCGGCACCCCCAGCGCGACCAGCGCGCCGATGCGCGACGGACGTGGGCGCCAGTGCAGGTGCGAGGCGTACTCGCGGCGCACCCCTGCGCTGAGGAACAGCGCCAGGCCGATGGCCACACCGAACAGCTGGGCCGCTCCCGTGGCCCATGCGATGCCTTCCACGCCCAGGCCGAGATCGAACGCCAGCCACTGGTTCAGCGCAGCGTTGCTGGTCGACACCGCGAGCATCACGGTGAGCGTCACGCCGGTGCGGCCGATGCCGTTGAAGAAGCTGGTCACGGTCCACAGCGCCACGCCCGCCACTGCGCCGAGCATGCGCGGGAACCAGAATTCGAGCGCTGCGGCGCGCACGTCGGGCGCGAGCGGGAACGGCGCGAGCAGCAGCGTTCCCGACGAGGCGGTCACGACGAACAGCGGCAGCATGAGCAGCGCGCTCCACAGGCCGGCCCAGGCGATCTCGGCCGCCTCGCCGCGCGCGCCCGCCCCATGCGCTTGCGCCACCAGCGTTTGCACGGCCATCGACACGCCGCCGAACAGCAGGACGAAGACGATGACGAACCAGTAGACGGCACCCACGCCCGCCACGGCCGGTGTCGAGATGCGCCCGAGGAACCACGTGTCCGTCAAATTCAGGATCGCCTGCACGCTGCTGTTGAGGAACAGCGGCGCGGCGAGCGCGAACACGGCCCGGTAATCGATGTGCCGGCGGCCAGCGGTATCGTGGCGCAGCGCCGGCAGGCGCCGCAGTCCGTCTGCGGCAGAGGCGATGTCCACGTGTCGCGCCTGCTCAGTCGAGACGCCGGATGCGGCCCAGCGCGGGTGGGCGCAGCGGGTCGTGGGCGCGCACGTACGCTTCCAGCGCTTCGACATCCAGCGGCCCCGCGACGCGGTCGCGGCCAGCCCCGAGCACCGCGGCGTGCGCGCCGGCACCCAGGAGGTAGTCGTTCACGGTCACGCGGTAGACCTTCTTGGCCTGCAGCGGGCTGCCATGCAGCCGCAGGTCGCGCACGCGCCTGCCGCGCGGCGCGCTGGTGCGCCAGCTGTAGCGCAGGCCCTCGGAAACCTGCAGGACGCGCGGCGAGCGTGTGCCGCGGTCGAACTGCTGCTCGAGCAGGCGGCGCAGCTGTGTGCCGGTCAGGCTGAGCGTGACCAGGCGATTGGAGAACGGCTGCGCGGCGAACAGGTCGGAGAACAGCAGGCGGGCGTCCGCGCCGCGCATGAGGTCGGCGCGCAGCCCGCCGGGATTGGTCAGGGCGATCTGCGCGCCTTCGGCACGCGTTGCCCACAGCTGAGCGTCCGCGATCAGATTGCCGAGCGGCGATTCGCCCGATCCGCCCTGCGCGACGTCGCCGGGGAATGCGCCGTTGCGCCGGATGTCCTCGGCCAGCGTGCCCACCACGCGGTCGTGGCGGTCCGCCACCCGCGCTGCGTCCTCGACGATCGCCGCCACGGCCGGGTCGGGCGCGATGTCGTGGGTGACCGCCTCGTTGTGCGCCTGCGCGGCCACCACGTCGCCGCTGCGCGGATCGATGTCCAGATCGATGCGCGTGACGAACTGGCCCGCGCTGCCGGCCGAGGTCACCGGTCGACCGTCGATCACGCAGTTGTAGCGCTGATGCGTGTGCCCGGTGACGATGGCGTCCACCGCCGCGTCGATCCGCGCGACGATGTCGCGCACCGGCCCCGACAGTGCCACGCAGCCGTTCTCGCCGCCGCGTGCGTGGCCGCCCTCGTGCAGGAGCACGACGATGGCCTCGACGCCCTGAGCGCGCAACGCCGGCACCAGCGCATTGACGCTGCGCCATGGCGCTTCGAAGCGCCAGCCGGCGATGCCCTTCGCATCGACCAGGCCCGCAGTGCCCTGCAGGGTGACGCCGACGAATGCCACGCGCACCTCGCCGAATTTCAGGATCTCGTAGGGCGGGAACAGCGGCTCGCCGTCGCGCTCGCTGCGTACGTTGGCCGCGAGGAAGCGGAAGCGCGCGCCGTCGAAACGCGGCCGGAAGCTGCAGCCGTGGCGCGGATGACACCCGCCGCGCTGCATGCGCAGCAGTTCGTCCACCCCCTCATCGAACTCGTGATTGCCAACACCGTTGAGCGCCAGCCCCATGGCGTTCATGACCTCCACCGTCGGTTCGTCCTGGAACAGCGCCGAGAGGTACGGACTGGCGTTGATCAGGTCGCCCGCGGAGACGAACACGTGGTGCCGGTGTCCTGCCGCAAGGCGGCGAAGATGCGCGGCGAGGTAGGCCGCGCCGCCCAACGGGCCGCGGCCGGGCACGTCGGCGCCGCCGCCCTGCGCCTCGAGCTGGCCGTGGAAATCGTTGATGGCGAGCACCCGTACGTGCACGCTCTGCGCCGCAGCGTGGGTGTCGGGCGGCAGGCACAGGCTCAGGACAAGGAGAAAGCAGACGGCGCGGAGCATCCGTGCATGGGGAGGCGGCGACATGGGGAGGCGGCGAAGGCAATCGCGCATTATCGCGCGGCCGCGCGTACGCACGCAGTCCCCGGCAGGCGCGCACGGTACACTAGCCTGCGATTCCATCCGAATGGGAAGATTCCCGTGATCCAGCTCCTCGCGTTCGTTCTAGGCGCTTGCGCCATGTGCGCGCGCATCGCATTCGCAGCCTGCCCCGCATCCGAGGAGGTGGCCACCTACGTCGCTCAGTACGTGCAGCGCACGCCGTCCCCGGGCATGCCGGCGGTGCGCAACATGCAGGACGGGCTGTGTGCGCAGGATCGCGTGACGCGCCAGCTCTCCCCGCAGCTGGGCGCGGTGGTCGGGTACAAGGCGGCGCTCACCAATCCTGCGATGCAGGATCGTTTCGGGCTGAAGGAGCCGCTGTACGGACGGCTGCTCAAGCACATGCTCCTGCCGGACGGGGCGGAGATGCCGGCGAGTTTCGGGGCGCGTCCGCTGTGGGAGGCGGACCTGATGGTGGTGGTCAAGGATCCCGCAGTGCTGCGCGGCGCGCGCACGGTGGAGGAGGCGGCAGGCGGTATTTCCCACATCGTCCCCTTCATGGAACTGCCCGACACCATGCTGGCCGACACCGTACAGATGACCGCGCCGACGCTGGTCGCCATCAACGCTGGCGCGCGCTTCGGTGTCATGGGCAAGCGCATCCCCGTGGGCAACGACGCCGCCTTCATCGACAGCCTGGCGAACATGACGGTCGTCCTGTCGGAGGACGGCAAGGAACTCGCACGCGGCCCCGGATCGGCGATCATGGGCCACCCGCTCAACGCGGCCATTTGGCTCGCGCGCGCGCTCGAGCGGGACGGCGTGCGGCTCAAGCCGGGAGACGTGCTCAGCCTCGGGTCGCTGCTTCCGCTGCAGCCGCCGCGCGCCGGCACGACCGCGGCCGTGCAGTACATCGGCCTGCCCGGTGATCCGGTGGTGAGCGTACGATTCCGCTAGGCAGCCGGTCGATTCGTGCTGGAGAACTGAACATGCGTTGGGAACGTGGCAGGCGCAGCGACAACATCGAGGACCGGCGTGGCATGCGCATGTCGCCGCGCGTGGCGGGTGGCGGGCTGGGGGCCATCGTCATCGTGCTGATCGCGTTGTTCCTGGGAGTCGATCCGCGCATGCTCACGCAGATCGTTCCCACCGAGCAGAGCGTGCCGCAGCAAAGCGTGGAACGCGCGCCGGGCGAGCCCGATCCCATGGCGGAGTTCGTCTCGGTCGTGCTGGCCGACACCGAGGACGTGTGGAACGAACTGTTCCGTCGCGGCGGCGAGCAGTACCGCGAGCCCGTCCTGGTGTTGTTCAGCGGCGCAGTGCAGTCGGCGTGCGGCATGGCCGATGCCGCGGTCGGCCCCTTCTACTGCCCGGCCGACGAGAAGGTCTACATCGACCTGGCCTTCTACGAGGATCTGCGCAGCCGCTTCCAGGCGCCCGGCGATTTCGCGCAGGCCTACGTCATTGCGCACGAGGTCGGACACCACGTGCAGAACCTGCTGGGCATCGCCGGTCGAGTGCACGAGCGCCGCCAGCGCGTGTCCGAGAACGAGGCCAATGCGCTGTCGGTGCGGCTCGAACTGCAGGCCGACTGCCTGGCCGGTGTGTGGGCGCACCACGCGAATCGGACGCGCGCCATCCTCGAGCAGGGCGACGTCGAGGAAGCGCTCAACGCCGCTACGCAGATCGGCGACGACCGCATGCAGATGCGCGGGCGCGGCTACGTGGCGCCCGATTCCTTCACGCACGGCAGCGGCGAGCAGCGCGTGCGCTGGTTTCGCCAGGGACTGGAGAGCGGCGACCTGCGCCAGTGCGATACCTTCGGGACGAACCGGCTCTAGGCGATCCCGTCTGCACCATGTCCATCTCGCGCGTAGCGAGGGGTGAAGTCTTCCAGCTGACAAAGCAAGACGCGATGCTTGGCCGTCGTGGCGGAGATATCCACCGTTTCTGTGGATAACCGGGTCTTGACAGACCTCCAAGCCGTTGCTGCTGGCGGGTTGCGTTGGTGCCGACCAAGAATCGGGCAGTCGCCGCGCTTCGCGAGGCAGTTGACCTGCGGGCCGCGCATGCGATACTGCGCCACCTCGTTCATGTCTGCAGGACCCCTCATGACGATGCTGGCGATAGGGTTGATCGTGTTCCTCGGCGCGCACTCGGTACGGATCGTCGCCGAGGACTGGCGGCGTGCGCGCATCGCGTCGATGGGCGAGGGTATCTGGAAGGGCCTGTACTCGCTCGTGTCCGTTGCAGGCTTCGTCCTCATCGTATGGGGCTACGCGCAGAGCCGGGCAGCGCCGGTCGACCTGTGGCAACCGCCGCTGTGGACGAAGCACGTGGCCGCGCTGCTCACGATCCCGGCGTTCGTGCTCGTGGCGGCGGCCTACGTCCCCGCGACGCGGATCAAGGCGGCGGTGAAGCATCCCATGGTCCTGGGGGTGAAGCTTTGGGCCTTCTCGCACCTGCTGGCCAACGGCAGACTCGCCGATGTCGTGCTGTTCGGTGCCTTCCTCGCGTGGGCGATCCTCGATTTCCGCGCCGCCCGTCGCCGCGACCGCGCGTCCAAGAGCGTTGCGCAGCCTGGGTCGCTCGGGCGGGACGCACTCGCGCTCGTCATCGGCCTGGGTGCCTGGGCGGCATTCGCGTTCTATCTGCATGCCGCCTGGATCGGCGTGCGCCCGTTCGGCTGACGCACCCTCACATGATCTGATTCACCACGCCGCCGTCGGCGCGCAGCGCGGCGCCGGTGGTGGCGGAGGCGCCGGCACTGCAGAGGTAGACGGCGAGATTCGCGACTTCCTCGGCGGAGGTGAAGCGTCGCAGCAGAGAGGTGGGACGGAAGCTGACGAAGAAGTCGCGTTCCAGTTCCGGCACGCTCATCCCAGCGGCCTTGGCGCGCTCCACGCGCAGGCGCTCGGTGTTCTCCGTGCGCGTGGGGCCGGGCAGGACGGTGTTCACCGTCACGCCAGTGCCCGCGAGTTCGATCGCCAGCCCGCGCGAGATGGACAGTTGCGCGGTCTTGGTCATGCCGTAGTGGACCATCTCGCGCGGGATGTTGAGCCCCGACTCGCTGGAGATGAACAACACCCGGCCCCACCCGCGCCGCGCCATCGCCGGCGCGTAGTGCCGCGCGAAGCGCACGCCGCTCATGACGTTGACCTCGAACAGGCGCTGCCAGTCCTCGTCGGGAATCTCGAAGAACGGCTTGCGTTCGTAGATGCCCAGGTTGTTCACCAGGATGTCCACGTCAGGCAGGGCCGCGAACACGGCGTCCGCGCCTGCCGCCGTGGCGCAATCCGCCGCGACGCCGGTGGCGGCTGCGCCGGGGACGGAGCCCGCGAGCCGGGCCAGGGCGGCGTCCACTCCAGCCTGCGTGCGGCCGGTGATCGTCACGCGGGCGCCTTCGCGGGCCAAGCCCTCGGCGATGGCATAGCCGATCCCGCCGGTCGAGCCGGTGATCAGCGCCTGGCGGCCGTTCAATTGCAGATCCATGGGATTCCTCTGGAGCGTGTGGGCAGAAGCGGCAGTGTACGCAAGCCGACGCGATGCGTTGACACCGTGGGCGCGGCGGCATTAGTGTCGATCCCCCGATGGACGACGCGAGGAGATCGAGGATGCATGCGGCGAACGCGTGGCTGGCGGCCGCGGTGCTGGGCGTGTGCGCATGCGCGACCTGCCCGGAGGCGGGCGCGCAGGAAGCGCAGCGGCGCGAGGAACTGGCGCAGGTCATCGAGCGCGTGAACGATCCAGACCCCCTGCTGCGCATCGCCGCGCTCGAGGACGTGCTCGCGCGCGGCAACGCCACCGAGGTGCAGCTCGCAATCAAGGCAGCGCTCAACGGCAGCGATCCGGACCTGCGCAGCGTCGCGCTGCGCGGTTACGCCGCCAATCTGCGCGATCTGTACCTGGACAGCAGGCTGCCGGAGGAGGTGGAGGCCGCGCTTGCCAAGGCCAACAGCAAGGACCGGGACGCGCTGGCCACGAGGCGCGCCGTCGCGGAGTGGCGGCAGGCGACCGCGGACCGCCTGCACGTCCGCCTCGACCAGGTCGACATGAAGACCGGCCGCTTCGTCGCCTACGGCATGAATCGCGTCAACAAGATGGACGAGCGTCTCGCCGGCGAGGGGCACGTGGTGGGCACGCGCCTGCGCATGAGCCTCGGCATACACGGACTTCGCCGCTGTGCCATCGAACTCGCGCCCACGACCGCGCTGACGCTCGAGGGCAGCGCCACCTGTGACAGTATGCCGAGGATGCTGCTGTCGATGCCGATGTACTGAGCCGCGCGGCTCAGTACACCCTGATCGGTCCGATCGACAGCACTGGCGCGTCGTCGCGCCGAGCGAAATCCAGTCTCAGTGCGCCGACCTCCCTGGCCCCGACCCGGCAGTCGAACAGCGGACCGCTGTCCTGCGCACGTCTCGCGCAGGTCTTGAGCAGCACCCAGTCGGCGCCAGGACGTCCGCTGGTCCACATGGTCAGCAGGTCGGGTTCCTCGGCCCGGTCGGCAGCGCGCGCCACCTGCACGCCGGAGAAGGGTTGCGCTTCGCGCGGGTGCAGGACGAGCTCCACGCGCCGCCCGACCGGACGTACCCGCCACGTCCCGTCTTCGAGTGCCGCGGAGGGTGGCTTGTCCGCATCGATCGATTCGCCGTGCCAGGAAGCGACGGCGAATCCCGCGGAGCCCGACTTGGACTGCGCGTGCGTGCGCCTGTCGTGCGAGAGCTCGCTGCGCGCAAGGCGCTTGATGACGTCGAAACGCAGCGCCTGCAGCAGCCCGTCCTCGTTGTCGACGCTGAGCAGCATGCCTACGGGATCGTCGCCCGAGAGGATGACACCGCCGGACATCGACTGGGCGATCTCGTCCACCGACAGGTCGGACTGCAGCGCGAAGCGCACGTAGGTGCGATTGTTCCGGCTCGCGCGCAGCGGAATCTGCTGCAGGGAACGTGTGCGCGTCACGTGCAGCGTGTAGGCCGCGTCCTCCACCAGCTTGTAGTCGAGGTTGTCGACACCGAGATTGGCCGCACTACCGCAGGGC
>CAYLTE010000092.1:0-15322 GCA_964386195.1 uncultured Burkholderiales bacterium | reverse complement strand
GCGCTCACGGGCCCCGCCTTGCCAGCCGTCCCAGCTGGGCTTCGTGGGTTTCGGGCCCCACGGGCTTCACCAGATGCGCGTCGAATCCGGTACGCATGGAGCGCGACCGGTCGTCGTCCTGGGCGAAGCCGGACAGTGCGATCAGCGCGACATTCTCGGAATCTGTCGATTCGCGCAGGCGCCGAGCGACCTCGTAGCCGTTCATGCCCGGCATCCCGATGTCGAGGATGACCGCAACCGGGTCGAATTCTGCCGCGGCTTCGAGCGCCGCTCTTCCGCTGTAGACCGCCTGCGCATCGTATCCCATCAACTCGAGCAGCATCGCCAGCGACTGGGCAGCGTCGACGTTGTCGTCCACCACCAGGACGCGCGCACCCGTCGCCCCCTCCCGCGCCGGCGCCGGCTCTGCCGCCGACACACGCGCAGAATCGAGCGGCAGGCGCACGTCGAACTTCGCGCCCCGGCCCAGACCCTCGCTCGTCGCGGCGATGGAACCACCGTGCATGCTGACCAGGCTGCGCGCCAGTGGTAGACCCAGCCCCAGGCCGCCCTGCGCGCTTTCGCCAGCCGGCCGGATCTGCGTGAAAGGATCGAACACCTGCTGCAGCATCTCCGGTGAGATGCCGATGCCGTTGTCGGACACCGATACGACCACGACATCGCCCTCGCGCGCCGCCGAGACCGAGATGCATCCGTGCGAGGGCGTATAGCGCGCGGCATTGTTGAGCAGGTTCGAGAACACCTGCGTCAGCCGGACGGAATCCGCCTCCACGCACAGCGGCTCGTCGGGAAGACAGAGACGTACGTCGTGCCGCGACTCGCGCATCGTCGGTTCCACCGCCTCGAGCGCGTTGCGAACCGCGTCTCGCACGTCGATTCGGCTCTTGCGCAGCACCAGCTTGCCGGAACTGATGCGCGATACGTCGAGCAGATCGTCGACCAGCCGCACCATGTGATTGACCTGGCGCTCCATCATCGTGCGCGCCTGTTCGAGCGCGGTCAGATCCGTCCCCGCGAGCCGCTGGATCTCCAGGCCGTGGCGCAGGGGTGCGAGCGGGTTGCGCAGCTCGTGCGCGAGCAGCGCGATGAACTCGTCCTTCCTTCGGTCTGCTTCGCGCAGCGCTTCCTCCGCCCGCCGGCGCTCGGTGATGTCGGTGTTCGTGCCGAACCAGCGCACGATGCGTCCCGAGGCGTCGTGCACCGGCAATGCCCGGGAGAGGAACCAGCGGTACTCGCCGTCCTTGCCGCGCAGCGGAAACGTGTCCTCCCACACCTCGCCGCTGTCCCACGATGCCTGGATCCTGCGTACCACGCGATCGACGTGGTCGGGATGGTGCACGGCGGTCCAACCCCATCCCTGCATCTGATCGAGTGTGGTGCCGGTGAATTCGAACCAGCGCCGGTTGTACCAGAAGACCGAGCCTCGCTCGTCAGCCATCCAGGCGAGCTGGCTGATGTTGTCGGCCATCGTGCGAAAGCGAACCTCGCTCTCGATCAGTGCCTGCTCGGTCTGGCGCCGATCGGACAGGTCGATCAGCACGCCGACGAAGCCGGTGACCCGGCCGTGCTCGTCGAACTCCGGCACGTTGCTCGATCGCATGAAACGGGTGCCCAGACCGTCGTAGGGGATCGACGCTTCGTACTGTACCGGGACGCCGGCGAGCAACTGCTCCAGGTAGGGTTTGGTCGCGGCGAAAGCCTGCTCGCCGATCGTCTCCTCGATGGAGCGGCCGACCAGGTCCGCGGGCTCCCTGTCGAACCTTCGGGCGTATGCCGGATTGACGAATCGATAGCGTAAGCGCGCGTCGGCGCGCAGAATGTACACAGGCAGGAGTTCGGTGATCAGACGCAGTTCCGCCTCCCGCTCCGCGAGATGGCGAGCGAGTTGGTCGAGCGAAGTCAGCCCCGCGTCGCGGGCGGACGCAGGCAAATGCAGGCCGCCGGCCTGTTGGCTGCGGTGAGTCGAAGCGACAGACGGAAGCATCGTCATGACGCCCAGGATGGTTACGAAGCGTTCAGGGACGCTCTGGAAACAAGAATCGTTCCTGGCCTCTCGGAATCGCTTGGTCGGGCAACGAGGCGATGCGGATATTCGAGCGGGATGCGCCTCAGCGCGGGGATGTTGCGCCGCGACGTGCGGTTGCCATGGCGTCGTGCGCCGCCCCCTTGAACGACTGGGGCGGAGGTTCGCCGCGGCGGGCGGCTCGCGCGAGGGCGACGGCGTGGTTCATGTCCGCCGGCATGAACAGGACCGGCTTGCCCAGCTCCTTTGCAGCCAGCAACTCGTCGCGCGCCACGTCGCCGCCGCCGATGCCGATCATCAGGGAACTGACCTGCACCATGGCCTGCGAGGTAGGCGACAACCTTCCCGACTCGGCGTCGAATCCGCCCCAGGTGGCATCGCGCACGAAGAACACGCGATCCGCGCAGCGGGACAGCGCGACGTCATCTTCTCGTGCGCGCGTGGACACGATTCCCATCGTGGTGAAGCCCATGCGCTTCGCCACCTCGTACACGGCGCCGATGCCCTCCGCGGTCGCCCCGATATTGACGAGCGTGTGCGCCGGGTCCTCCGACCGGAGGAACATGGTGGCGTGCTCGAGCATGACCTCGGGCTGCTCGTATCCGGCGCCGGAATAGCCGGTGAAGGTCAGCAACCGCCGCCCGCCGACGAAGGACTGGATCGCCGCCACGTCGGCCTCGACCGCCTCGACCGGGCCCGTACAGGCGAGCGCAGCGCCTGGCACCGCTACGGCAGCGGCAAGCATCCAAAGGGCAAGATTCCGCAAGGTCCCACGCAGCATGCTTCTCTCCTCACTCATGCCGGCCCACCTCACTCGATCGACGTCCACGCACGGTAGAATCGACCAGGAATCCGGAGACGCGGCCGGCGCGCCAGCGCAGGCAAGTGTAACCAAAGTCCATCGAATTTCAGCGACGAGCTAGGGGAGGAAGGCAAGCATGGATCTCGACATCGCGAATCTGCGCGTCCTGGTGACGGCGGGTGCCGCGGGCATCGGATTACGCATCGCGGAGGCATTCGTCCGCGAGGGTGCCAAGGTATACGTGTGCGACGTGGACGAGGCGGCGCTCGCTGGGCTGGCGAAGAGCCACCCCGGAATGTTCACTGCGAAGTGTGACGTCACCGACCGCGATGCCGTGGCCGCGATGTTCACCGATGCCGTCGAGCGGTTGGGCGGTCTCGATTGCCTGGTCAACAACGCCGGCATCGCGGGCCCCACGGGTCCTGTGCACGAGATCGATCCCAAGGACTGGGACCGTTGTCTCGATGTGTGCATCACCAGCCAGTTCAACTGCACGCGGCTGGCCGTGGAGCACCTGAAGAAATCGAAGAATCCCTCCATCGTCAATCTGTCCTCGGCCGCAGGCAAGTTCGGGTTCCCGAATCGCTCTCCCTACGCGGCCGCCAAGTGGGCCGTGGTGGGCTTCACCAAGACGGTGGCGATCGAACTGGGCAAGTACGGCATCCGCTGCAACGCCATCCTTCCCGGAGTCGTGGAAGGCGAGCGCATCCGGCGCGTGATCGAAGCCAAGGCGCAGGTGGCGGGCAAGACGCCCAAGGAGATCGAGGACGCCTGGCTCGCGCACGCCTCGCTCAAGGAACTGATCCAACCCGAGCAGCTCGCCGATACCATCGTGTTGCTCGCCTCGCCACGCGGGCGGCAGACCTCGGGACAGGCGATCAGCATCGACGGCAATCTGCAGGCGCTGGTCTAGGGACACTCCCGATACCTGGAGCGAAACTCCCCGGGCGTGCAAGCCACTTCACGCCTGAAGAACTTCACGAAGTTGGTCGCCTCGTCGAAGCCGAGGCGTTCCGCCACCTGCGCAATAGGCAGGGCAGTGTGCACCAGCAACCGTTTCGCTTCCAGGTTCACACGTGCAGCGATGTATGCCTTGGCGGACTTGCCGGCGACGTCCTGCACGCAGCGGGTGAGTGTCTTCTCCGTGCAGCCGAGTCGGGATGCGTAAGCCCGGACGTCTCGATGCCGCTGAAACTCCGCTGCGACGAGGGCCTGAAACCGACGGAAGCGCAGGGCTGAGGCCGGCGCCAGGTTGCGGCGAGCATCTTGACGCCCATGCACCAGGTGGATGCGCAGCAGAAGTGCGTAGAGCTGGTGGCGCAGCAGGGCATGCACCGATTGCGACGAACCCGGAGACGTGCTGTCAGCATGCATCCGTGCAATGCCCTCCGTCACCGCCAGGTATTCGCGCCGATCGAGATGCAGGCGTTCGGGCAGTCGCTCCATTTCCCCCACCAATCGAAGATCCGAGACGGCGGCCAGAGACTGCAATGGCAACAGGAACTCGGGACGGAAGATCACCACCGCGGCATCCCAGTCGCCCTCGGTCTGGAACTGCTGGGTCTGCGACGGGCGCAGTACGAGAAGCGTTCCCCGACGGCACTCCAAAGGAACGAAGTCGACGAAGTGCGTGCAGCGACCGCGTGTCACGCAAATGAGCATGTGGAACTCGATCCGGTGCGGCTGCCTGAAGTGAGCCGCGTCGACGCGGCGACGCAGCTGCAGGAAGGACAGCACCTCCAGATCGAGTGAGTAGCTCGAGGGCGGGCGGTACCCGACTCTCGCGATCTCCGCGCCGCGCTTACCCGTCCCGTCCATGATGTCCGTTTTTTACCATCCTTCGGCTGGATTCTACCGGTACACATCGGCTGCGCACGCCTAATCTCACCACTCACGCACGCATCCTGTGTGCGACGAGACAGGAGAGATACCGATGATCGCTGCGATGGTGGGACGTTTATCCGCGGCAACCCTGGTGTTTGGGATTGCCGCGGCCGTTGTTCCGAGTCATGCCGGACAGGAGACGGGAATGAGTGTGCACGAGCAGCAGGTCGTCGCTCTGCTGAAGAGCATCGAAACCGGAGACCCTGCCCCTGCTTCTGTCATCGACCCGGGAAAGTACATCCAGCACAACCTCGCCGTGGCTGACGGACTCGAAGGGTTTGCTGCCCTGCTCGCGCAGTTGCCGCCGGGCAGCGCGAAGGTGAACACCATTCGCGTGTTCCAGGATGGCGCCTATGTGTTCGCCCACAGCGAGTACGACTTCCTCGGACCCAAGATCGGATTCGACGTGTTCCGCTTCGAGAACGGGAGCATCGTCGAGCACTGGGACAACCTGCAGGACAAGCCCGCCTCGCCCAACCCAAGCGGCCGGACCATGACCGACGGTCCGAGCCAGGCCGATGACCTGCATGCCACGCAGGCCAACAAGACGCTGGTTCGTCGATTCGTCGAGGACGTGCTGGTGAACGGCCGGCTGGACCGGCTCGCCAGCTACTTCGAAGGCGACAACTACCTCCAGCACAACCCGCTGATCGCCGACGGACTGAGCGGGCTCACGAGTGCACTGAAGGCACTCGCCGATCAGGGCGTCACGCTGAAGTACGACCGGATCCACCAGGTGCTAGGCAAGGGCAACTTCGTGCTGGTCATGAGCGAAGGCGAGTTCGCCGGCGCTCACACGGCGTTCTTCGATCTGTTCAGGGTGCAGAACGGGAAGATCGCAGAGCACTGGGACACCATCGAGACCATTCCACTGCGCTCCGGGTGGAAGAACACGAACGGCAAGTTCTGATCGCTCACCGCAGGGGCGACGTGCGCGGCACGAGCGGCGAAGAAGTCAGCCGGTCGCGCCGCGCGCGGGCGTCTCGTTCGTCACCCTGTAGGCACTCGCCCGCTCGTGCTCGATCGGTCGCACCTCGAAGCTCAAGCCGCAGGCGACGCAAGGATTCTGCGCTGCGAGCGCCGCGGCATCCTCCAGGGTCTCGGCGACGAAGAGCCAGTAGCCGCCTATCACTTCCCGCGTCTCGGCGAAGGGGCCGTCCGTCACGCCTTGCTTGTTGACGACCTTGCCTTCGGTGGAGAGCCGTTGACCGATCTTCATCCGCCCCTCTTCAACCAGCCGATCGCGCCACGCGTAGAACGCATCGATCGCGTGCTGAATCTCCTCCGCAGATGCATCCGCGTCCCATTTGCCGCGCGAGAGGACGAGATACTCCTTGGGCACACCGCTCATTGCCGTGCCTCCCGCTGCCACAGCTCATCGACCAGAGTGCCGAGTTCGCCCTCGACCGCAGCCGCAGCCTGCAGGCATAGATCCTCGCGGTAGCGGCTTGCCACCAGCTGCACGCCGGTCGGCAGACCGCCATGCAGCCCGGTGGGGACCAGCGCGCTGGGCAGGCCCAGCAGGTTGAACGTCACGCTTGGCGCGAACTCGTGCAGGAGCTCGCGCAGATGCGCGGCACTACGCAGGTCCTCGTCCACCTCCAGCAGCGGTCCCGTGCGCTGCGGAAGCAGGATCACCGGGAAGCGCTCGAGCAGCAGCAGCCACTCGCGAAGCAAGGTGGCGCGCGTCGCGATCGCGTCGAGATACTCCCCTACATCCGCATACGGCGCGACCGCGGCGAACCACGCGTCGAAGTACCGCAGGATCTGCTCGCTGCCCAGGTGCTTCGCCGCAGGCAGGATCTGCCGCTGCATGTCGGTGGTCAGCAGGCGCAGCGCCAGTTCACCCGAGGCTTCGATGTCTGGCGGCGAAACCGGCTCGACGCGGAAGCCCGAGCGTTCGAGTGCGCGTGCCGCCGCACGCATCGCTTCTGCCACGCTCGGCGCCATCGGCAGACCGGGAAGGGCTTCGACCATCCCCACCCTGCGCGCGACGGGCTCGCCCTCCAGCGGCGCCGGCACCCACCAGGGATCGCGGGGATCGCGCGCCGACATTGGGCCCAGCGCGAGCTTCAGGTCCGCGACACTGCGCGCCAGCGGTCCCTGAGCCACCATCAGCGACGAGATCATCGGCCGCTCGGCGGCAGCCGAAGGAAGATGCGCGGGGATGCGCCCGGGCGTCGGCTTCAGCCCTGCAACCCCGCAGTGCAGGGCCGGAAACCGGATCGATCCGCCGATGTCGGTGCCGTGCGCGATCGCGCACATGCC
Source organism: uncultured Burkholderiales bacterium (assembly GCA_964386195.1). Taxonomy (GTDB): domain Bacteria; phylum Pseudomonadota; class Gammaproteobacteria; order Burkholderiales; family SHXO01; genus SHXO01. The sequence goes on along the minus strand of CAYLTE010000092.1, from coordinate 8,345 downwards.
TGCAGCGGCTGCGACGCCGGCGCCACCCGACGATCCACCGCAGGAAATGCGCGCGTCCCACGGGTTGACGGTCAGCCCGTAGAGCGGGTTGCTGGTGGTCGCCCGCATCGAGAACTCCGGCGTATTCGTCCGCCCGACGATGACGGCACCGGCATCGCGGAGGTTCTTCACCACGGGAGAGTCGTCTGGCGCAATCAACTCGGCCAGGCCGGCGACGCCATTGGGCGTTCGCTGCCCGCGCACGTCGACGTTGTCCTTGATGGTGACGGGCACACCGAACAGCAGACCTGGCGCTTCACCCCGCGCGCGCCGTGCGTCCAGATCGGACGCCGCCTCGAGCGCCGCATCGCCGAGGTCGAGCGTGACCGCGTTCAGACGGGGATTGACGCTGCGCATCCGCTCCACCGTCGCGGTTGCGACTTCCCGGCACGAGATCTCGCCTTGCCGCGTGGCATTCACGATCTCGCAGGCGCTCCACTGCCACAACGGCTTGTCGCTTCGCTCCTTTCGTGTCATGCGGATCAGGGCTCTTCTCGTAAGGGATAGTCCCGGCGCGTTCCTCCAGCCGGGACACCAATTCTCACCCTGCGGACGATTCAGGACAAGGGCGACTGCAACCCACACCACCCCGGCGGCTACGCCGCCACCCCGCCTCGTGAGAGGCGGGGAAGATCGCGGCCGCCTCCTTTCCGCTCTTGTCGCTCTCCACCAGAAACTCCGGCGCTTAGAAGCGGATCAGCGTCAGGCCGGTTTCGGGATCGTGGCGACGCTGGAGAAAACCAGGCGTCTCGCGCAGGATCACTTCCAGCGTCGGACGCACCGTCGCGCTGAGCAGGTGACCGCCGCATGCAGCACCGTCGCGCCGCCCGAGCACGACGTGCGCGTGCAGCTTCTTGCTGTTGTCCTTCTCGACGGCCACGTCTCCCACGAGCGCGAGCACCTCGACCTGCTCGCGCACGGGAATCTTCTCGTACTCCTTCTTCTCCCAGTCGAAATACCCCAGGAGCGCTTCGCGGAACGCGCCGATGGCGGTGAAGCTGGCACCGGTCAGGTTCTCCTGCTCAGCGAAGCGCGTCAGTCCGGCGATCGGCTCTTCGCCGGTATCGAAGATCACCGCGAAGGTGCGGCTGCCTGCATGGCCGTCCAGAAGTTTCGCGCGCATGAACAATCTCCGCAGATCGAACCAACGCCGGCGCAGGGATCGGAAAGCGCAGTGCTCCGGCGACCTCGCTCGCGGCAAGCGCCATGCCGTTGCGCAAGAGCGGAATCCTCGCCCCCACGATGTCACCTTCAGCGCAGCGAGAGATCCTCGCCGTGGATGCGCATGGCGGCGCGCGATTCACAATTCGTTCAGTCTTCTTCTGTCCGGCGTCGAAGCGACTATCATCGTCATGACACCTCACCCAGCCAGCAACGCCATGATTCGAACTCTGCTCCGCACCATCGGCCGTTCCGCGCAGGACCTTTTGCAGTTGCCCTCGGACTGGGCGTGGCACGGACGCTTCAGCGGCGCAGGATTCCCGCCGCGGCTGCAGCGTGCGGTCGAACAAGCGAAGCTGCTGCGCACGAGCGCGATCGACGCACAGGACTACTACCGCTACGGACTGTACCGCTGCGACATGACGTTCCGCGAGAAGAGCGCCTACCTCGGCAAATACCGCAGCTACCGGTATTACCATCGCATCAACGCGTTGCAGTACGAGCTCTTCAATCACGACAAGGTGCTCATGCACCTGCTCGCCGCGCCGCTGGGTGTACCGATGGTGCCCGTGCTGGCGAGTACCGGTCGCGTGGGCGATCCGCACATGGCCGAGTTCATTGGCGATGCACAGTCCCTGCGCGGATTTCTGCAGCGGCCCGACGCGCAGCACCTGTTCCTGAAGCCGGTTGGCGGCACCCTCGGAGAGGGCGCGCTGGCGCTCGGAGCGCGCCTGGCGGATGGCCGCTCCTGGCAGCGCCTGCCGGGGACGGGGCGGATCGACATCGACGAGGTGGTCTCCCACACGCTGGACCGCCATGGCCGAATGGGCCGCTTCCTCATCCAGCCGCGCGTCGCACCGCATCCCGATCTGGCGCGCATCGTTCCCGACGTGCTGCACACGCTTCGCGTCGGCACGCTGGTGCACGAGGGCCGCGTGCACGTCATCGGGGCCGGCTTGCGGCTGGGCAGCGGCAGCGCGCCGGTCGACGACTTCACCATTCCCGGCGGTCTGTCCGTTCCCGTCGACCTGCTCACCGGCGAGTTGGGTGCGGCCATCGAGATGGTGGACGAGCGCCCGCGTCCGCGTACCGAGCATCCGGTCACCGGCGTGCCCTTCGTGGGCACGGTTCTGCCCTTCTGGCGCGAGGCGCTGGCGGCAGCCGAGGACGGCGCCCGCAAGTTCTCTTTCCTGCCCCTGCTGAGCTGGGATGTGGGGATCTCTGCTCAGGGACCGGTGATCACCGAGTTCAACACGCGTTCGCGCTGGACTTCCGTGCAGACGGCAATCGGCAAAGGCTTGCTCGCAGGGAAGCTCGGTGAAGCGATGCTCCCGCATCGCGGCGTCGCTGCGTCAGGACTGCGATTCGATCCGCACGTAGTGAACAGCATCCGTTCGGAGGTGACGGGCGGACTGCACAAGTCACCGGCCGCCTGATCCGCGAAGGGCCACCCTCAGCACCCGAGCGGCACCACTCTTCCGCCGGCGACGGCATGGATGTGCCAGCCCTCTTGAGGCTGGATCTCATGCAAGCCGGTGAACGCGCCGAAGGCGGGCAACACCGCGAACGCCGGGGTCAGCACGAAGCACGGCACGCGCACGCGCTGCCGGCCGCGGCCGACCAGCCTCACCCCGGGATGGACATGGCCGCCGATAACGAAAGCATCGGGAATCGTACGCGGCGCATGCACGAACGCCAAGCTGTGCACAACGTGCGGCTCCTCCACGCTTTCCACTCCCCACGCTTCCGGCAGTGCGCCGGCATGGCGGTCGTGATTGCCCACCACGAGCAGCATGTGCACGCCCGCATGACGGCGGCGCCAGGCAGTGACGGCTGGTGCCGCAGCCTCGACTGCGGTGCGGCTGTGCACGAGGTCGCCGAGGAAGACGAGGCGCTCGGCGCCGAGGCTGTCGATGAGCCCGCTGAGCGTACGCAGATCGTCCTGCGTGGTTCCAGCAGGCACCGGCACGCCCAGCCGTCTGAACGCGCCTGCCTTGCCGAGATGCGCATCGGCCACCAGCAGCGTGCGCCGCGTCGGCCAGTAGGCCACGCGCTGGGGCAGCAACCACAACTGCTCGCCGGCAACGAGCGCCTCGCAGGCGCCGTCAATCGGAACGCTGGGCATCGGCACGCCGGCGCCTCCGCGGTGGAGGCGATTCGGGGGCGAGCATGGCCTGGCGCATGCGCTCGACGCGCTCGGCCAGCGCTTCGGTCGACAGGGCGTTGCGCATCTGCTCCGCGATCAGAGGCAGGGCAAGAGGCGTTATGCGCGGCGGCTCGGTCAGAACGATCTTTTCTCGCGCGATGCGGTCGAGCGTGGCATTCAGTCTGCCCAGCTCCAGTTCGCGCTCGAGCACCTCGGTCCGCGCCTGTTCGAGCAGCGGGTTGCCCGGATCATGGCGAACGTAGACGTCGTACAACAGGCCGCTGGTCAGCTGGAGCTGCTTCGCGCTCCTGCCCTGCCCCGGATAGCCCTGGAACACCAGCCCGGCGACCCGCGCGATCTCGCGGAAGTGCCGGCGCGCCAGTTCTGCAGCGTTGAGGCTTGCCGCCAGATCAAGTTCGAGATCCTCCGTGGTGAGCAGCGCGCGTACGGTATCGGCGTCGCATCGGAAGTCCCGGTCGCACAGCAGTTCGAACCCGTAGTCGTTGAATGCCATGCTGAAGCTCAGCGGAACGCGGCGGGCCATCCGCCAGGCGGCGAGCGCCGCGAGCCCGGCATGAACGTGCCGCCCCGCGAAGGGGAACACGCACAGGTGCGTGCCCTCGCGCGTGCGGTGCCGTTCCACCAGCAGTTGACCGTCCCCGGGCAGCAGGGAAAAGCGTTGCTGCAAGCTCAGCAGTGGAACGAGGGCGCGCTCCTCGTCCGAGTCGGGCACGCCCCGCGCTATGCGGGCGAGCGATTCGCGCAGCTGGCCGCCGAGTTGTCCGGAGAGCGACAGCTTCCCGCCCATCCAGCGCGGTACCACCGCGCGGTTCGACGCAGCACGCCTGACATACGCAGTCATGTCGCGCATGCGCACCAGTTCGACGGCGCGGCCCGCGATGACGAAGCGATCGCCTGGTTGCAGGCGCGCGAGGAAGCTCTCCTCGACGCTTCCCAGCCGCGCACCGCGCACGAATTTCACGTTGACCGAAGCGTCGGAGACGATCGTCCCGACCTGCGCGCAGTGGCGGCGCGCCAGCCGTGTATCCGCGATTCGATGCATGCCATCCTCGCCGCGCACGATGCGCCGGTACTCCGGATAGGCCTGCAGCACGCCCCCTCCGCCAGCGAAGTCGAGCACCCACTGCCACTGCGCGCGATCGAGGTCTCGATAGGCTGCCGTTGCGCGAAGCTCGCCAAACAGTGCGTCCGCATCGAAACCGTCGCCGACAGCGAGCGTGACGGCGTGCTGGACCAGCACGTCGAGCGGAGCGCGCAACGGCGCGCGCGCTTCCAGCGCGCGCTCTGCAGCCGCATGCCTTGCGGCGCTCGCCTCCAGCAGTTCGAGCGCGTGCGTAGGCACGCAGGTCACGCGGCTCACCGCACCGGGCCGATGACCGGAACGTCCCGCCCGCTGCAGCAGGCGCGCCACGCTCTTGGGGCTGCCCACCTGGATCACGCGATCCACCGGCGAGAAGTCCACGCCCAGATCCAGGCTGGAAGTGCACACCGCCGCCTTGAGGGATCCGTTGCGCAAGCCCTCCTCCACCCAGCGGCGCGCGCCCGGATCCATCGAGCCGTGATGCAGACCGATCAACCCGGCCCAGTCGGGCCGGCAATCGAGCAGCGCCTGGTACCACATCTCCGCATGCGAGCGCACGTTGGTGAACACCAGTGTGGTGCCGCCGCGCTCGATCTCGTCGGCGACCTCCGCCACGGAATGGATGCCGAGATGGCCCGCCCAGGGAAAGCGCAGCACGTCGCGCGGCATCAGCGAATCGATCGTCATCGCCTTGGTCTGCGGGGCCGCGACGATGGCGCCGCCTCCCCCGGGGATCAGGACGTCGCGCGCCTGCTCGACGTTGCCGAGCGTGGCGGACAACCCCCACACGCGCATCGCCGGCGCGATCGCGCGCAGCCGCGCAAGCGCCAGTTCGACCTGCACGCCGCGCTTGCTGCCGAGCAGCTCATGCCACTCGTCTACCACCACCAGGCGCAGCGCGGCGAAGGTGCGTGCCAGTCCCTTCCGCGTGAGCATCAGGCTCAAGCTCTCGGGCGTGGTGACGAGCGCGTCCATGCCACCGCGGTCCTGCTTCGTGCGGTCGCCCGAGGGCGTGTCGCCCGTGCGCAGCGCCAGACGCCAGGCGAGCCCGAGTTCGGGCAGCGGCGCGGCGAGGCTGACGAAGGTGTCCGACGCGAGCGCACGCATCGGCGTGATCCACAGCACCTTCAGTCCGGGAGACCCGCCTCCCGCATCGATCGCCTCCATGACCGCGCCGAGCCAGGCGGCAAGCGTCTTCCCGGTGCCGGTGGAAGCGTGCAGCAGTCCGCTTTCGCCGGCGCGGTAGCGTGCCCACACCTCGCGCTGGAAGGCGAAGGGTTGCATGCCGCGTGCTGCGAACCATGCCTCGACGCGTGCCTGTGCATCGCCGCTTGCGCCAGGTTCCGCGGCGACCGACACGATGTTCGAGGGCGTGCGCACCCGGTCGACCGGCACATCGCCGCCGAGCTGACGCCGCAGGCGCCGCTCGGCCTCGCGCACCAGCTTGATGCCCTCACCCTTCACGGCGCCGCCCCGATCAGCGCGCGCACCGTCTCCAGGCTGTCCGCGTCCTCGGGACGCTTGTCGGGACGCAGGCGGGCGATGCGCGGAAAGCGCACGGCGATGCCGGACTTGTGGCGGCTCGACGGCTGGATCGCCTCGAAGGCGAGTTCGCACACGACGGACGGCTCGACCACCCGTACCGGACCGAACTTCTCGCGCGTGTGTTCGCGCACGAAGCGGTCGACCTCGCGGATCTCCGCATCGGTGAGCCCCGAGTAGGCCTTGGCGAAGGGCACCAGCGCGCCCTCGTGCCACACTCCGAAGGTGTAATCGGTATAGAGGCTGGCGCGGCGTCCGTGGCCGCGTTGCGCATAGATGATCACGGCATCGACGCTGTACGGCTCGATCTTCCACTTCCACCACGGACCGCGCACGCGCCCTACGCCGTAGGCGGCGTCGCGCCGCTTGAGCATCAAGCCTTCGACGCCACGCTCGCGGCTGCGCGCGCGCAGTTCGCGCAGCGTCTCCCAGGATTCCGCCTCCACCAGCGGCGAGAGGCGGATGCGCGGCGTGGCGTGCTGCGACACCACCTGCTCGAGGCGCCGGCGCCGTTCCACCATCGGCAGCGAGCGGATGTCCTCGCCGTCGACCTCCAGCAGGTCGTAGGCAATGAGCGTGGCCGGTGCCTGCTCCAGGATTGCCTTGCCCGGCGCCTTTCGGCCCAGTCGCTTCTGCAGTGCCGAGAAGGGGGCGGGCCGCTCGTCGCGCCACACGAGGATCTCGCCATCGAGCACCGTCCCGGCGGGAAGCACCTGTCCCGCGGCGACCAGATCGGGGAAGGCGTCGTCGATACGCTCATCGCCGCGCGACCAGAGGACCAGCGACTCCGCACGCCGGATCAGTTGCGCACGGATGCCATCCCACTTCCATTCGATCTGCCAGAGTTCGCGCGCACCCAGCGCCTCGGATTCGCCTTCGAGTGCGTGCGCAAGGAACAGCGGGTACGGCCCGTTCGGCGCGGCATCGGCCGAGTCCGGCCAGACCAGCGCGGCGAAGTTCTCCGCGGTCGGACGCCACGAGCCGGCGAGCCGGTGGGCGATGACTGCAGGATCGAGTCCGCTGACCGCGGCCAGTGCGCGCACCACGCTGCGCGCCGAGACGCCGACGCGGAACTCGCCGGTGATCAGCTTGTTCCACACCAGCCGCTCGGCGCCGCCCAGCTCCATCCAGGCATTCTGCAGGCGCTGCGCCCGCTCGGCATCGTCCGCGGCAGCGGCGATCGGGGCTAGCCGATCCTCGACCCACTCGCTCAGGCTGGCCGATGAGGCCTGCGCAGGCGCCGGCAACACCAGCGCCACCGTTTCGGCGAGGTCGCCCACCGCCTCGTAGCACTCGTCCATCAGCCAGCCGGGAAGGTCCGCCAACCCAGTTGCCAGTTCGTACAGCCGACGCGACGGCACGGCACGGCGCAACTTGTTCCCGGTGAGGAAGTACACGGCCCACGCGGCGTCGCGCGCCGGCGCTTCGCGGAAGTAGCGTTCCAGCGCCTGCAGCTTCGCTGTCGTCGAATTGGTGGTGTCGAGCTCGGTATAGAGCCGGGCGAATCGCTTCATCGTGGGCGCTTCATGCTGGACGCCTCATGCGCTCGCCTCGTCGTGCTCCCCGGCAGGCGGGTCGGTTTCCGCGCTGCCCTGCTCACCGGCGAATCGCGTCGCCAGCGTGTGTGCCTCGATCGCGTTCTCGTTGAGCCAGCGCACCAGCGGCTCGCTGTAGCCGTGGGTGACGAACACCCGCTGCGCCTGGCTGTGTGCAATCGCCTGCAACAGACCCGGCCAGTCGGCATGGTCCGACAACGCGAAGCCGCGATCGACCGCGCGACGGCGCCGCACGCCGCGAATCTGCATCCAGCCCGAGGCGAACGCGTCGGCGTGATCGCCGAACCGGCGCAACCCGCCCGTACCCTGCGCCGAAGGAGGCGCCACGACGAGGGCGCCGGAGAAGTCGTGCCCCTTCGGCATGGCCGAGACGCGGCGCGTCTCGGGTAGCGCGACCCCGGCCGCGCGGTAGCACTCGACCAGCGCCTCAACGGCACCGTGCGTGTAGATCGGTCCGATACCGGCGTCGACGCTGGCGAGGATGCGCTGCGCCTTGCCCAGCGCGTAGGCGAACACGACGCTCGCACGGCCGGCCGCACGATTGGCCTGCCACCACGCATTCATCTGCCCGAAAAGCACCTCCGGCGATTCCCAGCGGTAGATCGGGAGGCCGAAGGTCGACTCGGTGATGAACGTGTGGCAGCGGACCGGCTCGAAGGCCGCACAGGTCGGATCCGCCTGCAGCTTGTAGTCGCCGGAGACCACCCAAACCTCGCCGCGATGCTCGACGCGCACCTGCGCGGAACCCAGCACGTGGCCGGCGGCGTGCAGCGAGATGCGCACCCCGTTGCGAACCACC
>CAYLTE010000091.1:11688-15351 GCA_964386195.1 uncultured Burkholderiales bacterium | reverse complement strand
GACCGGTGACAACCAGGCGACGGCCACGGCCATCGCGCACGAAGCCGGCATTGAGGAAGCGCGCGGGAACCTGCTGCCCGAGGACAAGCTCGAAGCGATCAAGGCACTCCAGGCAGAGCACGGTCCGACCGCGATGACCGGCGACGGCATCAACGACGCACCAGCGCTGGCGCAGGCCGACATCGGCGTGGCGATGGGGGCAGCCGGCACCGACACCGCGATGGAAGCGGCGGACGTGGTGGTGATGAACGACGACTTGCGCCGCATTGCCGAGACCGTTCAGCTGTCACGGTCCACGCATGCGGTGCTGTGGCAGAACATCACGCTGGCGCTGGGCATCAAGGCGGTATTCCTGGTGCTGGCGCTCTTCGGCAACGCCACCATGTGGATGGCCGTGTTCGCCGATATGGGGGCCAGCCTGCTGGTGGTCCTTAACGGACTGCGATTGTTGCGAACTTCGGAACGTAGCTGAGACCACAATGGATGCCTCATCCCGGCTAACGTAGCATGCGGCCTAAAACCGCGATGCGGTCCACCGTTGATCGTGCGCGATGGCGCAGGCACACCGTGCTTCAAGCGTTTCCGCAGCGGCTTCCGCGTCAAGCCAGCCTTGTGCACTTCTTCTAAGACATCTTCGACTTATCGGTGACACGGTTCTCAGGGTGCCCGTCCCGCTACATCCCGGCGGTACACCGACTTGCACATACTATAGTCACGAAGTGGCGATTGCGATGGATCGCTACCTTCACAAGCGTCATTAACGGACTTCGAGTCGCTCGCGCGGTTCATGCCATGCGCGGCTTGCGAAGCAGAAGATACGCCGCAGGCACTACGAACAGCGACAGTAGAGGCGCGGTGAGCATGCCCCCCACCATGGGTGCGGCGATGCGTTGCATGACTTCCGAGCCGGTTCCCGAACCGAACATGATGGGAATCAGTCCGGCGACGATGACGGCGACAGTCATTGCCTTGGGCCGCACCCTCAGCACGGCCCCCTCCTGGATCGCGTCCAGCAGGTCCTGTTCCGTCGTCTTGCCTTGCGCAACGCGCGCCTCCCACGCGTGCTTCAGGTAGAGCAGCATCACCACGCCGAACTCGGCTGCGACGCCAGCCAAGGCAATGAAGCCCACTGCGCTTGCGACTGAAACGTGATGCTCGAGCCCCCAGAGGAACCAGATGCCGCCCGCCAGCGCGAATGGCAGCGTGGCCATGATGAGGACTGCTTCGTCGAAGCGACCGAACGTGACTTGCAGCAACAGGAGGATGATGGCGAGGGTAAGGGGCACCACCAGCTTCATTCTCGCAGTTGCCCGCTCGAGGTACTCGAACTGCCCGGACCACGAGACGGAGTAACCCGGTGGAAGCTTTACCTGGGTGCTCACCGCTGACTGCATCTCGCGCACCACCGACTTCAGGTCTCGGCCGCGCACGTCGACGTATACCCAGCCGGACAAGCGCCCGTTCTCACTGCGCAGCATCGGCGGTCCGTCCGCAATGCTCACCGCCGCGACATCTCCCAGGCGGATCTGCGCACCGCGTTCGGTGAGGACGGGAAGGTCGCGCAATGCCTGCAGCGAGTCGCGGATTTCGCGTGGATAGCGCACGTTGATGGGAAAGCGCTGCAACCCCTCCACGGTTTCGCCGATGTTTTGGCCGCCGATGGCGGAAGCGACGATGCTCTGAACATCCGCTATGTTCATGCCGAAGCGGCTCGCGGCATCGCGGTCGGGCTTCACGTCGATGTAGCGCCCGCCGTTCAGTCGATCCGCCAGCGCGGAGGACACGCCGGGTACGCGCCTGACCACGCGCTCGATCTCCATGGTTACGCGGTCGATGTCCGCCAACGAAGTGCCGGCTACCTTGATGCCGACCGGACTCTTGATACCCGTGGCGAGCATGTCGATCCGATTGCGGATGGGCGGTACCCAAATGTTGGACAGTCCGGGAACCTTCACCACGCGGTCCAGTTCCTCCACCAGCTTCTCCGGAGTCATGCCCGGACGCCATTGCGATCGGGGCTTGAAACGGATCGTCGTCTCGAACATCTCGATCGGCGCGGGATCGGTGGCTGACTCCGCGCGTCCCGCCTTGCCAAAGACCGTTTCGACCTCGGGAACGGTCTTAATCAGGCGGTCGGTCTGCTGCAGCAGCTGCGCCGCTTTTCCGGCCGACAGGCCGGGCAGCGCCGATGGCATGTAGAGCAGGTCCCCCTCGTCAAGGGGCGGCATGAATTCGCCGCCCAGCTTCCCTGCCGGAATCGCGGTCAGGCCTACCACCGCGATCGCCCCGACGATGGTGAGGACCGGATGTGCAAGGGTCACGCGCAGAGCGGGGCGATACAGGGCGATGAGCAGCCGGGTGAGCGGATTGGCGTGCTCGCTCGGAATGCGCCCGCGGATGAGATAGCCCATCAACACCGGGATCAACGTGACGGCGAGTCCGGCCGCAGCGGCCATGGCATAAGTCTTGGTGAATGCAAGAGGCCCGAACAGTCGTCCTTCCTGCGCCTCGAGTGCAAACACCGGCACGAAGGACAGCGTGATGATCACGAGGGAAAGGAACAGGGCCGGTCCGACTTCCGCCGCCGCATCGCCGATGAGTTGCCAGCGCAGGGCCGGCGTGAGTTGCGCCTGGCCGCCGTGGGCGTGCTGCCAGCGCTCGAGGTGCTTGTGCGCGTTCTCGATCATCACGACGGCGGCGTCGACCATGGCGCCGATGGCGATGGCGATGCCGCCCAGCGACATGATGTTGGCGCTCACCCCCTGATAACGCATGACGACGAAGGCAGCCAGGATGCCCAGCGGGAGAGACACGATCGCGACCAGGGCCGAGCGCAAGTGAAACAGGAACACGGCGCACACGATCGCGACGACGATGAACTCCTCGAGAAGCTTGTGCCACAGGTTGGACACCGCGCGCTCGATCAGCGCGGAGCGATCGTAGACCGTTACGATCTCGACGCCCTCGGGAAGGCTTCCCTGCAGCGCGGCGAGCCGCGTCTTGACGGCATCGATCGTTTCGATTGCGTTTTGTCCCGATCGCATCACCACGATCCCGCCCACCACCTCGCCCTCGCCGTCGAGCTCCGCGATGCCTCTTCGCATTTCTGGACCCACCTGGATCGTGGCGACGTCTTCGAGTCGAACGGAAACGCCGGCATCCGTTACCGTCAGCGGAATCCGCCGGAAGTCCTCCAGGGATTCCAGATAGCCGCTTGCCCTGACCATGTACTCCGCCTCGGCCAGTTCCACCACGGAACCTCCGGTCTCCTGGTTGGCGCGGCGTATCGCCTCGATCACCTTCGTGTGCGGAATTCGAAAGGCGCGCAATCGATCCGGATCGAGGACGACCTGGTACTGGCGCACCATCCCGCCGAGCGAGGCTACCTCGGACACGTTCGGCAGCGCCTTCAGTTCGTACTCGAGGAACCAGTCCTGCAGGGCGCGAAGCTGCGACAGGTCGTTTCTGCCGGAGCGATCGACCAGCGCATACTCGAATATCCAGCCCACCCCCGTGGCATCCGGTCCGAGTTCGGGACGCGCCTGCTCGGGCAGGCGCGACTGCACCTGACTCAGATACTCGAGCACGCGCGAGCGTGCCCAGTACTGGTCGGTGCCGTCCTCGAAGAGAACATAGACGAACGAGTCGCCGAAGAACGAGTAT
>CAYLTE010000091.1:0-11678 GCA_964386195.1 uncultured Burkholderiales bacterium | reverse complement strand
ATCTGCGGTGCCTGTCCGGGGAAGCTCGTGCGAATGATGACCTGCACGTCCGAGAGGTCGGGAATCGCGTCCACCGGCGTGCGCGTGAGAGACCACATCCCGGCGCCGGCCAGTGCAGCGGCGGCTAGCAGGACCAGGAGCCGGTTGGCAATCGACCAGCGAATGAGTCGGGCGATCATCGATGTCCCTCCTCATGCGGAGCAGCTGCCGGCGCGACCGTTTCCAACACGTAGTCGTCCTGCTCTGACTTGCTGAAGGAGAAGCGCACCTTGTCTCCGACCCGCACGCCTTCCGGAAGACCACGAGGAGGCGCCTGAAAGCCCATGGTCATGGCGGGCCAGTCGAGGGCGGGAATCGGCTCGTGCGAGAGCATCACCTCTCTGCCGTCGATTTCCTCGATGATCCCCTCAGCGTGATAGATCTGCGGGCCGTCGGTTGCCTCCGCGGATGGCGCTTTGCCGTCATCGGCGCCCGCCTGCATGCGAGCCTGGGTGCCGCGCAGGCTCGCTTCGGAGTCGACGAGGAATTGTCCGGATACCACCACGTGTTGGCCGAGGTCCAGCCCTCGCCTGATCTCCGTCTGTCCGTTGGCTTCGATCCCTGGCTCCACTTCCACGGGAGCGAAGCGGTCTGCGCCATTCGAGACGAAGACGAGCGTGCGCGTGCCCGTGCGGATCACGGCCTCGGTCGGAACGACAAGCGATTCCTCCTTGCCGGCAGGGGGGAAGCGGACGTTCACGAACATGCCGGGAAGCAGCTTTCCCTTCGGGTTGCGCAGTTCCAGACGCGCTTTGATCGTACGTGTCGTCTGATTCACTTCAGGAAGTATGGTGCTCACCTGGCCGGCGAACGTCTGATCCGGGTATGCCGGCGCGACGGCCTTCGCGGGCGTCCCGGGTTGCACGCGCTGCGCTGCACCCTCTGGAATCTCCGCATCGACCCACACGGACTGCAGTCCGTTGATGCGGTACATCGGCGATCCCATGGCGAGCGTTGCCCCATCCCGGACGGAGATCTCAGTAACGACGCCGGTGATCGGCGCGGTGACCGTCACGCGAGGATGCACCGATAGAGACGACTCCACTTTGCGGATGACCGATTCGGGCATGCCGGTCAAGGCCATGCGTTGGCGCGCGGCCTCCTCGAGGCCTTTCAGGCGCGGATCGGTGAGTCGGCGCGCACTGAGGTACTCCTCCTGTGCGGCCACCCACTCCGGTATGTAGACTTGCGCCAAAGGCTGACCGCGCCGCACTTCCTGAAGTGTGGTGTGAACGAAGAGCTTTTCGACGTATCCGGCATTGCGTGCGGTGACGACTGCGACGTTGCGTTCGTCGTAGGCCACATTGCCCACTGCGTTCAGGGGCGCGGACAGATTTGCCTTCGTCACCGGCGCCGTGCGCACCCCGAGGCTCTGCTGGATGCGGGGGTTGATCTGCACGCCTGCATCGTCGCTCGCCTCGTCCGCATAAACTGGGACGAGGTCCATGTCCATGAACGGTGATTTGCCCGGTTTGTCGAAGCGCTGGCCTGGCACCATGGGATCGTGCCAGTAGAGCACGCGGCGCTCGTCCTTGGACGCGGCGGTGTCCTGCGCCCTCGTGGTGCTACTCGTGCTCGCCGAGTCGGCGCGATGCGCGCCCCGCTGCAGTCCGAGCTGATAACCGCCCACCCCGAACACGGCAACCGCGATGAGGCCCGTCAGTAGTGGAATGAAGCGCGATCTCATTGCGCGCTCCTTCCGTCGTGATCCTCCACTGGCGTGAGCGTGCGAAGCTGTGCCCACACGCGTGCAGCGCGCGCATCGAGATCGAGCGCACGCAGTTGAGTATCGATCTCCGCACGACGGGCGCTAGTGAGATCGACGAGACTCGCCTTGCCGCCTGCAAAGGCGGCGAGGGTCGCGCGCGTGCGCTCCCGGGCCAGGGGAAGAAGATCGGTTCGGAAACGGTCTCCCCGCGCCCGCAGTGAGCGCCAGTCGGTCAGCAGCGCCTCGATAACGGCGGCGTGATCGCGTTCAGCTTCCTCGCGCTGAGCCCGCGCATCGTCGAGCTGCTTGAGCTTGGCGGCGAGCTCGCGATCCTGACGCCGACGCTGATCCCATTGCAGAGGAATCGAAATCCCCACCGACACCATGTTCGAATAGTCGGGACCTCGCTGCTCGTAGTTGACCCCGACTGTCCAATCCGATTTTCTGTTTGCGCGCGCGAGCTCGGTGTCTGCCAACGCCATCTCCTGCTCCTTGCGCAGTGCCAGAAGCTCAGGATGCTCGTGAAGCATCGTGCGCAAGGACGCTGCATCCATAGGCAGGGTGTCCAGCGGCGGGGGCGCGGACAGCGGTCGTTGTGCCAGGTCACCGACCCAGCGGCTCAGCGCCACGTTGCTGGTAGCGATCTGCTGCAGCTGTTCTGCCCGGCGATCCTCCAGTTCGGCCAGGGCCGCGTGTGCGCCGATCACATCGGCCTGCGTTGCTCGTCCGGCGCGATAAGCGCCCTCCACCGCCTTGATCTCCTGGTTCACGGCAGCACGCTGCTCATCGAGCGCCGTGAGCGTTCGTTCCGCGAAGTGGCGGTCGAGCCAGGCCAGGGTCGCCTGGCGTTGTATCCGCGCAATGGCTGCCTGGCGCTGTGCGCTGAGCTTCTCCGCCTCGCGGAGATAGCGGTTCGCTGCGGCGCTGCGCTTGGCCTGCCGGGTGAACGTCTGGGCGAGGCCGACGCGACCCATGGTCATGGGCTCCGCAGTGAGGCTGAACCGGTCCCCGCCGTCAATCGGCACGTTCTCCAGGCCGAGCATGAGCATGGGATCGGGCAGACGTCCCGCGGCGACGCTCGTTTCCCGGGCAGCGTGGGCCGCCGCCTCCATGCCCGTCAGTTCTCGCGAGCGCGCTACTGCGGCCCGTTGGGCGGCCTCGAGGGACAGTGGTTCCAGGGAAGACGCGTTCTCGACGAGAAGCGCAAGAGCAATCAGCGCGGCGGCCGACACGGCGCGCAATTGCCGGGCAGAGCAGGGCATGGGGTGCCTCCTGGTGACATGAAGCTGTAAACGGCCGCAGTGCAGCGGCCGCAGGCGTTCAGGCGCTCAGGGGGCTAATTCCGGAAACAGCAGTGCAGCAGCGGGATAGATGGCGCGCCAGTGTAGGCGACCACATCGGGGGCGGCGGAATGGACTTGGAGGGTGGGACGAAGGGCCGCAGCAGCCAGCGCCGTCGCGAACGGATCGATGCCCGGTAGCGCGAGAGGCGTTGGAACCGAAACGTCCGCAGTCACGGACTGGCCGTGACAGTGTGCGTGGCACAGCGAGGGCTGTTCCTCGTCCATGCCTTCACAGCCGCCGGTTGCGTCGGCAGGCGCTTGCGTCGCGTGACCGCCGCCAATGGAGGCCTCGATCCCCGAGCACGCATACGCCGCCACGCTCAACTGCATGAAGAGCAGGCTGAGCAGGGAGAACAACGCGAGGCGGACTCGGGCGCGACGGGTGCGGGACATGCGGCGAAGTATAGTGTGTTCCGAAGCGGGCGGAGTTTGCGCCACGTCAAATCGTGGACCGTCTCTACACTCAGGAGTTTCCTGAGGGGGCGAACCGATTGCCCTTTCCGCGGGCCTCAATCGAAAGAGCCCGATGAGGCAAGTGAGGAATGGACCATGGACAGCTGCTGTGAGAACAAGTCCGGCGAACTGGCGCAACTGCGTGGCTCGCAGAGCCGCGTGCTCTACATCGTCCTGGCCATTAACGCCGCGATGTTTCTGGTCGAGTTTACCGCTGGCTGGATTGCCGGCTCGACCGCTCTGCTCGGCGATTCGCTCGACATGTTCGGCGACGCCTCCGTTTACGCGATGACGCTGTTCGTGCTGCATCGTGGCATGCGTGCCCGAGCCGGCGCCGCACTGCTCAAGGGCGAATTCATGCTGCTGTTCGGCCTGGTGGTGATCGCCGAGGCGCTGCGAAGGCTGTGGCTGCAGGAGGTGCCCTCGGCGGACTGGATGGGCGGGGTGGGTGCGCTCGCCCTGCTTGCCAACGCCGTATGCTTCGTGCTGCTCTATCGCCATCGCGCCGACGACCTGAACATGCGCTCGACCTGGCTGTGTTCGCGCAACGACTTGATCGCCAACACGAGCGTGATCGCTGCAGCCGTCCTGGTGGCGATCACCGACAGCCTGTGGCCGGACGTGCTCGTCGGACTGGCCATCGCTGCGCTGTTTCTGACCTCAGCGGGGCAAGTGATCCGAGAAGCCTCGCGAGAATGGAAGGCCAGCACTGCGCGGCCCGATCGCCTCCAAGACTGCTGCGACAGTGAAGCAGGCGAAGCGTCGACTGCGAATCGCCAGGCTGTGGCGGGCACCGCTCGCTTCCGGTCCCTGCCGTGATGGACGCGGGGGATCCGCGCCGCCCGACGGCGTGAATCCCCCGGTGGATCGGGACGGGTACTACTTCTTGTGCTGCATGCCTCGCATGTCCTTGCAATTGTCGGTGTCAGGATCCATGCCCATCATCATGTCGGCGTGGCACATGTCGCGCATCTGCTCGCGCATGTGCTTGTGATGCTCGCGCATCATGCGATGGCGTTCCTGCGGATCCTTGCTCGCGCGCATGCTGTCCATCTCTTTCTGCATGGTCTGCATGCGCTCGTGCATGCGCTGCATGATCTCCTGCTGGTCCTTGTCGTCCGCAGGCTGCTGCGCCAACGCTCCACCACCCAGGGCAATCAACAGCCCTGCCAATGCAGGTTTCGACATCTTCATAGGTCCTCCTCGTGAGAAAAGGTTGCGTCCGCATGCCAGAATCGGCCGGTTCACTGGCGCGACGGGCCAGTGAACTGTGCTGCGCTCACTGCACAGAAATCCGTGGCGTCAGATGCTTGGCAGAGGGGGAGGATGAGGCAGGTCCAGCACGACACTCGTGGGTTCGAGTGGCGTCAATAGCAGGGGGGCAACGTCCATGGATTCAACGAGGAGCTCTATCGACGTCGTCGGGAGCACTGCGGCACAGGCCAGGCGGCACGCTCCGCAGTTGTTGCATTTGAATCCGTTGGTGTGCGTACCGATCCCGCGGCCGTGCGCGCCGTGCTCGAGCGGGTCTTCCGGAGCGGATGCGTGTGCCTCGGCAATCACGGCATCCCAGCTGTCTGCCATTCGCCCCAGGCGGACGAAATCGTGCCGACAAAATGACATCGTCGGCGCCGCGAAGCCCTGCAGCGGCAACCACAGCATCAATAGAAGCAGAATCGGGCGGCGAAGCATGGGGGCACTATACACCGGGCGGAAAAAACGTAAGTGCCGAGTCCGCCTATCGCTGAGGCAAGAACCGGATGTGCCTTCGTTGCGCTCCAAAGTCCGTGAATCCACGGTGGTCGGAGGTCTAGTGCCCGCCGCAATTCACAATCCTTCGTTGCAAGCGAAGACTGCTCCCACGGCCAGCGCAGAAAACACCGCCTACCGCTGGCTGGATGAATGACCATAACAGCGCCGCGTCTACTGTAATTCATACCATGCGCAAGCCCGCTGTTCCGCGTGGCATAGGGTTTGCCTCGAGCGCGATCTCGTTCAGCTTTCGTCCTCGGCAAAATGCAACTACCGCAGCTCTCCGTCGCACAGCGGCTCTGGTTCGGACTCCTGCTGCTTCTCGGACTGTTCGCAATCGCCGACCTCGTCTCCCTGGACGCTGCGCGCGATGTCGACAGGACGCTGAATCAGATCCTGCTGCCCGGAGACGAACGCCGCGGCGTAGGTTACGAGATGCGCACGAACCTGTCGGCACTCGGTGAGCGAGTCGATGCTTACGTGGAGCAAGGTAGCGCGAGAGAACGCGCTTCGATCGAGAAAACCCGGGCTGACTTCAAAGATTCAATCGACCGTTACACGGATCTCGCGCGGACAGAAGCGGGCAGGCAGCTGGCGCAGAAGGTCAGCACCGAGTATGAACGCCTGCTGCCCACGGTCGCTGAACTGGTGAAGCTCCAATCGACGCGCACAGCCACGCGTGCAACGTCGGCCGCCTTGCAAGGTGAAATCAAGCACATCTTGACACTGCGAGCGGACACGGTTGGACGCGCCTCCCCCGATGGCGCGCAGGACGCCCGTGCGGAAATTGAGCGGGAAATGCTCGAGACGGCCGCTCTGCTGCGAGCTGGCCGTCAGATTGACGCGTCTGAACGGGCAGCCAGGCGAGATCGCTTCCTGAAGGCTGTTGGACGCAACCGATCGCCATCTCTCAGCGCAGGCGATCGAGCGTGGCTCGATAGCGTGCAGCGTTGGCATCTTCGAGCAACCAAGGCGCTACGGACGATCAGCGAGGTAGAGATCGAGCAAGAGCGCCTGCGCGGGCATTTCGCCGAGCGTGTGGCATCCCTCGATGCGTTGCTGGCCGATGCCGTGCAGCCGGCAGCGCGCGCCGACATCCTGGCGTCAGTTGCGCACGCCTCGAGCATTGCCCATGAGGCCAATGCAGTGATCACCCGCAGCCTGATCATCGCCTTTCTCCTCGGAGCCGCCGTTTCGTGGGCGACGGTACGCGCGGTGCGAGCCCCACTGCGTAAAGTGGTCTCGTCCAGCCAGGCGCTCGCAGCCGGGGACTTCTCCAAGCGCGTCGACTGGCACAGTCGCGACGAGCTCGGCGAGCTCGCAGATGCATTCAACAGCATGGCCAACAGATTGCAGAGCACGATGGTGTCGCGCACCTACCTCGAGAGCGTCGTGAACTCGATGACGGAGGCGCTGATCGTGGTTTCACCGCACGGAACCATTCAAACCGTGAATCCGGCGACGACGCATCTGCTCGGGTACGAGGAGGCGGAGTTGGTCGGCGCGGCGCTGCATCGGCTGTCGAGCACGCCTGAACTCCTTCTTGGCGCGTTGCAGAGTTCGCAACTACTGGATCAGCCGGCGATGCTTTGCCACAAGGACGGAACGGTGCTCCCCGTCCTTCTGTCGGCGACGCGCCTGACCATGCAGAGCGACCAGGTTCCTGCGCTGGTCTGCATCGCTCAGGATCTTCGGCCGCGCATCGCCGCGGAACTGCATCAGCGGCAGACAGCGGTTGTGTTCGAGAACACGCGTGATGCCCTGGTTCTGACCGACGCGAAGATGGGGCTGTCTCTGGTCAATCCGGCGTTTCACCGAATCACGGGATACGACGAGAACGAAGCGCACGGATGCCACGCGCTTCAGCTCTTTGGAGATTCGGTGGAATCGAGTGTCAGAAGCATGCATCACGCTCTGACCGTAGGGGGTTTCTGGCAGGGCGAGCTCGAGTTGAAGCACGGCGATTCGCGGGTGCGCCCGGTCTGGGTGAGTGCCAGTGCTGTGCGGGACCGACGCGGCACGGTGCTCAACTATGTCTTCGTGGTGACCGACATCAGCGAGATGAAGGAAGTCGAGCGCAAGCTCGACGAACTCGCCCACTACGACGCACTGACTTCCCTTCCCAACCGACGACTTCTGATTGACCGGGTGCGCCGTGCACTCGTGCGTGCGCAAAGGTCGCAGCTATCTGTGGCGTTGCTGTACCTCGATCTGGACGACTTCAAGGACGTGAACGACACGTTCGGGCACGCCGAGGGAGATCGGTTACTGCAGGAGATGACGCAGCGTTTGAGCTCGTGCGTGCGTGCTGCCGATACCCTCGCCCGGCTGGGTGGGGACGAGTTCGTCGTGCTTCTGGAGAACATCCAGACGCAACTCGACGCGTCGCAGGTCGCCGAGAAGCTGCTCAATGCCATCTCGACGCCCTATTGGCTCAAGGGCATCGAGCTGAGGCCTCGCGTGAGCATCGGTATCGCGATCGGCCCTTCGCATGGGACGACCGTGGAGGATCTGCTCAAATCCGCCGATGCGGCGATGTACCGTGCGAAGCATGGCGGCGGTGCGGGCTTCGAGTTCTTCTCGCCGGAGCTGACGAGAATGGCGCTCGAGAAGCTGCAGCTGCAGAACGCCTTACGCCATCCGGACCTGCGTTCCCAGTTGGTCGTCCATTACCAGCCCCAACTCGATCTGACAAGTGGGCAGATCGTGTCTGTGGAGGCCCTGGCACGGTGGAATCACCCGACCGAAGGCTTGCTGCTGCCGGGAAGGTTCATTCGGGCGGCCGAGGAGGCCGGACTCATCTCCCTCATTGGGGAATGGGTGCTTCGCCTCGCCTGTCGCGATGCCGTTGCATGGGAAGCACCGACTGGGAATCCGATCCGGGTTGCGGTGAACGTCTCCGCCCATCAGATCAAAGATGCGCGCATCGTCGACGCAGTCCGGCTCGCCCTGAGCGAGTCGGGCTTGGCGCCGGAGCGTCTCGAACTCGAGGTGACAGAAGATGCGGTGCAGGTCGGGGAGGAGGCTCAGCACGTCCTGCAACGGCTGAAAGATCTCGGTGTCAGCCTTGCCCTCGACGACTTCGGCTCCGGGTACTCGTCACTCGGTTCCCTCAAAGCACTCCCTTTCGATCGACTCAAGATCGACCGAACGTTCATGCGGGATGTCGACAGCGACGAGAACGGACGCTCGCTGGTGCGGGCCATCGTTGCCATGGCGCACAACCTCGGCCTCCGTGTCCTGGCCGAAGGCGTGGAGAACGCCGAGCAACTGGCCTTCCTCGAGCACAGCACCTGCGATGAAGCGCAGGGGTATCTGATCGGGCACCCGCTCGCTGCCGATCAGATGCAATCGCAGCTGGGAATG
Organism: uncultured Burkholderiales bacterium; assembly: GCA_964386195.1. Lineage (GTDB taxonomy): Bacteria > Pseudomonadota > Gammaproteobacteria > Burkholderiales > SHXO01 > SHXO01. The sequence goes on along the minus strand of CAYLTE010000091.1, from coordinate 3,018 downwards.
GCGTCAGGCACACACAGACATCGGCTCTTCATGGTGCGCCTGGGACAGGATCTGTCCTTGTCGGGGCATCGGGGAGAGCCGTACCCTCGGGACGGCGTGTCCGAGAGGGAGGGTATCGAGCGGGAAGGGCAGAGGTCAACGAAGAGCCTGCTCTTGAACACATGAGCAACGAGGCGTAACTCCGCACTCAAGAACATCGGGAAACGTCATGCCTGGATTCTATGATCCTTGGCTGGTTGCCCTATCCATCGTCGTCGCCGCAATCGCATCGTATACGGCTCTGGACCTCGCGCGTCGCGTCAACACTGCCCGCGGGCCAATGGCCAGCGCATGGCTCCTCGGTGGCGCGTGCTCAATGGGAACGGGCATATGGGCGATGCACTTCGTAGGAATGCTGGCGTTCAGTCTTCCGATACCGATGGCGTATACCGTACCGACGACGCTGCTGTCCATGCTCATTGCGGTGGTCGTCTCCGCATTCGCGCTGTATGTGGTGAGTCGGCCGAAACTGGGACTCGGCCACCTGCTAGGCGGATCCGTGCTGATGGGCTTGGGTATCTCAGCGATGCACTATACGGGTATGGCCGCCATGGACGTCATGCCGGCGATCCAGTACGACCCGTGGCGAGTCTTGATGTCGGTAGGCGTTGCAATTCTTGCATCACTTGCCGCACTCACCATCGCACTCAAGCTTCCCCGCTACGAGGAACGCATCGCCCGACCCGCGCAGATGCTGAGTTCCCTGTTGATGGGTCTGGCGATAACCGGCATGCACTACACGGCCATGTCGGCTGCGCGTTTTGCGCCGGGAACGATCTGCGTGTCAGGTACTGCCGTGAACAACGACTGGATGGCCGGATTGATCGCGCTGATCTCCCTGACCATTCTCGGCGTGACGATCCTCCTGTCGGTGTTCGACGGACACATGGCGCGCCGTACAGGGACGCTGACCGCGTTTCTCGATCAGGCGAAGGAGTCGCTGGATGTCGCAAACGAGAAACTGCGGCACATGGCGTTGCATGACGGGCTGACCAACCTTCCCAACCGTACCTTGTTCGAGCAGCGGGTGAAGGAGGCGCTCGACTGCGCGACCCGGACGGGGGCGTCGTTCGCACTCATGTTCATCGATCTAGATCGATTCAAGCTGATCAACGATTCGCTAGGACACCAGGCGGGCGACGATGTGCTTGCGGAGGTCGCGAGGCGCATCCGTGGAAAGCTGCGCCACGAAGATACGCTGGCGCGGCTGGGAGGAGACGAGTTCGTCGTGCTGCTCAGCGGCATCGACCGCGCGAGTGATGCGGGCGTCGTCGCGCAGAAGATTCAGGCATGCATGGCGGAGCCATTTCACCCAAAGGGCGCGGAGATGGTCATCTCGGCGAGCATCGGCATCAGCATCGCACCCCAGGACGGCGCGAGCGCATCGGAACTCCTGGCACACGCGGACATCGCGATGTACCACGCGAAGAAGCTCGGAAGGAACAATTGCCAGTTCTTCGCGCCTGTCCTCAACGAGGACGCGGGACGCAAGCTCGAACTCGAAAACAGTCTTCGCAAAGCGCTGGCAGAAGAACAACTCGAGCTGTGGTACCAGCCGAAAGTCCAGGTCTCATCGCAACGGATCGTAGGTCTGGAGGCACTCGTCCGTTGGCGGCATCCGGAACGGGGCCTCGTGATGCCGCAGGAGTTCATTCCTCTCGCGGAAGAGACCGGACTCATCACTCAACTGGGAACATGGGTCATACGCACCGCGTGCCGTCAGAATCGCCGATGGCGCGATGAGGGCCTCGCAGACGTGCGAATCGCGCTCAATGTCTCGGCTGCGCAGTTCCGACAGCCAACCCTCGTGCGCATCATCACCGAAGCCCTCGAGGAGTCGAGACTGGAGCCGGAGGCGCTGGAACTGGAGGTGACGGAAAGCGTTGTCATGTCCAATCCGCACGAAGCGGTGAGGACGCTGCATCAGCTACGCGAAATGGGCATCTGCATTTCGATCGACGATTTCGGAACGGGCTACTCGAGCCTGAGCTATCTGAAGAAGTTCCCCATCAACACGCTGAAGGTGGATCGGACGTTCATCAAGGACGTGCTGTCCAGTGGGGACGATGCGGCGATTGTGAAAGCGATCGTGGCGATGGCGAGAAGTCTACGACTGAACATCGTTGCGGAAGGTGTCGAGGACGATGCTCAGCTGGCGTTCCTGGACTCGATTGGATGCGACCAGTGTCAGGGATACTTCTTCTCGCGCCCGGTGCCATCGGCGGCGATCCCCTCGCTGTTCGATTCCCAGGCGCAACGGACCGCCGTGGTCGAGCGCGGCGCTGGGGAGGGCGCGCTAATGAATCCGCAATCGGAGTCTTCTCCCGCCATGCTAAGTCTCTGATTCCGGGACGGCAGGTTGTCTTGGCGACGGTAGGGCTTCTGACCTGCTAAGGCTGCCGCGGACGCTTCTTCGCCATAATCTGACCGCCTCCTGTCTATGCTGGAACGCATGTACCTGGACCTTTCGTTCGAGGCTCAGCCGAGCGCCTCCAAGAGGTGTACTACATGGTCGGCCGTATCCGTTCTCGGGCAAAGGAACGCTACCGCACCCCGGTCGTGGACGAATGCGACCGCGTCTGCCACCTGCTGCTCTGCATCGTCCATCTGCTCTACTTCTAGGCCCCAGACTTGGCCCTCTTCGAAACGACTGCCCGCTACCTTCACTACCCGACTAAGTGTCTGCTGAGCACAATCGCAGAGGCCCTTCGGAAAGTCGTCGAATGTGCCAATCAGGATGCAGGCTGCGAAGACACGGTCGTCAACGTGCACTCGAAAGATTGGGAGTTGCTCTTCACTCAACTGAGTGAGTCGTCGGCTGAAGATCTTCATTGCAGTGCCAGGCGTGCCTTGCTCATGCAGTCCTGTGCATCGGGAAACTACCGAAATGAGAGATTCGGTGCGGTCTCAGCCCCAATCTTCCTATGAGCCCTCGTCCTGCTTCTTCCTGCCGAACGGGTAAGCGCCGCCAGGGATGCC